>CAUZKZ010000151.1:0-11032 GCA_963580345.1 Verrucomicrobiia bacterium | reverse complement strand
GCAGGTGGGCCGGGTCGTGAAGGAGCCCAAGCTGACCGACGACGGACGGGTGGTGGTGGAGATGGCGATCCGGGAGGACACGCCGAAGCTCGACACGAAGTCGATCATCCAGATCTCGTCCCTCAGTCTTCTCGGCGACAAGGCCATCATGATCACCCCGCCGAAACCGGGCGAGGAACGGAACGGAGATTATTTCGAGGACCTCGGCCCCAACGATGTGATCGAAGGCGGCGGACCGAGCGGGCTGGAGGCCCTGCAGGGCGACGCCGAGACCATCGCGTCCAACGCCGCAGTCCTTATGGCGCGCGGCCGTAACACCCTCAGCAAGATCGACAACGCCCTCGACGAATTACGGTCGGTCACGGGGCTGCTCACCGAGAGCATCGACCGCGTCAACAGCGGCATTCTCGCCGATGAAAACATGGAGAACTTCACCGGGGCTCTCGCCGACCTCCGGGATGCCACGGGATCCATCAGGGACGCCAGCATGGACATCAAGCCGCTGATCGGGGATGCCAAGCTGGCGATCAAGAGTTTCGACCAGGCCGCCGAGGAAGCGCAGGGCACCTTTGCGCAGGCTTCCTCGGAGATCAGCAGGTTGGGCCCCGCAATCGAGAAGGTTCCGAGGGCGGTGAACTCCATCGCGGAGGCTGCTGACGAGGTCGCGCAGGCCGCCAGTGACGCCAGCGACACAATCAGGAGCGTCAAGAACGGCGACGGTCTCCTCGGCACCCTGGCCTATGACCGGGAAGTGAAGGACGACGCCAAGGGCTTCATTCGCAATCTGCGCCACTACGGCATTCTCCGTTACCGCGATGCCGCCACCTTCGACGAGCGCGATCCGCGCAACCGCTTCCGGGGAAGAAGGCGCTAAGTTCCGGGTTTCATCCTTCCGGTTTAAAGCGTGGACCCCTTGATCATGGCGGCCGGACGATGGTCCGGGCGGGCCGATGTCAAGGGGGTCGAGAGGGCGGACAATTTAAGCCTTGCCTAAGTCTATTAGGAGAGCCTAATTTCCCGCCCATGAACTCCTTGATATTCAGCGTGGGCCGAGGCGCGATCGTCCTTCTGGGGCTCCCCGCGCCGTTCGTTCTGGCCCTCGAACCGCCGGTTCGCGCTCTCTCCGCCGACCGTCCCGACAGCACGGAAAGTCCCCTCACGGTTCCGCGGGGGATGTGGCAGATCGAGAGCAGTTTCTTCTCCCTGACGAAGGACGACACGGGGGGCACCGATTTTGAATCGTGGGTGCTTGGAGAGACGAACGTGAAATTCGGGACGACCTCGCAGAGCGATTTGCAACTCGTTCTCCAGCCCTACGTTCACGAGCGCGAGCGGACCGCGATGGGACTCGCGGAGGCGCATGGCATCGGTGATGTGGAGGTGCGCTTCAAGTGGAACCTGTGGGGCAACGACGGAGGCGGTGCGACTGCCGGGGGGCTCCTGCCCTACGTCAAGATCCCGACCGGCACCGACGTGAGCAACCACGAGTGGGAAGGCGGATTGATCGTTCCGTTCGGGTGGGACCTGGCCGAGAATCTCGGGCTCGGTCTGCAGGCCGAAGTGGCACAGAACTTCGACGCCGGCGTCGGGCACTACTGGGCCCTTTCCTACACCGCAGTGCTCGGCGTTTCCATCACGGAGCAACTCGGAGCATTCATCGAGTACGTGGGCACCGTCAGCGAGCTGCCCTACGAATCGCTTGCCAGCGCGGGGGTCACCTTCCAGGTCAACGAGAACCTGCAGTTCGACGCGGGAGGGCTCCTCGGGCTCAACAATCCCTCCGAGGATTTCACGCTGTTCTCCGGGGTGACCTTCCGGTTTAAATAAGAAGTGAGGGAAAAGGCCGGATGGTTGGCGGCGTGGGCGTGGATAGGGGCGCCTGCGACGGTGAGGGTCGATGAAGGGGCTCCGGTCGGCGGGGCGCCCGCCCTACAACGGCCCGAAGGCCATCCTGAGCCCTTCCGCCTTTTGCAAGGTCTCCTCATATTCCATTTCGGGAATGGAGTCCGCCACGATTCCGGCGCCCACGCCGTAGGCGAGGGTCTTCTCTTCCCGCACGAGGGTGCGGATCGCGATGTTGAACTGGCTCTCGCCGTTGAAGCCGAGGTAGCCGATGGCGCCGGTGTAGAGTCCGCGCGGAACGGTCTCGAGTTCCGCGATTATTTCCCTGGCGCGTTTCTTGGGTGCTCCCGTGATGCTTCCGCCAGGGAAGCAGGCCTGCAGGGCGTCGAGCTGATCGGCCTCTTCCCGCAGCTGCCCGGTCACGGTGGAGACGAGGTGGTGAACCTGTTCGAGACGCTCGTGCTTGAGCATTTCGGTGACCTTCACGCTGCCGTATTCGCACACCCGGCCCAGGTCGTTGCGTTCCAGGTCGGTGATCATGACCAGCTCCGCGATCTCCTTTTCGGAGGTCTGCAGCTCGAAGGCGGAGCGGCTGTCGAGTTCCGGGTCGCGGTAGCGTCGACGGGTTCCCTTGATGGGGCGGGTCTCGATCGATCGCCCGTGCATGCGCAGGAAGGTTTCCGGGGAGGAGGACAGGATCTCGCGGGTGGGAGTGTGCAGGTAGGCCGCCATGGGAGCGGGGGACACCGCACGCAAGCGGTCGTAAAGGGCGAAAAGGTTCTTCCCGGAAGCGAGGGTGGTACGGAACCGCTGCGAGAGATTCACCTGGTAGATGTCCCCGCTCGCAATGTACTCCTGCGCCGCTCGGACCGCATTGATGAAGGCGGCGCGGGTGAAGTTGCTGGTCCACCGGGGGGTGGGCGGCACCTCGGGCAGGGCGAGGGGTTGCAGATCGTCCAGGAGCGAGCCGACCTCGAACCATTGGCGAGCGGAGTGGGAATAGACGAGAAGATTCTGGTAGAGACCAAAGCGAAAGGTTCCGTCATAGGCGATCCACCCGCAGGCAGCCCCGAGCGGAAATCCGCAATCGGGGCGATCGATCTGGCGCTCGCGCAGGTCGCAGCGGAGCTGGCGCAGGTCGGCAAGGGATCCGTGCACAATTCGCTCCGGGCGGGCGGCGATGAGGGAGAGCGGTTGGGAAGCGGAAAGATTGCCGGAGCTGTCGAAGAAGGCGAGTCCGGGGAGATGGCGCAGGGCGGCCGCCACCTCGACCGGGGCAAGGGCGAGATCGATGGGGCGAAACGCCGGAGCGGAGCGAAGACGGCGGGGCAAGGCGAAGGACAGATACATTCGAAGCTCCGTCCTTGCAAAGACCGGGTCCGGATTAAGTGTCTCCGCCGAGAAATGGGAAGGGTGTTCGTTTGGGCAGAAGAGGTCAATTGACCCTGGTTTCGGAGGGTTTTCCTGCAGATTTGTACCCCGATCGAGTCATTGACGTTGCTGGGGCGGATCGCTACGTTCCCGGCCCCGTGTCGTCCCAAACGCCTCGATCCCCTCTGCGACTCGGCACCTTCCACGCCGCATGCTGGATGCTCGCCCTCGTGGCCTTTGTGGAACTGGTTGCCGTCGGGGTGGCGCTGCGCAACCAGGTGGCCAGCGAACCTCTGGTGGTGGAACGAGTCCGCACCGAGTACGTGGCGCTGGCAGTGCACCAGGATGAGGCCGCTCCGTCCGTGCCCGCCCTGGAGACTGCGGGTGGCAAGACGGCTCTTCCGGACGCGAAGGCTCCCGCCGCGAAGAAGGGGAGCGCGACGGTCGCCTCCGCCCCGCCCGCCGAGGCTCCCATCCTGAAGGCGCCCCTCATCGCGGATCCGGTGGTGGAGCGGCTGGTGCAGGAGGCCCGCGAAGCCCGCGTGCGCGATGATATCCGGGCTGCGATCGTGAAGCTCGAGGAGGCCAATCAGAAGGACCCCGAAAACGCGACGGTTCTTTACCAGTTTGGAGAGCTTTTCGAGGCCATGGGCGTCTATGACAAGGCTGCGGACCACTACCAGAAAGTCTTTGCGCTGGGTCCGAGGAAGGCCGGAAGCCTGCAGGACCTGGCTGCCCACAAACTCAGCCATGGATTCGAGTCCGCCCAGAAGATGGAGGGCAAGCTGACCCTCGGCCGCATTCGGCACTTCAACGACAAGCGGGTGCAGGAAGGCGAGAAGATTATTTTGACGGTTCCCATCATGGCGGCTCCCGACCAGGACATCGACGATAAACTGGTGAAGGTGGATATCTTCTTCTTCGATAAGCTGGACGGCGAGATTCACGAGGCCCTGGCAGCCAGCAAGCGCGAATACAAGTGGCTCACCAAGCCGGTGAACTGGAAAGACACCGGGGAGGAGCTGCTGCAAGTCACGTACATCATCCCGCCCGCCGACGACCGGGACGAGCAACTCCTCGGGGTGCGAAAATACTTTGGCCAGGTGGTGGAGATGCATTACAAAGAGGAGCTGCTCGATCACCAGGCGTGGCCCCGGACCCTCGCGAGACAACGCAATGTCCCGGAAGCCAATCCTCTCTTCATTCCGGACGAATTCATTCCGGAGGATCTCAACGAGGCCAATCCCCTGCTGCCCCCGTTACCGCGGCGGTGAAGTGACTCCGGGTGTCGCGGGAAGCCTGATCCGTGGCCCGCGCGCCACGCGGTCCGCAGGTTCCAAGTCCGGAATTCAGGAGTCCTCGGAGGGGTTGCAATTGGGATTTGTTGTTTTGACTATGGAAACCTATGTGGGACTCGGTCCGTGAATCCTGCAACGGCGCTGCGGTTCCCGATCGATGAGGAGGTCCGATGCCCGGGTCCGCTGAACAGCCCCAGGAAGAAGTGAGACTCGGCGACTACCGCTTGGGCGAGCTGAGGTCGGAAGGGACCCGGACCCGGACCTACCAGGCCGAACAGATCTCGGTGAACCGGGCTGTGGTGCTGGAGCGGCTCAAGCCCGGCGTTGAGGCCGACGCGGAACTGGTGGAGCAATTCCTGGCCGACGTGCGGGCCAAGGCCGCCGTGGATCATCCCGGAATCGGTTCCGTCTACGAGGCGGTGCACGACCGCGACGCCGTCTTCTACACCCGCGAGTTGCTGCGCGGCGAAAATTTCGAGGACCTCCGCAACCGCGGCGCCGCCTTCCCGCCGGGCACCATCGCAACCTTCCTCCGGCAGATCGCGGGCGCGATGGACAACCTGGCCCAGCGCCGGATCGCGACCCTCTCGCTGGATCCCCGCCACCTGGTCCGGGGCGATCACGAGGTGGTGCGGATCTCCAATCTCGCGGTGGCGGCGGACCCGGACCCCGCGGTGGAGGGTCACGACCGGCACCTCCTGGCGGAATTGTTCCAGGACCTCATGAAAGGCGACAGGTCCGGCGCGACCCGCACCTGCACCCTCCTGAACATGATGGCCGGGGAGGGGGGCACTCTCCTCACCTGGACGCAGATCGCGGACTTCGCGCGCAAGCTGGAGCAGGAACTTTCCGAGGGTGCCAAGGTCGCTTCGCAGGCCATCAAGACCGGGCCGCTTCACGATCCGCCTTCCGGTCAACGAAATCCCAAAGCCCTCCTCGGCTTGCTGGCCGGGGTACTGGTGGTGGCGGCGCTGGCGGCGGGCGGGCTCTTCCTCGCCAATCGCGATCCGCCCCCGCAAGCGCGCGATCTTGCGGCCATGATCGAGATCCCGGGCGGGTCTTACCAGGAGCCCGACGGCCAGACGGTGAAATTGGAGCGGTTCTGGATCGATGCCCACGAAGTTTCAATCGCGGAGTACGCCGAATTTCTCGACGTCCTCGCAGCGCTGCCGGAGAGCAAGCGCTGCGGTTATGATCACCACGACCAACCGGCCATCAAGCACGACCACATTCCCGACGGCTGGGAATCGTCTCTGACCGCCGCGCGAAGCGGCGCCGCGGTGGATGGCTTGCCACTCGATCCCAACCACCCGGTGACGCGGATCGATTGGTGGGACGCCCACGCCTACGCCACCTGGAAGGGCGGGCGTCTACCGAGCCAGGCGGAGTGGTTCGCGGCATCGCAGGGGGTATGCCTGGAGCCCGCCGGGCGCGGGCCGGTGGATTCGGAATCCGGGGACCGGACCCCACGGGGGGTTTACGGGTTGGCCGGGAACGTCTCGGAGTGGGTCCACGATTCGGCCCGGAATCCCGCCTTTCCGATGAATCCAAAGAGCCCGGTGGCTTGTGGAGGGTCCTACCTGCAGCTCCGCAGCGGGGTGGGGGGCCGCGCCTGGCTGCCAACCCGTGAAGTCCGGCGCCCCGACCTCGGCTTTCGAATCGTGCGGGACAGAGCCCCCTGATACCTTATCTGTGGTAGCTGTTCTGAACCCACCCGGCTTATACACAAAATATGGGGGGGGCCAAGACTTTGCCTTGCGAGGCTGTACACAATTGAGCTTAATCCGGTCGGCCTAGCCTTGCCCTCTGATGCCCTATCCCCGGATTCTTTCTCTGCTTGTGCTTCTCGCTTTCTTCGCGGGTGCGCTGGGCCTCGAGGCACAGGTGCGGGTCGAGGTGCGGATGTCGAAGCGCCAGTACATTGCCCATGAGCCGGTCCTGGCGATCGTGACGCTCACCAATCACGCGGGGCGCGAGCTTCTCCTCCACGCCGATTCCGGGGGCCGGCGCCCGGTGAGCTGGCTCGACTTCTCGCTGCGTAATTCGCGCGGAGCCACCTTGAGCCCTCTCGGCACCATCAACTTCCGCAGTACGCGGGTGCCGGCCGGCCAGAGCGTTTCGAAGACGGTCGATCTCAATGCCCTCTATCGCGTTTCCGAGCTCGGGAACTACGGTGGCCACGCCGTGGTGCGCCTGCCCGGGAAGGCCGGCATCTTCAACTCGAACCGGATCAGTTTCAGCGTCACCAAGGGGCACACCCAATACACCCAGCGCATCGGGGATCCCGCCAGCCGGAACGTGAGGGAATATCGCGTCTCGACCTTCAATTCCTCCAAGCGATCCTCGGTCTACGTGCATCTGGTGGAGGTCCGGACCGGCCGCACCCTGCGAGCCTTCAAGCTGGGCGATGCCCTCTCCTTCAAGAAGCCGACGTCCACGGTGGATGGGAAGAATAATCTCCACGTCCTCTTCCTTGCTTCGCCTGGCGTCTTTGCGCACGCCCGGGTCAGTCCCGACGGGAAGCAGCTGGGGACCAGCTATTTCAAACGAGGGGCCGCCGGCCAACCCGGCCTCCTCACCTTCGGCAACGGCCAGGTCGTGGTGAAAAACGGCGTGCCCCACGACCCCAAAGCTGAGACGCGTCGGCGCGCCAAAATTCGCCGTCTTTCCGAGCGCCCCAGTCTCACATACCGCTAAACTCCGCATGTCCCCGCCCCTTTTTTGAGACCATCGCGAGCGTTCTTCCAAGAAAAGCGTTGCACGAACGGTCTAGTTTGATTAATAATCCCATATAATAAGGATCTCTTACTAAATACCCACCTGTCATGTTCTTTCGCTGTTCTCTGCTGAAACGGGCCGTCCTTGGGGCGCTCGGGCTCATGGTTACCGGCCTCTGCGCGGGTGCCGCTCCCTTCAAGTATGTGGTGATCGATCCTGGTCACGGAGGCCATGATATTGGGGGCCACTCTGGGAAGGTGTACGAGAAGCACCTCGCACTGGACACCGCCATGCGCCTGGAGCACTACCTCAAGGCAAGTGGTTATCGCACCGTCATGACGCGCCGAAGCGATACCTTCATTTCCCTCCCCATGCGGGCCGCGATCGGGAATCGCTATCGCAACTCCATTTTTGTCAGCATCCATTACAACTACACGTGGAAGCGCGACGTGGGCGGCCTGGAGACGTTTTATCACAGCGGAGCCAGCCGTTCCCTGGCCCGGCACATTCACGACGGCATGCATCGGCGGGTCAGCGCCTCCAACCGCGGCGTCAAATTTGCCCGCTACTTCGTGATTCGCCACGCCAGGAACCCCGCCGTGTTGGTCGAGTGCGGCTTCGTGAGCAACTCCCGGGAGCGCGCCCGCATGAAGAAGGGCTCCTACCGCAACTCCATTGCCCGGGGCATCGCGGAGGGGATCGCGAAATACCGCCGGTCCCATTGAGGGGGAGAGCCCCGAAAATTCCCGCGTTGAAATAGCCTTGGCCCGCTTCACGGGATACCTGACCATCGGGCCGATGGCTCTCGTGAGTTGCGAAGCGATGCGCGCCCTTGAAAAGGAGGCGTTTCGAGGCGGGGTCTCCGCCGAGGAGTTGATGGATAAGGCCGGCCGCCGCCTCGGCGAGGCCCTGCGTGGCCTTTATCCCCGGCCCGGAACCGCGGTGGCCTACCTGGGCCGGGGGAATAACGGCGGGGATGCCCTCGTGGCGCTCCGGGTTCTACGCGATGCGGGTTGGCGCCTCGTGGCCCGCGGTTCCTACCCTCCCCATGACCTCGGAGTCCTGCCCCGGCGCAAGCTTCGCGAGTTGGAAGGCGTCGCCCTGCAGAGCGGGCAGCTCGATCCCCTCGACCTTCCCCGGCCCCTCCTGCTGCTCGACGGCCTCCTCGGAATCGGGGCGCGGGGTCCGTTGCGCGAACCCCTCGCCGCGCTCGCCGGCGAGATGAACCAGCTTCGCGAGCAGGCCGGCGCGATCGTGGTGGCCGTCGATATCCCTTCCGGACTCGATGCCGACCGCGGCGATCCGTTTGAGGGGGCGGTCCGGGCCGACCTCACCGTCACGATCGGGGTTCCCAAGACCGGCCTGGTGGCTGACGCCGCCACCGGTCACGTGGGGCGCCTGGAAGTGGTTCCGCTCGAAGAACTGCCCCCTCCGGCAGGCGGTGACCGGGTCGTCACGCCGCAAGACCTGCGGGGCCTCCTCCCCCCGCGACGCTTTGACATGCACAAGGGCGAGGCTGGACGGGTCGGAATTGTCGCCGGTTCGCCCGGCTTGTTAGGGGCTGCCCTACTCAGTGCAGCCGGTGCGCTACGGGGCGGGGCCGGCCTGGTTTCCCTCTACGTTCTCGAAAACCACTATCCGCTCGTGGTCTCGGCCGGCCCTCCGCCGGAAGCGATGGTGAAGCCCATCGCGAATTACCGCGCAGTGCTCTCCGAAAAGATCGACGTGCTGGCAGCCGGACCCGGGATCGGGACCCTTGCCGGCGACAATCGCGCCGGCTTGTGCGAACTCCTCTCCCGCTTCGAGGGATCGCTCGTGGTCGATGCCGATGCCCTCAATCTCGTCGCGGAGGAGGGCCCCGCCGGCATCCTGCACGAACGAATGGTGGTGACTCCCCATCCCGGGGAACTTCGGCGTCTCCTTCCGGAAGCAGCGTCCCTCGGCCGGGCCGAGACGGCACGCCGCTTCGTCGAACTCTTCCCCTGCACCCTGCTCTCCAAAGGGGCCCGCACCATCGTGACCGCTCCGGAGCAGGACCTGCACTTCAACAGTACCGGGACCCCGGGGATGGCGACCGGTGGGCAGGGCGACGTCCTGACCGGCCTGCTCGCCGCTCTCCTGGCGGGCGGATTGGCCCCGCTGGACGCCGCGCGGGCGGGGGCGTGGCTGGCGGGTCGGGCTTCCGAACTGGCCCTTGCCACCGGCTCTGAATCGGAGCAATCTCTCCTCGCAGGCGACACGGCCCGGCACCTCGGAGGGGCCTGGCGCGAACTCCTGGGACGCGGATGAACAAACCGGGGCTGATATTCCGCTTTATCCCCCGGAAACCTCGGGGCATTGTTGCCAAGATTCACCCCCTGTAGCATGAATGAAGGATTTCGGCGTTTTGTAGTCCTTGTCGGCGTTTTCCTTTTCGCCTTCCTGGCCGTCTTCATTTTCCGGCGGGTGCAGGGAGGAGAGGGCATCTTCGACATCTTCGATTTCCGGAAGAAGACCAAGCGGGAGACCTTCGTCCCCGAAGACTACACCCTCAGCAACGAGTCCGCTCTCGAACCCGACGACGTGAAGTTGCTCAGGCGCCTCGACGACGAGTACGCAAAACTGACCGCCGCAGTCGTGCCCTCCGTGGTGAGCCTCCACACCGAGGGAATGAAGAGCCAGTTGTTCCGCGATCTCTTCGGCCGGGTCTACGAGCAGCGCTACCCGGTGGCCGGAATCGGATCGGGGGTGATCGTCTCGGAAGAGGGACACGTCGTGACCAACCAGCACGTCACCGACGGCAAGTCGGAGATCAGCGTCACGCTCCACGACGGTAAGACCTATCCCGCCATCGTAATCGGAGAGGATAGCGTTCTCGACATCGCCGTCATTCGCATCAAGGCCAAGGATCGCGAGTTCCAAGCCCTCAAGTTCGGGGACTCGGATCGCGTGCGCCAGGGACAACACGCCTTCGCAATCGGCAATCCCTTTGGTCTCGGGGAGACGATTACCAAGGGCATCATCTCCGCCAAGGAGCGCTCCTTTTCCGACAAGCAACGGGACCTTTTTCAGACCGATGCCGCCATCAACCCGGGAAACTCCGGGGGCCCTCTCATCAACATCTTCGGGGAGATCATCGGTATCAATGTAGCGATCTACTCCCCCGATACGGTGCACCAGGGCTCGGTCGGAGTGGGCTTTTCGATTCCCTCCAATGATGTCCGCGAGGTCTTCGAACAGATCCTGGAACGCGGCCGGGCGATGCGCGGCTGGCTCGGAGTACAGAGCTACGACTGGGATCTCCAGGCCCGCCGGCAAAGCGGATACGAGGGCGAGAAGGGAGCCTTCATCTTCGATGTGGTGTCCAATTCCCCCGCCCACAAGGCCGGCCTCAAGCCCCTCGACGTGGTGCTCACCTACGACGGCCAGCCGGTGGAAAGCCGGCTCCATTTTTTCAGCCTGATCCAGCGCACCAAGGTGGGGAAGGACGTATCCATCGATGTTTGGCGCAATGGGGAAAAGCTCCAACTCCTCGCCACCGTGATAGACGCCGAGGAAGCCAGGGTGATCGCCCGCGAAGAGCCCGCCTCGCGGACTGCCAGCGACGACAAGATCGCCCGGACTATCGGTCTCACCGTCCAGAAGCTCACCCTCCGCGGCCAGGGGGTGCTCGTTTCCGCGGTTCTGCCAGGAAGCCAGGCCGATGACCGGAACCTGCGGCCGGGCGACCTGATTCTGCGGATCAACAACGTCCCTATCAACGCCACGGCCGATTTCTACGTGCGCCTCCTCGCTTCGGCTGCGGTGCAGGACACCACCATCCT
>CAUZKZ010000150.1:0-11047 GCA_963580345.1 Verrucomicrobiia bacterium | reverse complement strand
GCCTTTTTGAATCAAGATCTCCGTTGACAACCACTTTTGATCACGAACACGACCAACCAGCCCACACTGACCATGCACACAACACCTTACGCTCATCCGCTCCCCGAACGCTACCGCATCAAGTTCCCGCCCGCCGACGCCCACCAGCTGGCGCAGGACGAGGTGTTCTTTCATCTCATTGAGGACGGAGAACCCGTGAAGTTGCGGTTCCACGACTACGCCAAGATCTACAATCGTCCCGGCCTCTACGAGCAGCTCTTCTACGATCGGCTCAAGTGCAGCTCTCCGAAGAAAGTCACCGAACTGCTCCAGCGCGCCCTGCAGACCGCCAACGAGCCCGCTACGGAGCTGCGCGTCCTCGACCTCGGAGCCGGCAACGGCATGATGGGAGAAGAACTCAAGAACCAGGGGGTGGCTCGCCTCGTCGGGGCCGACATCATCCTGGAGGCTCGCGCCGCCGCCCATCGCGACCGGCCCGAGATATATGACGACTATTACGTCGAGGACTTCACCCGGTTATGCCCGCAATCTGAGGAGGAACTCCGGGAGTGGCACTTCGACTGTCTCACTTCTGTGGCGGCTCTCGGCTTCGGCGATATTCCACCCCGCGCCTTCTTCAACGCCATGAAGCTGGTCCGCACCGACGGCTGGCTCGCTTTCAACATCAAGGACAGCTTTCTGGACCACTCCGACCGGGCCGGATTCTCGCGACTCATCCGCGAGCTGATTTTTTCCGAGTATCTCGACGTCTATCATCTCGAGCTCTATCGCCACCGGCTCTCCATGGAAGGAACTCAGCTGTTTTACTACGCGCTGGTAGGTCGCATGACGGCCTCCATTCCCGAGAACTTTCTCGCGCAACACTCCATCGAAGACTGACCGGTATTCGATGTGTGGCTTCGTCTGCCTCTGGAAGATCAATGATCCGGCTCTCGCGCGCCGGATGATTGACAAGATCGCCCATCGCGGACCCGACGAGGTGCGGGTGACCCAGGCTCCGAATGTGCCCGCCGTGATGGCTCATTGCCGCCTCGCCATCGTTGGGCCCGAAAACGGCTCCCAGCCGATGTCCTGCGCCGAAAATCTGCTCGTGGCCAATGGCGAGATTTACAATCATGCCGATCTACGAGCCATCCTCGGCGAGAGTGCCTTCGAAACCCAGAGCGACAGCGAAACCATTCTGCACCTCTTCCGCACCGGCGAACTGCGCTGGATCTCCAAGCTCGATGGCATGTTCGCCTTCGTGCTGGCCACCCCGCAGCGGATCATCGCCGCCCGCGACCCTCTCGGCATCAAGCCGCTCTTCATCGCCCGCCTCGGCGAAGGACTGGCCTTGGCCTCCGAGCTGAAAGCCTTCGACGGCCTCGGACTGGATCAGGTCGAAACGATCGATCCCGGCGCCCTGTTCGATAGCATAGACGGCATTCGCCAGTGGTATCGTATGCCCCAGGGCGCCGCCGAGTTGGCTCCGGGGGAGGATCCCGAGCCCATCTGGCGCGAGTTGCGCCTGGTCCTGGAGGCAGCGGTGCGAAAATGGATGGTGGCCGATGTCGAAGTTGGCGCCTTCTTGTCCGGTGGGCTGGACTCCTCCCTCATCGCAGCGCTGGCGGCGCGCGCCATTGATCGACCGCTCAAGACCTTTTCGGTCGGCACTGCCGGAAGCCCCGATCTCCCCGCTGCCCGCGCGGTGGCGGACCATATCGGCTCCGACCACTACGAGTTGATCTTCACTGCGAATGATCTCGCCCGAATCCTGCCGCACGTCATCTATCATCTGGAGAGCGCGGACGTCGACCTGGTGCGCAGCGCCCTGCCCACCCATTTCGCAACGACCCTGGCCCGCCGCCACGTCAAGGCGGTCTTGACCGGCGAAGGCGCGGACGAACTCTTCGCGGGATACGCCTACCACCACGCCTATGCCCGGAAGCCTCGCGCCCTCGCCGATGAGCTCACGCGCGCGCTCGGAGCCATGCACAACATCAACCTGCAACGCGTCGACCGCATTACCATGGCTCAGGGCTTGGAAGCGCGCCCGCCCTTCCTCGACCGCGACCTCATCGACTTCGCCCAATCGATCCCGGCCTCCCTCAAGATGAAAACCAGCGAAGACAGAACGTGGGAAACCACCGAAAAGTGGATCCTCCGAAAGGCCTGCGAAGACCTGCTCCCGGCCGAGTTGGTCTGGAGAAAGAAGGCCCAGTTCGACGAAGGGAGTGGGACGGTCGACAATCTACAACAGGCCCTCTCTCAAGTGCTCGGCGTGGCCGGCCCGGTCGATCGCGAGACCGAGGGCGGCCTTTACGAGCGTCTGCTCCGCGGACAATTCGAGAACCCTGACCTCATTCTGGCAAATGCGGGAATGTGGACCGCTAACCGCGTGACGGTGTGAGCGGAGCCGCGGGACCCAGGGATTTCAGCGTCATGTCCGCTCTTGACTGATGCGGACCCGTGGACCACGACGGTCTCAAGAGGTCGATCAAATTTCGACAGCCCGGGCCTCCGCCAGCGCCTCTACCTGTCCCAGGCCGAGGTAGCGATGCGTGGCGAGCAGTGATCTTTGGCCCAGAAGGATTCGGGCAATTTCCGGATCTCGCGTCTGCCGATAGACCGCGGACGGTTTCGTTTTACGGAGACCGTGCGTACCGTAATCTTCCGCGGGCAATCCGAGAAGGCTGGCCCACTTTTTCACCAAGCGTCGATATTGGCGTCCGCTGAGAGGCGTTTCCGGTTTACTGCCAGCGAACACGTAGCGCCCCCTCCCCTCCCGAGCCGCCAGATGTTCGAGGGAACCGCGGGTGGTGACAGCATAAAGACTCTAACAGAAATTGGAAATCCGGAGGCCAAATTACATAACAGACTGATAATAAACCCCTGCCGCCGGGGGGACTCGAACCCCCACTCCGTTGCCGGAAGCGGATTTTAAGTCCGCAGCGTCTACCAATTCCGCCACGGCGACATGTGGGCGAATTCCGGGGAGGGTTATAGCGGGAGAGAGGGGGAGCGTCGACGCTTTAGGATCAGCGCACCATGGCGACGGCAGTGGTGGGTAGCCAGCAGCGGCGGCCGTCGGGGAGTTCGACGTGGATCCAGGCGCTTCGTTCTTCGACCACGAGGAATTCGGCGCCGGCGTGGAGAGGTTCCTCGAAGCTCGCTTCGTACGACTCGCTGTCGCCCTTGCGGGCCGTGACTTCTTCCACCACCACCACTCCGGGCCGCTCGCTGCGGATCGCGAAGGACTCGACCAGCAGTGAGACACCCAGCGCCACGGAGAGAACCGCCGCAATTCCAATGATCCATTTGAGGAACGGACGCCTGGCAACGAGACGGACCGCGGCCGCGATCCACAAGCCGGCGAAAGCCCCCGCAAACAGGAGGAAGCGTTGACTGAACGAGAAATCGTAGTGCCAGAACAGGAGAGTTCGGAGGGCTTTGGTCTGGTCGCCACCCTCCAGGGCGTCCTTTCTCTGGGAGCGGGCGTACTCGAGGTTCTGCCGGACGTTTTGATCGTTCGGAGTGAACTGCTCGGCCTTCCGGTAGTTCAGGATGGCCCGTCCGAGGTCGCCGGCGCGGAAATAGGCGTTGCCAATGTTGTAGAAGAGCTTGCCGTTCTCGACTTCGCCCTCCTTCACGACGCGCTCGAATCGCATCGCGGCCTTGCGGTAGAGGTCCCTGGCGTCCTCGGGCGCGCCGGCATACAGCTCGTTCGCCTTCTTGAAAAGGTCGCTCCCTTCCTTGAAGAGACCGCTGACCTCCAACTTGTCCATGGCAGCCCGCGCGGGCCCAGCCGATCCGGCGAGCACCGCCAGGATGACAAGCAAGAGGACCGGGATCTTCATCGGAGCGATTTTTCCAACTCCTTCACGAGTTTCGCGGCACGGTCGCGCTCCGCGGCGACGTCCTCCCCGCCAATGCCACCCGCAAAGCGGCTGGCCTCCCCCGCGGTGAACAGGTTCCGGATTTCTTCCAGCTTTCCGTCATCGACCCCGCGCTCCCGCAAGGGGGCCTCCACGTCGCGAAAGGTGAGCGCGTCGGAGGTCATGGCCAGCTTGTCTCCAAGGTAACGGCAGAAGACCGCCAAGACATCCTCCGAGGTGGTGGCGTGCGAGACGCCGCGATGGAAGCCTCCCATCGCCCGCCTGGCCCGCATGGTCTCCGGATGGGCATTCCTCCGCCGGACTCCGGCTACCACCGCGAGAAGAATCGCGTAGGCGAGCGGAGGCCCGGCCACGATGGTGAGCCGCCCCGCCGAGGCCAGCCCGCTGAAGCCGAGGACCTGCTTCGAAAGCGCCTCGCTCCCGCTGTAGTTGTGCGCAATCCCCTGCATCCATGACTGCACCTCGAGCTTGGCGGCCTCCACCGGACGGAGTCCCTCCGCATCGCCCGAGGTGACGACACGGGTCGCCCGCACCACGAGCGGAATGGCCTGGGAACGGGCCACCTCGTAGCGGCCCTTGGCGCTGTCGAAGTAGGCCAACTCGAGGGGCGGAATGGCTTTCACGTCATCGCGAAGAGCGCGGATGGTCTGGGTGAAGACCTTGAAATTTCCGTTCACGGTTCCGTCTTCGATCTCGGCCGGAACTTTGAAATCGGCGGTGAGGCTCTTCTGTTCGTGGAGCGGCGGCAACTCGACCGGATCGAGAAGGGGCGGTCCGGAAAGGGCGATGTTGAGCGTGATGGGATCTCCCACGTTCACCTCGGAAGGGGAAGCTTGCACGCTCACCGAGTATTCACCCACGTGCCCCGCGAATCCGGCGGGCTGCCCTTCCCTGGGAAGGGGCGCGACCACGAGATTCAAGGGGTTGGAGGGAATCGCGATGTTCTTGAACTTCGGCCGCCTCACCCGGTTGCCAAAGAAGTCGCGCACAATCTCAAATCCATCGCCGCTGCGAAACGAGAGGGTGGCGGGCTCGAGGGGAAAACTTCCCGCCCGGGTGGGCACCAGGACTTTTCGCACCCGCGAGGTCTGAAAATTCTTCCCCTCCAGTTGTTCCGGTCCGCGATCCTGGCCGCCGTCCAGGTCGTGCAGATCGAAGGCCGGGTTGTCCTCGACCGGGAGGGAGAGCTGGATGCCGCCGGATCGGTCGATCTCGTTACCACGGGCAAAGTAGAAGACCGCTTCCAGGAGGATCTGTTCGCCGACGTAGGCGCGCTCCTTGGAGACACTGAGGCGCAGCTTGAAGTTCTCGGTCTCGGACGGCTTCTGCGCCACAATGACGAGGGGCTGCGTCGTGGCGGTCTTCCCCTCCGCCTTCACGGCGATGGCCGGGATGGTGAGACGACCTTCCCTGGTGGCACGCAGTTCGTAGTTGAGCAGGTAGCCAAGCTGCACGTTTTCGCTTCGCTGCCCGTTGATGATGCGCACCGATCTCCGCGAGTTGGCACCCCCGCCCGAGAAAGAGACCTTGAATCCGCCCAGTCCCGAGAGATCCGGCTGCTCCGGCGTTTCGCTGCCGGAGACCTGGATCTGAAACCGAAACGGCTCCCCGACAAAGACCGAGTTGCCGCTCACCCCGGCCCGCGCCGTCAGGGTCTCCGCCCGAACCGCGCCCAGCGCTCCGGCGATCACCGCCACCGAGGCCAAAGCGGTTCGCCGCCCAAAAATGATGGCTCCCGTTCTTCTCATCACCAATCGCGGTCTACCGGCAAAACGCGTCCCGGTCTCACGGGCCGGCGCTGCTTCTGGTTCTCTTTCTCCTCGTCCAGGATATCATCGGCCTTTTCGAGACGGGCCCGGGCCTCACGCTGCTCTTCGGACTCCTGCTCATCCTCTCCTTGCCGGGGCTGGTTTTCCTGCTCGTCGCCCTCTTTTTGCTCCTCTTCCTGTTCGCCCTGCTCCTTTGGGTCCGACTCTCCCTCTTCCTCTTCCTGTTCCTCTTCCTGTTCCTTCTGGTCTCCCTCCTGGTCCTGCGGGTCGTTCCCCTGCTGCTGTTGCTGCTGGTTGTCGTCGCTGAGCGCCTTCACGGCTTCCTCGAGATTGCGGACCGCCGATTCCTGGTTCCTGGCGGCGGAGCTTTGAACCGTGGCGGCCAACTGGGCGGCCGCGGCTTGCTCGTTGGTCACGGCGTGGTTCACGTGCCCGGCCGCCTCCCCCAGTTTCTGCACCGACCCCGCGATCTGCTCCGGCGTGGGTTGGTTGGGGTCCTGATTCTGGGCGGGGTCTTGCTTCTGCGCCGCCGCGGCAGCCGCCTGTTCGGCCTGCGACCTGGTCTGCTCGATTTCTTCCAGCACCGCCCCGGAATCATCCGCGAGCGTCTTCTGTCCGGTGACCAATTCCCCGAGCGAGTCCTTCCATTGCTGCTCCGCGGCCGAATCCGATTCCTCCGGTTTCTGTTTCTCCAACTCGCTGTTCCGGGCCAGGAGCGTCTGCTGGCGCTCGATGAGCTTTTTCAATTTCGTGACGAGGTTCTCTTCCTGCTGATCCTGCTGCTCTTGATCTTCCTGGCGCTTCTTTTGCTCGTCGAGCAGGACCTTCATGAAGAGCCTGACGATCTCGATGTTCTCGGCGGCCTGGTGATAGCCGGGGTCGAGGTCGTGGGCCTCCCCGTAAAAGGAAATGCTCTCCTGGCAGTGCTCGATGGCCTTCTTCAGGTCGCTGTCGCGTTGCCGCTCTGCCTCTCGAAACGCGCAGTTGCCCCGGTTGAACTTGGCACGCGACGATAGCACCCGCTCCTTGCTGCGCAGTGCAGCGTCCCGGAAGGCCTCCGAGGCCTTCTCGTAGTTCTCCTGCTTGTAGAGGACCGCCCCACGGTTGAAATAAACCGAGGCGGACTCCGGAAGCTCAACCGACGCCTCGTCATACAGCGCGAGGGCTTTCTCGAATTCGCCTTCCCGGAAGGCCTCGTTCCCCAGCGCCACCAGCTTGTGAGCCGGTTCCGCGTGCGCAACCGCTCCGAGCGCGGTGAACAACGCCGTCCGCACGAGAACGCCAATACCTGGTTGGGAGAAAACCTTCATGCCTTCGCTTTCGATCGATCCGATATCACAAATTCCAATGAAAGACACGCCAGCGCAAGGGCAAGGAAGATCTGGAAGCGTTCCTCGTAGCGCTCGATGGTCTTCGATTCGAGGTCCTTCTTCTCGGCCGAGGCCACCAGCTGGGTGTAAATCTCGCCCAGATCGAAGGTTCCGGTGGCCACGTTGAGGTAGCGGCCCCCATCGGTCGCATTCGCCATCTTGCGGAGGGAGTCGGCGTCGAGGCGCGACCAGACCTCCTCTCCGTTGTGCTTCAGGTAGGTCTTCCGCCCGTCCTGGCCGGTCACCGGGATGCGGCGCCCCTCGTTCTCGTCGCCGAGCCCGATCGCGATAAGCCGCACGCCCCGCTCACCCGCCGCCTTGGCCGCCTCGACGGGAAAGCTGTCGTGGTCTTCCCCGTCGGTGATGAGGATGACGTCCTTGTACTCCTTGACCTGGTCGTCGAAGACGGTGTCCAGCACGTTGCGCAGGGCATCGCCGATCAGGGTGCCTCCCCGCGCGATGCTGCCGGTCGTGACGTCTTCCAGCATCAGCCGGAAGAAGCCGTAATCGAGAGTGAGGGGGCACTTGACGTTGGAGGTTCCGGCAAAGACCACCAGCCCCACGCGGTCGCCCCCCAGGCGTTCCACGCAATCCACGATGGCCAGCTTGGCGCGCTTGAGCCGGTTGGGGGCGAGGTCCTCCGCCAGCATGCTCCTGGAGACGTCCAGCAGGAAGACGACGTCGCGGCCGCGCCGCTCCACGGTGCGCGTCTCCGGGTTCCAGCCCGGCCGCGTCATTGCGAAGACGATGACGGCCAGGGCCAGCAGGACCAGGATGGCCTTCCACCGCCGGCGCACGGGACTGACCGAGATCCTGATGCGGTCCAGCAACCCCGCCTCGATGAACGCCCCGAGGGCCCTGCGCCTCCGCGCCGCCGCAAACTGATAGAGCCCCGCGATCACCGGCAGGAGCCAGAGCCAGTGCAGGGCCTCAAGGTTCTGAAAGCGAATGGCGTTCATGGAATTTTACGGAAAAGGGTGCAGCCCAGGACGACTTCCATGCCCAGCAAGACGAACGCCGCCGCTGCAAAGGGAAGAAAGAGTTCCTTGTAGTCCATGAAGCGGAGCGACTCGATCACGCTGCGCTCCAACTCATCGATTTCGCGGTAGATGCCTTCGAGAGCTTCGGCATTATGGGCCTCGTAAAACTTGCCCCCGGTCTCGTCTGCGATGCCCTGCAGAGTCCGCGTGTCCGCCCCCTCCCCGCCTGCTCGCCGGAAGAACTGCCCGAACGGGGTGTCCTGACCGACCACGGCCTCCTCGCTGCCCACCGCGATGGTGTAGATCTTGATTCCCCACTCCCTGGCCAGCGCGGCGGCCTCCCGGGGAGCGCGCTTGCCGGCGGTCTGCCGCCCGTCGGTCAGGAGAATCATGACCTTGCTCTTGACCTCGTACTTGTCCTCGCGAGCGGGCGCCTGCTTGGCCATGGCCTCATCAGCCTTCTCGAGCCGGGCCGAGGCGAGGGCAATCGCGTCTCCGATCGAGGTTCCATCTTCGGCGCGGTTTTGGGCGAGTTTCACCGTTTCGAGGAAGCGCGGCAAGGCCCCGTGAGCCAGGGTGAGCGGACAGGTCGTCTCGGCGTAGCGGGCGAAGGAGATCATCCCGATCAAATCGTTCGGCCGGCCTCCCAGTTTTCCGTCGTTCCCCAGCACGAACTGCTCGAAGACCTTCTTCACGACCTCGAGGCGGTTCATGCGCTCTCGATCGAAGATCATTTCCGCCCCCATGCTGCTCGAGCGGTCCACCACCATCTCGATCGCGATCCCCTCGTTGACATCCCGCACCTGTTCCATCCCTTTCTGCGGCCGCGCGAGGGCGGTCACCAGCAACGCGAGGGCGACGAGGCGCAGCACCAGCGGGAGAAACGAGAGCCGCTGCCGCCACGAACGCCCCGCCCGGGATGCATTGCGGGTCCACGAAAACCGGATCGAGGCCCGGCGCCTTCCACCGCCGCCGAGCCCCCGCGCCCAGAGCAGGAGCGGGATGACCAGCAGAAGGAGAAAGGCCAATGGAAATCCGAAGGTCATGGGCGATCAGGGGGCGCCCGCCGCAACGGCGGTCTCCGTCGTTTCGAGAATGAAGTTCTTACACGAGTCAAAGGTGTCCTGGATATCGTTGCGGGTTGGCTGAAGCTCCGCGAATTTTACGAGATCGCAGTGTTGCAGAAACTTGACGAGCAGAGGCTGGTGCCTGGCGTCAAGAGTTCGGCCGGATCCGAGTTCGGCCAAGAACTCCTCGGTGGTGCGCTCCGGTGCGTGGAGCCTGAACCGGTTCTCGATGTAATGGCGCAGGATGTCGGAAATGCGCTGGTAGAAAGTTTTGAGTTCGCCTTTCTCCGGCAGGTCGTCCGCCACCAGTTGTTCGAGGGCTGCAAAGGCGATCTCGTGGGCCGGAAGGCGCGGGACGGCGGCAGGGCCGTCTTTTTTCCGCCGATAAAACTTCATGATCAAGGCCGCGAAAATCACCCCCGCGAGCCCGCCCGCTGCCGGCCACAGCCACACCGGGACCGGCTTCGGGAGGTCCACCGGCGGCGCGATCTCGTGAATCTTGAGATTGGCGGCATCTTCCGGGAGCAGAGAGCCGACCGTCACGGTGAGTTCCTCCGTCTCGAGGGTGTGCTCCTCGTCCTCCGAACCATCCCGCTTCTTGAATCGAAATGTCATGGCCGGGATGACGTAGTCGCCGGAAAGGAAGGGCTCGAGAAGATAGGTCCGCGATTCCCGCACCAATCCCTCGCCAACCAACTCCGGCTGGGTGGACGTGAAATCCTTGATCCCGAATTGCTCGAGCTTTTCCCCGAAGGCCGGCGGGGTGACTTCGTACTCCTCGCTCGAGATCATCTCCAGTTCCAGCGTGAGCCGGTCCGCAATGGTCGGCTTCGGATTGTCGAGGCAGACGACCACCTTGAGCGGCCCGCGCTCGTAGACCTTCTCCACCCCGCCTTCACGCCTGGTGGTTTCCTTTTCGCCCTCCTTCCTCCCCCCGCAGCCGGCCAGCAGGAGCACCAGGCACCACACCAGAAACCGTGGCGTGGGCATCCCTTCCCGCCGCCAGCACAGAAACCGTGGCGCCGGCATCCCTGCCCGCCGCCAGCAATGAAACCGTGGCGCGGGCGCAACTACGTTTTGACTGAATCGACCTCGGCTCATTCTTTCGGCGCCGGCGCTGCGAAGGCGTCCTGGTGAATCACGACATCGTATTCCTCGCGCAGGTCCTCAAGGAGTTTTTCCTGCACCTCGCGCTCCTTCTGGCGGTGGAGTTCGGCATGAATCTGTGCCCGCACCTCTTCGAAGGGCTTCTGCCGTTCCGGCGTGTGCTCGCGGACCTGGAAAACGTGGTACCCCGCCTCGGATTCGACGGGCGTGTCGAGGATATCGCCGGCCTTGGCCTCGAAGAGCGGCTGCAGTGCGTCCGCGGGCACCCCAAGTCCACGCACCGCCTGTCCCCGCACCACGGGCGCAGCAAGTTCGCCCCCCTTCTCCCTGGTGGCCTCATCGGTCGAGAGTTCCTTCGCCAACTTCGCAAACTCCTCGCCCGCCAGGACGCGCTCGATGACCTTCGTGGCGGCCTCCTCGTCGGCCACCACGATGTGGCTGAGGGCGGCGGTGGCGGGCTCCACATACTGGCTCTTGCGCGCCTCGTAGTAGACCGACATATCGCTGTCCGTGATGAAAATCTTGCCGCTCAGCTCGGTCTCCATCAATTGGCGGGCCAGCAGGCTGCGCTCCGCATCGCGAAGCTGCGCCCGCACCGCGGGATCATCGATGAGCTTCGATTCGCGGGCCTTGCGATAGAGAATCTCCTGCACGATGTATCCATTCAGGAACTGGAGGCGCTGCTGGTCTGCGGAGAACCGCTTGAGGAGGGCCTCCTTCTGTTGCTTGCGCTGCTCTTCAGGCATCTGACCGGCCAGCATGGCGAGCTGGTTCTCGATGCTCGCCTCGATCTGCCGGTCGAGTTCCACCCGCGTGATCTTCTGAGGCCCGATCTCGGCCACCACTTCGCCGCTTTCCGCCCCCGCCTCCTCGTCCAAT
>CAUZKZ010000149.1:0-11102 GCA_963580345.1 Verrucomicrobiia bacterium | reverse complement strand
TCCTGCGCGTAGGACATGATGCGGATCAGCTTGGTCCCGAGCCGCTTCATGCGGGGAATGGCGCGGCTGATCTCGCCAAGCGTGAGTTCGAAGTCGCTGTCGATATTTTTTCCCCAGTTGCCGATAAGGGAACCGAACTCGGGGATGCGGATTTCCTCCTGGTCGAGTGTATCGGCCACCTGGTTGAACTCCTTGTCGCTGAGGTCGTGAATATTCTTGCCGTTGACGGTACGGGCGGAGATGGCGTTCCAGCCCATTTCCTTGGTGGCCTTGATCTGGGTGGCGAAGTCTTGAGCTGCTTCGTCGGCGAAACCGGTCAGATACATGCGGAGAGGGATAGTAGATTGCGGCCGGGACGCAAGGCGGAGCTTCAAGTTGTGCGCATTCGTCTGTGGGGCAGGGTGATGGCTGACGGCGTGGAGGAGGATGGATTGGAGGATAGCAGTGCCGGCTTCGTGGCAGAGAATATGCCAAGAGTGGAGCGGGAAGAGGAGGGGAAAACATATTCGGTTGCCCGGGTGATAGCGCCGCAGGATGACGGAAAGTCGCTTGTGCCCAGGGGAAAACGAAGGCATTTTTCCGATGTGAAACCGCTGCTACCTGGAGGATTTCTCGCATTCACCCTTGCTGTTCCTTGCGTGGCCGTGGAGTTCGAGAAGGACGTCCTGCCCATCCTGGAGAGCAACTGCTTCAAGTGCCACAAGGACGGCAAAGAAAAGGGCGACCTCAATCTGCAGCCTCACAAGATCAAGAAATTCATCGGCTCGGGGCGGGCCATCATTCCAGGGCAACCGAGCAAGGGGCTCTTGATGAAGATGATTCAGTCCGACGATCCCGACAACCGTATGCCGCCGAAAGGGTCCCGCCTGAGTGGGAAGGAAGTGCAGACCCTGAAGCTGTGGATTTCGCAGGGTGCGGAGCTGGGCCGCCTGGATCCCGAGCAACCGGAGGCGCCCGGCGCCCCGGCGCCCATCGCGGGCCTCTGGACCAACAAGGCCGGCAAGGAAATCAAGGCCACCCTGATGAAGGTGGATGGTGACAGGGCGGTGCTCAGGATGGCGAACGGCAAGGTCTACAAGTACCCGATTGCGAATCTCTCCGCGGAGAGTCAGGCCAAGGTGAAGGAGTTCGCAGAGAAGGCGGAGTGACAGGAGCGGTTGGGAGGGAGATTGCTACAGCCTCACCTTCTTCCCATCATTCTGCGCGCTCTCGTAGATGGCGCAGATAAGGGCAACGGCTTTGCGGGCCTCGAGAGCATTGACGGCCGGTTCGCGGCCTTCGGCGATGGCTTGCACCACCTCTTCGAAATTTTTCTGGTGGCCGGTGAAGTTGATGGCGGTGGGATCGTTGGCGCCGAGACCGGCTTCGCTGCCCTTCATCATGGAGGTGTGCACTTCGGAATCGATGGGTTGTTCGTCCAGGAAGTCCCAGACCTCAAACGATTCGTCGGCGAGGAGGACGCTGCCCTTGTCGCCGCAGAGTTGCACGCGGGCAGGGTGTCCATCCTTCGACCAGCAGGCGGTGGAGCCCTCGATCACGCCGCGGGCGCCGTTGGCAAATTCGACAATTGCGACGGCGGTGTCCTCGACCTCGATGTCGGTGTGGGCCAGGCAGGCGGTATTGGCCTGCACGCTCACCACCGGGCCCGCCACGTAGAGAAGGGCGTCGATGGTGTGAATGGACTGGTTCATGAGGGCGCCGCCGCCGTCGAGCTTCCAGGTCCCGCGCCAGGCTCCGGAATCGTAGTATGCCTGGTCGCGAAACCACTTCACGTAGGCCGATGCGGAGGTGAGAGTTCCGAAGCGCCCTTCGTCGGCGGCGGCCTTGAAGGCATGCATGGCGGGATGGAAGCGGCGATTGAGCACGGCGGCGAGGGTGACGTTGTTTTCCTCGGCGGTGTTGAGCATCATATCGATGCGTTCCGGGGTGATCTCGAGCGGTTTTTCGCAAACCACGTGCTTGCCGGCTTGGAGGGCGGATATGGCGGGATCGAGGTGGGCTCCGGAGGGGGTGCCGATCGTGACGAGCTGGAGTTCCTCGTCGGCGAGGAAATTCTGAATATCGCTGAAGGCCCTGGCGCCGAACTGGGCGGCGAGTTTTTCGGCGGCGTCCCCGCGCACGTCGAAAACGGAGTGGAGTTGGCCGCCTGCCATGGCCTCGATGGCCTTGCCGTGAAACTGGCCGATCATGCCGGCCCCGATGATTCCGAATTTCATTGGGGAAGTATGAAGGTGAGAAGGTTTGAAGGTCAGAAAGTGGGCTAATGTTTGAGTCGTTTCTCCTTGAGGACGAAACTGATGGTGCCCACCAGGAAGAGGATGGCGAGGAAGATGAGGCCGCCGGTTGCAGCGACGCCGGCGAATCCCGGGGCCTTGGATTTTCCGAGGAGAACCCACACTGAGCCGAAGGTGGCGATACCGGTGGCGGCGATCATGAGGATGTTCCAGCAGTAGCGTTTGCCGCCCCTGGGGAGCTTGTCGCCGAGGGTGCTCCGGGAGTTCATGAGGAGGAGGAAGGTGAAGTAGGCGATGGGGATGAGGGAACCGCCGAAGACGGAGGTGGGAATGGCGAGAGCGGCTCTCGCTTCGGCATTTCCCCAGATGAAGGGGCCGGCCGCACCGGCCAACCCCGAAACCGCGCAGCCCAGAAAGTAGATCGACTTGTTGCCGGGCTGTCCGAAGAGTTCCTGGAAGGCGAAGCCGTTGATGAGCATCAGGATGATGATGGTGGAGAGGGCCATCCCGAGCACCCCGATTCCGAAGACGATCTGGGCGACTGCATCGCCGGTGAGGGGGGCGATGCTGTTGGCGAGCTGGAAGTTGTCGCGCTTGACGAGCATGGCGGCCAACTTCCGGTCGCTTTCGGGGAGGGCGTCGATGGCGGCGTTCTTGTCCTCATCGCTCGCTTGTTCCGCCACGACTAGATTGGGGTGGTTGCGGAGGGACTTGTAGTAGGCGCCGGCCACTTTGGCCATCGGCTTGCCGTCCTCAGCAAAGATATCGTCAGTCTTGGAGTGAAATTGCGAGGCTGATGCAATGACGACGCAACCCGTGGCGAGCACGAACGGAACGAAGAGGCCGATGGAGAGATCGAAGATGGCGAGGCCGCGATGCTTGGCTCCCCATTGCTTGCGGATCATGGAGTAGGGGAGCAGGAAGGTCATATTGATCCCGACTGCGGTGCCGAAAGCGGTGATGATGATATCGCGTTGACCGTCCGCGATGATGCCGATCCAGAAATTCGGGGCGCTGGAGGTCTCGATGAGGGTGTCGTAGGCCGGAGCCGGGTTGAAGAGGTAGGACAGGTTCGGGACCCCCCCGCTGAAGATCTCGCCCCAGGGAATGGCTCCCTTGACTGAAAGGGTGACGACCACCAGGAAGAAGGAGACCACGATGATCCCGACCATCGACTTGAGGATGAGTTCGAATCGTTTGAGCGATCTGACGCCTCCCTCGTAGGAGGCGTTCACGACAAAGGCGATCACGAGGAAAACGAGGCAGATGCCGACCGTGGAGGCGGTGCCCTCGCCCACCATGGGCAGAAGGTTCTGCTGAACGGCGGCGCGCCCGAGATTGAACTGCGGCATGCACCACACGATGTTGGCCATGATGGTGGCGATGAGCCAGGACCAGCCGAGGAGGGGGGAGAGGTGCCGGTTGATGGCGCCGAAGGGGCGCTGTCCGGTGGAAAGAGTGACGTAGGCGATGGCGCTCAGCATGATGATGCCGCAGATCATGGCGAGCGGCTGCAGCCACATGAGGTTGTACCCGGAGATGGTGCCGAGATAGAGGGCGCCGGCGAGGGATCCCCCCCCGAGGGTGATGGCGCCCTGCAGCCAACCCGGTCCGGAAAGCCTGGAGTAGACCTTGGCTTTTTGGAGCGGGCCCTTGTTTGCGACGGAGTCGAGCAGTTCGATCTCGCGCTGGTGTTGTTCGTCGTTGTTGCTCATCGTGTTGCGGGAGAGGTTTTAAACGGCAAGTGGTGCAGGCGGCAAAGAGGAAACGCCGCGGATTTTGTTAGAGATAAACCTTTTGAAGGTATTCCATGCTCTGGCGGGCGATCTCGTCGGGGCTGGGCTCGTATTTGAAGACCTCCACCGAGACCCAGCCGTCGTAGCCGATCTCCCGCATGGCGGCCGCGGCGGGAGCGTGGTCGACCTCGCCCATGCCGGGGCCTAACAGGTTGGGGTCATTGGCGTGGTAATGGGCGAGGTGGGCGGCATTGTCGCGGACGATATCGGCGATGTTGGCGTCTGTTTCGGAAGGATGGGCCTGGCGCTTGGAAAGCGCCGCCACGGGCTCGGAGCTCATGGCCTTGACGTCGAGATGGAGGCGGAGATTGGGGTGATCGACCTCCTGGATGAGGCGGACGGTCTCCTCGGCCGTGTTGAGGAAATTCGTTTCGGAGGGGGCGAGAGGTTCCATCGCGATGGTGATTCCGAGCGAGCTGCAGTGTTCGGCGGCGGGGCGGAGGACCTCGGCGGCGCGCTGGAAGGACGCGGCGTAATCCCAGCCCTCCTCGAGAGAGCGCTGCTGGGGGCTGCCCCAGACCATGATGTGTCCCCCCAGGGCGGAGCAGAGATCCGCCAGGTTCCGGGCGTAGTCGATGGTGGCGGAGCGCACGGCGGCATCGGGGCTGGTGAGGTGGTAGCCCTGGGTTTTGGCGAGCAGCCAGTGCAGACCGACGATCTCGAGGCCGTGGTCGGAGGCGGCCCGGCGATAGCCGGCGAGGTCGCTTGCACTGATCTTCGCGATATCATCGGCGAGGGTGAAGGGGGCGATCTCGAGTCCGGTGTAGCCGGTGGCCTCGGCGGACTGGCATTGCTCGAAAAAACTGCGGTCCTGGAAGGTCTCGTTGCAGATCGCGAACTTCATGGAGGCCGAGTTTAGCGGGGCGCAGGCGGAATTGCCAAATCTTTCGTGAGGGAGTCGGGAGGATGCGGGCGAATTGAGGCGTTGTCGGACCGGCTGGTTGATTGTAGGACCCTCCTGCGCGAAGGCTTGGGAATGGCAGGTGCGCGCATCGCCGGTCCCGCATCCACAGGCCGGACATCGTAAGCGGGCAGCCGGAGCAGCCGCCCAACAATCGGATCGACGTGACGGAGGCCAGCGAACCAGACGGCGGAGCGAAGTCCCCGACCCTGTGGGAAGACCTCTCCGTGCTTGTGAAGCTCCGGCTCAACACCTTTGTCCTGATTACGGCGTTCTTCGGCTTTTTGATTGCAACCCTGTCGGGCGGCGAAGGCTGGGGATGGGGGAGGCTGGTGCTTCTTTTTCACACCCTGCTGGGAACCGCGGCAGCGGCCTTCGGGGCCTCGGTGTTCAACCAATTGATGGAAATCAAGGAGGACGCCCGCATGCGACGCACTGCGGATCGGCCCCTTCCGGCGCAGCGCGTGCTGCCCTTGCCAGCCTTCATCCTGGGCTGGGTCCTGGCGGGCTTCGGGATCATTCACCTTGCCGCCATGGTGGATCGCACCGCGGCGGTCCTGGCGGCCGTCACGATCGCCACTTACGTCTTCGTCTACACTCCGCTGAAGCGGCGCAGTTCGATCAACACCCTGGTGGGCGCCATCCCGGGAGCCTTGCCGCCGGTGATCGGGTGGGTGGGGGGGGAGCGATTGAGGATCCGCGGGGCTGGTTTCTCTTTGCCTTGCTCTTCTTCTGGCAGCTTCCGCATTTCGTATCGATCAATTGGCTGTGCCGCGAGCAGTACGAAGAGGCCGGCTTTCGGATGTGGTCGGATGGGGACGAGAGCGGCCGGAGGTCGGGATGGCTGGCGGGAGCGTTCTCGGTGGGGCTCGCGGGTTTGGCGCTGGTGGGGCCGCTGGCGGGCTACACAGGCTGGATATTCGGGGGCCTGGGCGCCGCGGCGGGGCTTGTCCTGGCTTGCCTGGCGGTGAAGTTTGCGAGTTCGGGGCAGCGCCCGGCCTTCCGGCGCTTTTTCCTGCTCACCCTGCTCTACCTGCCTGCGGTTTTGACGGTGCTTGCCATCGATTGGAAGTGAGTTAGTTTCTCGCCGCCGTGGCGCGAAACATCAGTCACCTGGAAGCTGCCGAGCGGGATCCGGCAAAATTGCGCCGGACGGGTCTGACGATCGCAGTCGTGATGATGTTGGGGGGGATCATCATCACATTGACCTACATCATGAAGCAGCGGGCCGACGCGAAGGACGGCCGGCCGCACGTGGTCCAAAGATTGACCGAAAAATTCGGAGGACGTGACCAGAACAATAAGGCGTTCACTACCGAGCAATTGGCGGGGAAGATCAGTCTGATCACCCCGCTGGCGGGTAGCGAGAAGGAACGCATGGCCGAGTCGTTGCGCATGATGAAGGCTGTGGCGGAGACATTTCCCGATGAAGAGAACCTGCGCTTTGTCGGGATCACGGTGGACCCCGAGCAGGATGGGCCCAAAGAGCTCGAAGCCATGCTCGATGAACTCGGAGTCGGGAACGACAAGCGATGGATTTTTGTGCAGGCCGAAGAAAAGAATGCGCGTGGCTATCTTCGTCACAAGCTTCGCCTGGAGACCGAGGAGAGAATTCCTTCCGTCGATCAGGGGTGGATCAAGCGGTTTCGCTCGACCATCGTGTTCATCGATGAGAATCTGCACGTCCTGGAACCCCAGTACGACTTCAATGACGCGCTCGAGATTCAGGAGGACGCCAGGAGGATGCTGAAAGATGATCCGAAGCGTGCCGAAAAACTCGATGCGAAGAGTCAAACCGACGCTTTCAAAAGGACGGAAGAGAGGTTTTTCCGGACCCTCGAGGACATTCGGGAGGGGAATCTGAAGGAAGGAAAGGAGCCGTGACGGAGCGATCGAAGATAGCCTCCATTTACGTGGTGGTGGCGATCCTGAGCGCCGGGGTGATCGGGACCTCGCTTTGGATCCGAGAGGCCCGCAAGAAGGCCTTCCCGGAGAAGCAGATTACGGACTATGGGAAAGAAGAACCGGAGGTCCTGCTCACGCTGGAGGGGGATCTGGTGGCGACTAATCAGGCGGGTGAAGAAGTCAGTCTCTCGGCCCTTAAAGACAAGGTTTGGGTGGCCTCCCAGTTTTTTGCGAACTGTCCCAAATGCCTGACGCGAAATTCCGGCGACTTGCGCAAGCTCTACGAGGAGTTCCGTGGCAACCCGGATTTTCACGTGGTGTCGATTTCGGTGAACCCGGCGGACAAGGTCGAGGACCTGAAGCGGTATGCGGACTCGATTGGAGCCGAGACAGGAAACTGGTGGTTCCTGACCGGACCGCCGGAGAAACTCCGCGAGTTTATGGAGAAGAAGATGAAGTTCATGCGGGTGGTCGAGAACGAGGGGCCGGATCCGGCCGTGCAGTTTTCTCATGACCTCGGCTTCCAGGTTTTCGCGCGCGGAATGCTGCTGGTGAAAAAGCGCGATCTTTACTACGCGCGGCAGCAGGGGGAGGACATGCATCGGGCTTATTACGCCGAGGTGGAATCCACGATTCGCAAGAGCCTCGCCGCGCGCGAGGCCGCCCTCGAATCCCCGTGAGCGACTTTGAGAGCTACCGCAGCCGCGAGGCCGACCTCCTGCTCGCGAAGAAGCTGAAGGGTGCGGTGTGGTGTGTGACGGCGGTGGTTTTTCTGCTGGTGGGGATGATGCGCCGGGTCAAGATCGCCTTGCCGGAAGGGATCGGGCTGGACTTTCTTCCTCCGTTCCACGCCCTCCTGAATTCCTGCGCGGCGCTGGCCCTCGTGATGGCGCTGGTGGCGATCAAAGGAAAACGAGTCGACCGGCACAAGCGCTGGATCTACGTCGCAATGGGTTGCTCGCTGCTCTTTTTGCTTTCCTACCTCACCTACCACTTCACCACTCCCGAAACCCACTTCGGCGACTCGAACCGGGACGGGATCCTGGGAGAGGACGAGAGGGAAGCGGTGGGGGTCATGCGCCCGCTTTACCTGGGGGTGCTCCTCTCGCACATCGCCCTGGCGGCCCTGAGTCTGCCCTTCATCCTGATGACCTTCGTGTACGGCATTACCAACCAGTTCGCGCGGCACCGTCGGCTGGCGCGCCGGGTCTTTCCGGTCTGGCTCTACGTGGCGGTGACCGGACCGGTCGTGTACCTGCTCTTGAGGCCGTATTATTGAGGGGCGGTGGCGGCGCTTTTCAAGCGCCTCGCCCGTGTCAACCAGCTCCGGACAAGCGATCCGGCCAGGTGGGAATGGCACGTCGTCAAGAGCGGCGATCGTTGCAGGTGAGGCGGCGGCAGCCGGAGCGGCTGCCCTACAATTTCGCTTTCTTCGGGCCCAGACGTAGGCCGCGCGCTCCGCCTGGCGGTTCGCTGGACCAGCTCATCTCCCTGCCATTGCGGCCAGGTGGATTGTGCGACAGTTCCGGCTTGGCGCTTGAAAAGCGGCGCCACGGCTTTAAGTCAGCGTCATGCGGGTGATTTCCTATCGCGACCGGGGCTACCAGAAATTTGTCAGATCTCTCGACCGCCGGGCGGAGCCATTACAGGCGGTGGAGGAGACGGTGCGCGGCATTGTGGCGGTGGTGCGGGAGCGCGGGGACCGGGCCCTGATCGACTACGCCCGAAAGTTCGACGGGGTGCGGCTCACGGCGAAATCGCTCCTTGCGACCGAGGAGGAGTTTGCGGAAGCGGAGGCGTCGGTGGCGGCGAAAACCAAGCGGGCGATCCGGGCCTCGCGGCGGAACATTCACGCCTTTGCGAAGGAGAGCCTCCGCCGCAATTGGAAACGTAAGAATGCGGAGGGGGCGGTTGTGGGCGAGCGCTTTGTTCCCTTCGACCGGGTCGGGATCTACGTGCCGGGCGGCAAGGCGCCGCTGGTCTCGACCGCCCTCATGACGGGGGCCTTTGCGCAGGCTGCGAAGGTCCCGGAGATCGTGGCCGCCACCCCGGCCGGGCCCGGAGGACAGGTCAACGCGGAACTGCTCTACGCCCTGCGGCAAGCGGGCGCCACGGAGGTGCTGAAGGTCGGCGGGGCGCAGGGAGTGGCGGCGCTGGCGGTGGGGACCAGGAGCGTGCGGCGCGTCGACAAGATCTTCGGGCCGGGCAACGCCTACGTGGTGGAAGCCAAGCGGCAGTTGGTGGGTGCGGTCGCGATCGACCTCCTGCCGGGCCCCAGCGAGGTCATGGTGGTGAGCGATTCCACCGGCGACCCGGTCTGTATCGCGGCGGATCTGCTCGCGCAGGCCGAGCACGGGGGCGACAGCGTGGTGGGATTCGTGACCGACTCGGCGCGTCTCCTGAAGCGGGTGCAGGGCGAGATGGAGCGCCAATTGGCGCGGCTTTCCCGGGGCCATCATATCGAGGAAGCGTTGTCGCAGGGCGGGTTCGCCGTCCTGGTGCGCTCCCTCGACGAGGCCGTGGCGATTTGCAACGATTTTGCGCCGGAGCACCTCTCCCTGGTGGCGAGGGATGAGAAGGCGCGGTTGGCGCAAATCAGGACGGCGGGCGCGATCTATCTCGGGAACCTCTCTCCCATCGCGGTGGGCGACTTCCTGGCCGGACCGAGCCACACCCTGCCGACCGGCGGGGCGGGCAAGTCGTTCTCCGGTTTGCGCGCCGACCAGTTCCAGCGCCGGACCAGCATCGTGAAAATGGACGCGGCCGCGGTGAGGAAGTCCCTGCCGGTGGTGCAGGAGTTCGCGCGTATTGAAGGGCTCGACGCGCACGGGGAGTCGGTGCGCCTGCGGGTGGAACCGGAGTGAAGAGGGGAGGACGACCGGGAACCGCCGCCGCTTTCCCGTCCCGCACGGGTCGGGATGACAGGCGCCAAGCAGCCGGCTTCCGAAGAAACCGACTGCCAGGCGTTGTGGGTTTTGTCGGGGGTTTTGATGTAGGAAGTTTGCAGCTTCCTTCTGAAAAGATAGACAGCTGCGAAGAGGAATTGGTCACCATGGAGTTGGAAGTTGGCGCGGTGGACCCGTTTTGGCCCGGAGGCTGCGCCGTGGCATGGTGCTGGACCGGTTTTCGAATTTTGCATAGGAGGTGGTGAGGTGACGGATGGATGGGGAGAAGTGCGGTGTCCGAGTTGCGGCGAGGTTTTCAGCGTGCCGGTGCCGCCGCCTGCGGAATGCCCGGCGCGCCTCGATTACGATTGCGAAGTGTGCTGCCGGCCGATGGTGATCGTGGTGGATGAAGAGGGGAATGCGGAGGCGGTTGGGACGGACGAAACGTTCTCGATATGACGCCCCGGGTTTCCATCGTCATGCCGGTTTACAACGCGGAAGGGACATTGGCTGATGCGATCGGGAGCCTCCTTGCCCAGTCGATGAAGGAGTTCGAACTCCACCTCATCCTGAACGGATGCACCGATGGCTCGGACGCGATCGCGGAGCGGTTTTCGAATTCCGATTCCAGGGTAGGATTGCTCTCGCTCAAGGGTTCCCCTGATGTCGCCGCTGCCGCCAACCTGGGAATTTCGATGGCGAACTGTCCATTCATCGCACGAATGGATTCGGACGATGTCGCTTATCCGGATCGACTGGAGCGGCAGTACAAACTGCTGAGCGACGACCAGTCGCTGGCGGCGGTGGGCGGGCGGGTGAGATTGATCGACCCACAGGGCGAGGGGATGCAGCGCTACGTCGACTGGGTGAACGGACACGCCACGCCGGAAGACGTGGCGCGCGAGCGATTCATCGAGTGTCCGGTTGTTCAGCCATCACTCATGTTTCGGCGAGAGGCGCTCCTGGAGGCGGGAGGATACCGGGATGTCACCTGGGCGGAAGATCACGATCTCTTTTTTCGCATGCTGGAAGCGGGGATGCGCTTCGGCAAGGTGGACGAGGTGGTGCTGGACTGGCGGGACAGCGCGACGCGGCTGACGAGGACCCATGCGTCCTATGGGGAAGAGGAGGTTTGGAAGATGAAGTCGCACTACCTGGCGCGTCTCCCGGAGGTTTGCGCCCGCGGCGTGGCGATTTGCGGAGCGGGTCCGATCGGGAAGCGCTTGGCCCGGCTCCTTACCCTGGAGCGCATCGAGGTGCACGGATTTTTCGAAGTGAACCCGCGACGCATTGGGGAGGGAATTCAGGGAGTCCCGGTGGCGGGACCGGAGGAGTTCGGCCGGCGCTGGCGCGAGGCGGTCTTGCTCAGCGCGGTGGGGGT
>CAUZKZ010000148.1:0-11109 GCA_963580345.1 Verrucomicrobiia bacterium | reverse complement strand
GATCTTCGCCTGGGTACGCAGGATGGCACGCGTTTCCGCCGCGCGCTCGAGCTTGACCTGGAAGGGGTTTTTCTCCGGATCGAGAATATCGAGATGGGGCGTCTCCTTGATCTTCTTGCCGTCGAACTTGTCGAGGGCGGGCTTGGGATCGAAGGACTCCATCGGACTCAGGCCCCCGCACAGGAAGATCCAAATCACTGACTTCGCTTTCGGCTCAAGGTGGGGCCCGCTCTCCGGTCCGCGCGCGCCGCTCTCCGCCAGCGCACTGCCCAGGGCCATTCCAGTCATGCCCATGCCCATGTCGGCCAGGAAGGTGCGGCGCGCGATGCCGGGGCAAGAGCCTGGTGAGCGAGAGGATTGGGGTGGGTTCATGATCGGGATTCAGGATGCACGATGCAGGATGCAGGATTCACGATGTACAACTTTGAACATTAAACTTGAAACTCCTCTCCGGCGCGAATTGCTATTCATCGGATTGTTACAAACTCGTGGTGGTTGAAGAGAAGTTGCACGAGATTCTCCCTGGCCCGTAGCGCCGCATCGGCTGCAGGGCGCTTGAGGTCGGTGGGGTTGGAGGTTTCACCGCGCTGGACGTCCTTGTGTCCCGCGAGGAGGTCAGTCTGCTCCGAGAGAAACTCGCGGCACATTCGCCCTTCCTCGGCGGTAGCCGCTCGGGCCAGGACGGTGCTGAAGGCGCGGGCGATAAATTCCGCATCGTCGCCGGCGGTGTCCGCCAGGTTTCGCGCCAGGTGGCGGGAACTCTCCAGCGACAGCCGGCTGTTCAGAAGGGCGAGGGCCTGCTTGGGCTGCACGCTGTGCGATCGCCGGTAGCATTCCTGCGCCACCGGGCCGTCGAAGGTTGTGAGCAGGGGCATCTGCGTGTTCGGTCCGTGCCGGAAGTAGAGGCTGCGCCGCATGTCCTCCTCGCCACGCTCCGCCTCGAGAGGCGGCCCGCCGAGGGTGCGGTCCAGGCGACCGGAGACGGCGAGGATCGCATCGCGCACCAGTTCCGCTTCGATGCGTCGCGGCGAGAAGCGCCACAGGTAGATGTTGTCCGGATCGCGGTCCGGTGTGTCGCCGGCATTCTCGCGGAGGGGCCTCGGCGTGCTCGCGAGGCGGTAGGTGGCGCTGGTCACGATCATGCGATGCAGCCGCTTCATTTTCCAGCCGTGCTCCATGAAGTCGGCGGCGAGCCAGTCGAGGAGCGCGGGGTGCGACGGGAGTTGGCCGCCCTTTCCGAAGTCGTTGACGGCCGGCAAGAGGCCGCGTCCGAAGTGACGGCCCCACATGTGGTTCACGGCCACGCGAGCGGTCAAGGGGTGGTTGCGGTCGCACAGCCAGCGGGCCAAGGCCAGCCGCCGGCCGGTGCTTCCCTTGGTGATCGGCTCGATTTTGAAAGTGGGACCCTTGAGCAGGGCGGGGACACCCGGTTGAATTGGATGATCCTTGTCGGGATGCAGTTCGTTGCCACGGACGTAGAGCCAGGTCTTCGTGTTCGAATTCGCGTCATGGATCCTCGGGAACCCGTCAGTGCGCACCGCGCAAGGCTCGAAGATGGCGCGGAGCTGGTAGTATTCTTTCTGCGTGACGGCGTCGACCGGATGGTCGTGGCAGCGTGCACACTGGATGGTCAGGCCCGCAAAGGCTTGCAGGGTGTGGTCCACCGTGGCGTGCAACCAGATGTCGCGTGAACTGGCCTTGTTCCTCGCCAGGAAACCCGTTGCTCGCAGCCGGTCCTGGTCGGCGGGAATGAGTTCATCGCCAGCCAGCATCTCTTGCACCATCGCATCGTAGCCCTTGTCCGCGTTCAGGGAGTCGATGATCCAGGCCCGCCAGTGCCACATGTTCTTCGGGATCTCGGAGCCGTCGTTGGCCTGTTTCAGGTCGCGGTCCGCGTAACGCCAGATGTCCATCCAGTGCCGGCCCCAGCGCTCGCCATAGTGCGGGCTGGCGAGGAGGGCATCGATCACCTCCTCGTAGGCCTGCGGGGTGGGATTCTGCAGGAAGTCCCGCTGTTGCGGCGGGGACGGCGGCAGGCCGATGAGATCCAGGTAGACGCGGCGCAGGAGGACCTCGGGCGGGGCCTCGGGTCGGGGCTTCAGACCGCGGCGATCCTGTGCGGCGGCGATGAAGGCGTCGATGGGATTGCGGGCCCAGGCGGCCCGGTCGACAGGAGGAACCGGGGGTCGCACCACCGGCGTGAAGGGGTCCCAGGAACCAGGGCCGGGAGCACCGGCGGGACGTTCCGCCGCCGCCGGTTCCGCGGCCATCAGGGCCAGGGCTGGAATGTACCAACGGAGGGAAGCGACCTTCACTACAATCCTTCCACTACCTGCGGTCGGGGACTGATCTTGCCGGAGAAATCCGCCAGCAAGGACTTGATCATGGGAGCCAAGCAAGCAAACTGCGGTTTTTTGTCACGTTTGCTGGAATTATGCGAGAATTCTCCCGAGATCGAATTCGAGCCGGGAAAACTCATCATCGAGCAAGACCGTCCGCTCGGCCATCTCTTCATCCTGGTGGAAGGAGAGGTCGAGATCGTCAAGGATGGCACGAAGATTTGCAGGATCTCCAAGGGAGGGTCGGCCTTCGGCGAGATGTCGGCCCTCCTCGGAGTACACCCGACCGCTTCCGTGCTCGCGGTGAAGAAATCCCGCCTCGTGGCGGTGGAAGATTCGGTCGCATTCCTCTCGAAAAACATCGAGGTGACCCTCGAAATTGCCCGTCTCCTGGCCGACCGGGTGAGATGGCTGACGGTCAACTATGCCGAGGAAATCGACGACGGCGACTCCGCCTTCTGGCGATCGCTGATCGGTCGGTAGTAGACGAACCGCGCTGTAGGGATGGGTTGCAGGGCAAGCCCTGGGGCATAAGGAGGAAGAGCGCGGAACATGGAAAATCGGGCCGCGCGTTCAGACCAGCCGTGTCCGGGACGGCGGGAGAATGAGAGGTTTTAATCTCAATTGACCCCTATTCAACAATCCATGGTGACTGCAGGCCAGGCCACCTCGCCCATCCTTCTGGAGAGGGGCCGGGGCTGGCCGGCGATTCAGATGCCTTGCGCGCAGGGGAGGAGCCGCTAGGGTTCCGGACATGAAACCAGGTGTAATGATGACGATCTGGCTGGCGGCGTGCTCGCTGCTGGGTGCCGAAAGCGAGCTTGAGAAGCGCCTGGCGCTGGCGGGGGATAATGCGGGGGAGATCAAGGCCTTTGTGGAAGAGGCGCGGGAGGGCTACGGGGAATTCGGGGAAAAGGCGGCTGTCTTCCTGGTGGAAGGCATGCCGGAGAGCGACCTGAAGTCGCTCAAGAAGGACTTTTTGTCGGAGAACCTGGACCTGGCACTCAAGGCGCGGGAGCAGTTTGGGTGGACCAAGGAACTGCCGGAAGAGGTCTTCTTGAACGAGGTGGTCCCCTACGCCTCGCTGGACGAGACGCGGGAAGCATGGCGGAAAGAATTTTACGCGCAGTGCGCGGAGCTGGTGAAGGAGTGCAAGACGACCACGGAGGCGGCGCAGGTCTTGAACAAGAACATCTTCAATATCATCAAGGTGCACTACAACACGGGGCGGAAGGCGCCCAACCAGAGTCCATTCGAATCGAAGGAATCGGGGAAGGCGACCTGCACGGGACTGTCGATCATCCTGGTGGACGCCTGCCGCGCGGTGGGGGTGCCGGCGCGGGTGGCGGGCACGGCCTTGTGGTCCAACAAGCGCGGGAATCACACCTGGGTGGAGGTCTACGACGGCGGGAAGTGGTATTTCACGGGTGCGGACGAGTACAGCAACGCCGGCCTGAACCGGGCCTGGTTCGTGGGGAGCGCCTCCGAGGCGGTTGCCGACGACTGGCGGCACGCCATCTGGGCGACCTCCTGGAAGAAGACCGGCGCGCACTTCCCGATGGTGTGGAGCCTGGACAATAAGAACGTGGCGGCGGTCAACGTGACGGGCCGCTACGCGAAGGACGGCGGAAAGAAGCCGGAGGAGGCGACGGTGTTTGTGCGGCTGTGGGACAAGCGGGGCGGGGAGCGCCTGGTGGCGGAAGTGGAGTTGCTCGACGCAGACGAGAAGGTGTTGCTGACGGTGAAGACCAAGGCCGGCACGGCCGACCTGAATGACATGCCGGCGCTCAAAGTGAAGACCGGGGTGAGTTACCGTCTGCGGGTGAAACGCGAGGGAGAGGTGCGATGGGAGAAGTTGCTGGCTGTGAAGGGAGGAGAGGGGACAATCGATCTGGCCTGGCCCGAACTCGGGAATGGAACGGTAGCGCTCAAGGCGGTGAAGGACTGGCTGGCGCTCTTGCCGAAGGAGCGGCACCTATCGGTTCCGAAAGGGGGGCTCTCGAAAGAAGACGCCCGGGAGGCGGTCGGCCTGCTTTGGGAGACGGTCCGCAAGGAACTGCGCGAGAAGAGGAAGGAGGAACTCGACACCAAGGTGGTGAAGGCGGCGGGACAGCAGATGAAGTACCTGGAAAAAGCCTTCGGGAAGGCGGAGGAGGGAAAACGGTCCCTGTGGATCTCGATGCACGGCGGAGGCGGGGCACCCCCCCAGGTCAACGAGCAGCAGTGGCACAACCAGATCCGCCTCTACGCCCCGGCGGAGGGCATCGTGGTGGCGCCGCGTGCCCCGACCAACACGTGGGACCTCTGGCACCAGGGGCATATCGACCCATTGTTCGACCGCCTCATCGCGAACTTCGTGGTGGCGCACGGCGTGAGCCCGGACCGGGTTTACCTGATGGGCTACTCGGCGGGTGGCGACGGGGTTTACCAACTCGCGCCGCGCATGGCGGATCGCTTTGCGGCGGCCTCCATGATGGCGGGTCACCCCAACAACGCGAATCCGCTGGGTTTGCGCAACCTCCCGTTCATGATCTTTGCGGGCGGTAACGACTCTGCCTACGGGCGGAACAAGGTGGCGGCGCAGTGGGGAGAACGGCTCGCCAAGCTGCGGGAAGGCGACTCGGAAGGCTACGACCACAAGGTGACGATTTATCCCGGGCTCGGGCACTGGATGAACGGCAAGGACCGGGAGGCTCTTCCGTGGATGGCGGCGCGGAACCGGAACCCGTGGCCCAAGAAGATCGTGTGGCACCAGAGCGGCCGCACCCATGAGCGGTTTTACTGGCTGGCGGTGCCGAAAGGAACTGCCAAGGGCGGGCAGACGGTGCAGGCGGAGGTCAAGGGGCAGACTATCGAGATCGATCCCGGCGGCGTGAAACAACTGACCCTGCGCCTGAGCGACAAACTACTGGACCTCGACCAGGAGGTGATTGTGAAGGTGAAGGGTGAGGAGAAGTTCAAGGGAAAGGTGGAGCGGACGGTGAAGACGATTTGGGAATCGCTGTGGGAACGGCCGGATGTGAGTTCGGTGGCGACGGGCGTTTTAAGTCTCAAGTTTTAAGTGTTAAGAATCGCTGGCTGGTGAACGGGGAGGGCGTTCCGAGGCGGTACGGGTGCCGGAGGGTGGCGGCACCGATCGCGATTGATGGATCCTTGCGCGACGCGGGGTGGATGGATTTGCCCTGGACCGAGGACTTCGTGGACATCACGGGCGAAGAGAGGTTGCGGCCGCACTATCGGACCCGCGTGAAGACGGGATGGGATGACGGATTCTTTTACGTGGGGGCCGAAATGGAGGAGCCGCAGGTGTGGGGGACGATCACGGAAAAGAATGCGGTCATCTTCGAGGACAACTGGGTGTGGAGTCCGCAGGGCGCGGTGAACATGCACTTGCCGTCGCGATGGGGGGAAGTGGAGTTTCGGTGAGGAGGGGAGTTCAGTATTCAGTGTTCAGTGGATCGAAGCTGCCGCTGGAGGATTGGGAACTCCTCTACGAGACCACGGCAGGCACGCCGGGTTCCTTCCGCCGGCTTGACGGCGACAGTCACTATTCGCTGCAACTCGCATATACCGGGCACCTGGCGCAGTTCATCGATACCGAGGCGATGAAGAAGGGGGGATTCGTCAAGCTCATCGGACGGGACAAGAGCGGCGGGGGCCAGTAAGGGGCGAGATTCCGTTGGCACCCAACCTTGACCCGTGTTCCCCTCTCGGCGCCATGACGGTGCGCGAGTTTGCGGAGCGGGTTCTCTTCGGCACGACGCTGGAGGAGAAGCTGGTGCCCCCGCCGTCCGGGATCGTCGATGTGGCTCGCGGGAAGGCGCTTGTCACCCCGGAGGCGCCGGGCCGCCCGACCGGGTTGAGGCTGCGAAGCGACGGGGTGCGGGCCGAGTTTCCGGGCACAGCGGGGATCGAGGACGACGCGCAGAGGGGGCGGTTGCTGCACTTCTTTGCGAATCACGAGTTGCTCGCCACGGAGTTGATGGCGCTGGTGCTGTTGAAGTTTCCCGAGGCGCCGGATGAGTTTCGGACCGGGATTCTGCAGACGCTGCGCGAGGAACAGATGCACACCAAGCTCTACCTGAAGCGCATGGCGGAGTGCGGGGTGGCGTTCGGGGACTTGCCGGTGAACGGATTCTTCTGGAAGGCGGTAGCGCCCATGCCGACGCCGCTGGATTATGTGACGCGACTTTCGCTCACGTTCGAGCAGGCCAACCTGGATTACTCGCGGGGCTATGCGAAGGTCTTCGCGGAAGCGGGCGACGAGGAGACGGCGGCAGTCCTGGATCGCATTTACCGCGATGAGATCAGGCACGTGCACTACGGGCTGGAGTGGTTTCGCAGGTGGAAAGAGAGGAAGGGCGAGTCGGATTGGAAAGCCTTCACCTCCCGCCTCGAGCGGCCCCTCTCTGCGGCGCGCGCCAAGGGCGGGTTCTTGTTCAATGAAGAAGGGCGCCGGGAGGCGGGACTCGATGAGGAGTTTATTCGCGAGCTGAGGGTCTACGCGCAGTCGAAAGGGCGTACGCCGAATGTGTTCTGGTTCAACCCGGGCGCGGAAGAGAGCCTGGTGTCCCCTGGAACGGGGGGGGCAACGCCGGCCGCGCTGCGGGTCGGACGCGACTTGGCGGTTCTGCCGGCCTACCTGGCGCGGAGGGAAGATGTCGTCCTTGTGCCCGAAGTTCCCCCGACCGATTTTCTAACAGGGCTCCTGAAGGCGGGAATCGAAATGCCGGAGTTCGTGGCGGCAGGCAGCGTCGCACAGCTCGCGGAGCGAAAACTGCACGAACTGCGGCCCTGGGCGCGCACTCCCGACGCCTTGCGGTTGATGGAACGATTGGGCGTGCCCTGCGAGCTTACGGCGCCGGAGATGTTCTCCAAGGCGGTGCACGCCGAGTTCCTGGGCAAGCTGGTGAGAACCGCCGACTGCCCGATCCTCTGTGCTCCGGAGGCGGTGGGAACGGTGGTGGTGTCGAGGGGAGAGGTGCAGGGCTGGCTGGATACCGCGAGGGCCCCGGCTTGCGTATTCAAGGCGCCATTCAGCACGGCGGGAAGGGGTCGCGTGATTCGAAAGACCGAGGAGGTCCTCTCTGCCAAGGAGCTCGCCTTCATCGAGACGACGCTTCGCGAGCAGGGAGCGCTCGTGATCGAGCCCTGGCTGGAGAGGATCATCGATTTCTCGATCCAGTTCGACTACGGGGCGGAGAGCGGACTGCGGCGGCGCGGGTTGGTGGTGCTCGAGAACACGGAGAGAGGGCAGTTTCGGAGGGCAACGGTGGCGGATCGCTTCACGGACTTTCTCGACGACGAGGCGCGGCGGGCCCTGTTCGCGGATGCGCCGAAGCGGGGATTCCTGGCCGAGCTGATCGAAGACCGCCTGGAACCGGAGCTGACGGCCCTGCTGGCTGAGCATGGCTACGCGGGACCACTGGGCGTCGATGCCTTTCTCTATCGTGACGGCGAGGGCGAGGTGCGCATCAAGCCGGTGGTTGAGATCAATCCGCGTTACACGATGGGACGGGTGGCGATCGAACTGGCGCGATTCACTCCGGCGAATGCCATCACCCAGCTCGTCATCGAGAAAGCGACGGCGCTGCCGCTGGAAGGAGCGCTGCGGCTCACTCCGGGCGATCCGGAAGCGCGCTTCGCGGCCTACCTGAGCCCCGGCCCCGGGAATTAGCCCGGGCGGGAGCAGAAGAGGACCGGCCTGGCGGGCAAGTGGTGCTGGCACTTTTACTGGTGATCATTAGCGTGAGGGGATGAGAGTGATCCGGATCTTGGCGGCGTTGGGATTGTCGGGGGCGGCCGGTTCAGTGGGGCTCGCCCTGGAGGTGGGCTTTGGAGAGGTGGACATCACTCCGAAGGTGGGAGGAGAGAAGAAGGTGTGGCTGGCGGGATACGGGACCGGGCGGGCTGCGACGGGAGTGCACGATCCGCTCATGGCGCGTTGCGTGGTGCTGAAGGACGGTGAAGAGAAGATCGCGTTGGTGTCGGTGGACCTGGTCGGATTGCAGTACCAGGAAGTGGAGGCGGTCCGCAAGGAGCTGCAGGGATTCAGTTATGTTCTGATCTCATCGACGCACAATCATGAAGGGCCGGACGTGGTGGGAATATGGGGCAAGACGCCCTTTCATCACGGCGTGGATCACGCTTACCTCGCCGGCGTGGTGGAGCGGCTCGTGAACCTGGTGAAGGAGACGGGGGAGCGCGTGGTGGATGGGCTGGAGGGTTCCTTCGGGACCGCGGAAGACGAGACGCTTCTCAAGGACAGCCGCTTGCCGAAGGCCTTCGACCCGGTGCTGCGGGTCCTGGTATTCACGAAGACGGAAAGCGGCGACCGGGCCGGCGTGCTGGTGCAATGGAATTCGCACCCGGAGTCGCTGGGCTCGAAGAACACCACGATCACCGCAGATTTTCCGTGGGCGACGGTCGAGGCTCTGAAGGTGCGTTACCAATGCCCGGTGGTCTACTTCACAGGGGCGGTCGGTGGGCTGATGGCCCCCCCGGTGGGGCCCTCCACCTTCGAGTACGCCGAAGAGCACGGCAAGGAAGTGGCGGCCCTGGCGGGGCAGGCGATCGAAAGCGCCAAACCGGTTTCGCTCACACCCATGAAGGTGAAGGCGACGAAGGTCTACATCCCGGTCACGAACAAGCTGTATCGCGTGGCGAAGTCGATGGGGGTGCTGAAGCGGGGCGGGTTTCTCTGGACCGGGGATGGATTCAAGCGAGGCGAGCCGATGGCGAAGGAAAACGCGGCGCAGACCATGGCAGTGGAGACGGAGGTGACGTGCCTGCACCTCGGGGACCTCCTGGTGGCGGGCGTTCCCGGGGAACTTTACCCGGAACTGGTCTATGGGAGCTTCCAGGAACCGGCCGATGCGGCCGCCGACTTTCCGGAAGCGAAGCTGGAGCCGACCGTCGTGGGGATGGTGGGAGAGAAGAAGTGGATGCTCTTCGGCCTCGCCAACGACGAAGTCGGGTACCTCATTCCGAAACGCCAGTGGGACCGCAAGAAGCCGTTCGCGTACGGCAAAAAGAAGTCGCAATATGGAGAGGCCAATGCCTGCGGGCCCGAGGCGGCGGGGATTGTGATGGAGGGGTTGAGGAGGTGTGTGAAGGTGGGGGACTGATCATTGATCGGGAAGGGGGGTTGAAGTTTTTTGATTCCGGCGCAGGGGGGGCGCGAATTACGCGGCCAGTTCCTTGAGATGGGCTGCGACGGATTTGGCGAGGGCCTCGAGGTTGTAGCCGCCTTCGAGAGTGGAGATGACGCGGCCCCGGCAGTGGGTATTGGCGAGGGAGATGATCAGCTTCGTGATCCATGCGAAGTCGTCTTCCTCGAGGTGAATGTCGCCAAGAGGGTCGGCGGTATGGGCGTCGAATCCAGCCGAGACAAAAAGGATCTGCGGCTTGAACTTTTCGATGGCAGGAATCCAGTCGCGCTCGATGGCCCTGCGGAATTCGGGACCGGCGGTGCCGGCGCGGAGAGGGGTGTTGACGATGTTGTCGCGCTCGATATCGAAGTAGCGGTGGGGATAGTGCGGATGCTGGAAGCTGGAAGCGACGAGGACTTCGGGGCGGTCCTTGAACATGTCGACCGTCCCGTTGCCGTGGTGGACATCGAAGTCGAGGACGGCGACGCGCTCGATGTCGGATCGGGCCACGGCGGCGGCGGCTCCGACTGCGACGTTGTTGTAGAAGCAGAAGCCCATGCCCATGTCGTGTTCGGCGTGGTGGCCGGGAGGACGGCCACAGGAGAAGACGCGCTTGACGTCGCCGTCGAGGACGAGGGCGACGGATTCCTCGAGGGCGCCCGCCGCGAGCCGGGCGGCGTGGAGGGAGCCGGGGGCGAGGTGGGTATCGGGGTCGACCCGGGCGAGACCGGACTTGGGGGCAAGGGCCGCGAGGTGCTCGAGGTAGCTCGGATCATGGACGCGCTTGAGGGCGGCCTCGGTCACCCCGTTGGGCTTGCGCTGCTGGACGTCGTCGAGGAGACCCGTCTCTTTCAGGTGCGCGAGAATGGCCTGGGTGCGTTCCGGACATTCCGGGTGACCGTCGTGCATGCGATGATGGTCGTAGGAAGGGTGAGTGAAGAAGGTGAGGTCCATGGTGTCGATCACTGGGAAATGAAGTTCCAACCCACAATTTCCAAATAAATCTCAAACCCAAGACCAAATTTCGAAAGGTGCGCGAGGAGGCCTTGGTGGTCGGGCGACCGTCACCTGGCCGCGACCTTTGGTTTGCCCTCAGTTGGCCGCGACCTTTGGTTCCTGAGATTTGTCATCTGGAGTTTATTCGGAAATTGTGGGTTCGAGTTTTCGCCGAATACGACCGGATCCCGATATCCGCAAGCGACGTCGCAGTCGATACCCACGCTCCAAACCAGCTCCCAGCTTGGGCGTGAAAGGAGTGACGGTTTGGAGTCTCGTCGCGAACAACCAGTGGGCGGCGAAAACTCGACAAACCAATTTCCAAATAAACCTCAAACCCCAGGCCCAAAACCCAAGCGAGAACCCCTCAGTTGGACGCGACTATTGGTTCCTGAGATTTGTCATCTGGAGTTTATCTGGAAATTGTGGGTTCGAGTTTTCGCCGAATACGACCGGATCCAGAATTCCCAAGCGACGTCGCAGTCGATACCCGCGCTCCAATCCTGCTCCCAGGTTGGGCGTGAAAGGAGTGACGGTTTGGAGTCTCGTCGCGAACAACCAGTGGGCGGCGAAAACTCGACGAACCAATTTCCAAATAAGCCTCAAATCCCAGGCCCAAAAAC
>CAUZKZ010000147.1:0-11116 GCA_963580345.1 Verrucomicrobiia bacterium | reverse complement strand
GACAGCGCGCCGCGACATCCTGAAGACGCGACGTCAAGAGAAACGCCGCTGGTCTTCTTCATTAAACTAGACCATCTTAACTTTTTTGTCCTGCACCCGCTCCTCTCTCTCGCCGTCTAAAAGCCTTGGTCCGCATCCGAAATGATGAAGGATTCATGGCGGATCTGAAATCCAAGAGAGACGGCACCTTCCTCCTCATCGAAAACCACTGCCCCATCGCGAAGCTGGCAGGTGCATGCCGGCATTTCTGTGATGCGGAGCTACATCTGTTTCAGCATCTGTTGCGCGACCAGGCCGAGGTGACTCGCTCCGAACACATGGCGGCTGAAGGCCAGAGATGCACCTATACGATCGAACCCAAGACTCGCAAAAGGTGACGAAGCCTGCGCAATGCGACCATCGCTCATTCAACCCGACACGATTCAATGAACACTACGTCAATACTTCTTCGCCGGGACGTCAGCACCATCCAGATTCCCAGCGGTGAAACGATCACGCTTCCTGCCGGGAGCGAGGTCTTTATCACTCAGTCGCTGGGTGGCACCTATACCGTGGCTTGCGGGAGCGGGCTGGCACGCATCTCCGCGACGGACGCCGACGCATTGGGAATCGAATCCGACGATAAGATCGAGGATTCAGGTTCGGCCATCACTGAGGGCGACACCGAAGGCGCCGTGTGGGCGCAGCTCAGATCCGTTTACGATCCCGAGATTCCGGTGAATATCGTCGATCTTGGATTGGTTTACGATTGTCAAGTCAGCGAGGAGGAGGACACGACACGTGTCCTCGTGAAGATGACCTTGACCGCCCCCGGATGTGGTATGGGCCCGGAGATTGCCGCCGATGCCAGGAGTAAGGTCCTTTCGGTTGAAGGCGTCGACGAGGCCCAGGTGGACCTGGTCTGGGATCCGCCGTGGAACCAGGACATGATCAGCGAGGAAGGAAGAATGAAGCTGGGCATGGCCTAAAGAAATTAGATTCTCGTCTCACCCCATGTCCCCCGACCTCACCAGTCGCAAATGCGAAGCCTGCGACGCGAACGCCCCCCGCGCGACGCCCGAGCAGGTCGCCGAGCTGAAGGCCGCCATCCCGGACTGGAACATTACCGAAGTCGATAGCGTCGCGCGTCTCGAGCGCGTCTTCAGTTTCCCAAATTTCGCTCGAGCCCTCGCCTTCACCGACGCCGTCGGCGCGCTGGCTGAAGAAGAGGGCCATCACCCCAGGCTCGTCACCGAGTGGGGCCGCACGACCGTCTCCTGGTGGACCCACAAGATTAAGGGCCTCCACGTCAACGACTTCATCATGGCCGCGAAGACGGATAACGCGTTTGCGCGCTGCGGCAGCGGGACCTCTCAATAGTTGTCTGTTGCCGGATCGATGTTCGAAACGAAACACCGGGCGAGGCCAAGGAGCGTCGCTCCGCGATATTGTCGAGACACCCGCCGCCACCTTACTCGGTCGTCACGTCGGCGCGGCCGTGGAGGGCGGAGTCGAGGGCGTGCCAGGCGAGCGTCGCGCATTTTACGCGCGCTGGAAACTTGCGTACACCGGCTAGCGCGGCGAGTTCGCCGTAGCCCAACAGGTCGATGACGGGCTCCTCGTCACCGGTGAGCATTGTGGTGAACTCCGTAATCAACTGCTCGACCTCTGCGACGGGTTTGCCTGCGACGAGTGTAGTCATGATCGATCCGGAAGCGCGCGAGATAGCGCAGCCCTGGCAATCGCAGGTCACCGCCTCGATCTGGACGTCGGAGCGGCGCAGATAGACGGTGAGCTCGTCGCCACAAAGGGGGTTGAAACCGACGGCCTGCCCGGTGCAGGGATCGAGTATCTCAGCGTTGCGCGGACGACGGTTGTGGCTGAGGATGATCTCCTGGTAGAGGTCGGAAAGTTCGTGCGGGTCCATCTGGAAAGAATTTGCTACTTGGGATGTGGCGGTCCGGCTGCGGCCTCCACTCTGTTGCCGACTTACAGCCCAAACACCGAGCGCACTTGGTGGATGCCGTCGACGAGCCGGGCGATGTCTTCTTCAGTGTTGTAAAACGCAAATGAGGCGCGCGTCGTGCCGGCGATGCCGAGTCGCTCCATCAACGGTTGCGCGCAATGGTGGCCGGTGCGCACGGCGATCCCCACGGTGTCGAGGACAGTGCCGATGTCGTGCGGGTGGATGCCGTCTATGACAAAGGAGATCGCGGCAACGGCGTCCGGCGCTTCGCCGACGATGCGCAGACCGGCGATCTGGCCAAGCGCGGCCTTGGCGGCCGCATACAGGTCGTTCTCCTGTCTCTCGAGCGCTTCCCGGCCGATCCCGTCCAGATAGTCGATGGCCGCGGCCATGCCGATGGCCCCGCTGATGTTCGGCGTGCCCGCCTCGAAACGCTCAGGCGGCGCGCGGAACGTCGTGCCCTCGAATGAGACTTGCTCGATCATGTCGCCACCGCCGTGATAGGGCCGCATTTCTCTTAGCAGCCCACAACCCGGACGCGTCCGGGGGAAGACATCGATGAAACTCAACGACTTATGGCAAGTGTGGCCGGTCAAGTTTCATAAGAGTTCTTTGCGTCCAAACAGCACACCGACACCGTCGGGGCCGTAGAGCTTGTGGGAGGAAAACGCGTAGAAGTCGCAATCGACGTCCTGAACGTCGACGCGCAAATGCGGGACGGCCTGCGCGCCGTCGATGACAGTGGTGGCCCCACGCGCGCGTGCGAGCCGAGTCATCTCGGCCACGGGGTTGACCGTGCCGAGGGCATTGGAGACGTGCGTGAAGGCTGCGATCTTTGTCTTGTCCGAGAGGAGGTGCGCGAACTCCTCGACGACAATTTCGCCTTCGTCGGTGATTGGCGCGACGACGAGCCGCGCGCCTTTTTCTTCCGCAACGAGTTGCCAGGGGACAATGTTGGCGTGGTGCTCCATTACGGTGACCAGGACCTCGTCGCCGGGGCCTAGGTGCTCGCCGCCGTAGCTGCGCGCCACGAGGTTGATCGCCTCCGTCGTGCCGCGCACGAAGACGATCTCCTCGACGACGGCGGCGTTGATGAAGTTCGCGACTGTGGCGCGTGCGCGGTCGTACTCGTCGGTCGCATGGACGCTGAGCGAGTGGACGCCGCGGTGGATGTTGGCGTTCTCGGTTTCGAAAAAGCGAGCGAGCCGCTCGATGACGGCGCGCGGCTTCTGGGTGGTTGCGGCGTTGTCGAGATACGCCAAGGGCCGGCCGTTCACCTCTTGCTTGAGGATCGGAAAATCTGCCCGGTAGTCGGGCACGGCCACGGCGGTAGGATTCATGTCCCTATCCTTACCTAGCTCAGTACAGGAGCGCTGTCGAGGGCGGCCCCGCCGGTGCTCACTGGCAGAAGAGTCTTTTGCCCGCTAATTGGGGCGTCCACGTCCACCTCGCCCAGCCAACGCTGGATTATTGCGGCCGCCAAACCCCTGCACGAAATTGCGGGTTGTGAGGGATTCAGGAAGGGCTAAGATGTCTCCGAGAAAGTTCAAGCCCGTAGTGTCCAGAAACTCGATTACAACGGGATGGTCTGATTTCCAGTCAGTTGAGAGGTCTGTTCTGAGGCCGATTCCTGATCGTGCGCCTTCGTTCGGAGATAGCGAGACTTCGCCAATGATCAATGATCAATGATTGTGATGAAGCTGATGGTGGTGTCATCGGCGGGCTGGTTCTCGATCTCAAGGCTCGCGGAATGCTGGAGGACACACTCTCGTCTTGTGGGGGGGGCGAATTCGGCCGCACCTCCACCACCCAGCAGGGCAAGGGACCGGTCGGCCACGACCACCATCCCGACGGCTTCACGATGTGGATGGCCGGTGGCGGGGTGAAGGGCGGCTTCCGCTACGGCCAGACCGACGAGTTCGGATACCACGCCGTGGAGGACCGCTGCACGATCCACGATCTCCACGCCACCCTCCTCCACCTCGACCACATCATCAATCCCGTTCAAACTTGAAGGAATAAAGGTCCGCCTCCCGCATCACGAACCGCATGCGGATCGGCCTTCCGGTCAATTTACTGACATCCTTCTTGCCTTTCCAGGAGACAGTGCGGTCCAGCGTATCGCCGTAGATGATGTCGGCCTCGTCGAGCGTGTAGCCTGGAATCGGTTTTCCGGCGGCGTCACGTAGTTCGACTTTCACCCAGCCGAACCCGGAAGTCGCGATATTCAGCGAAAGCCGCCGGCCGTCGAACTTAAACGGCTTGGTGATCAACTCGCCCAGTTTCGAGCGGGCCTGCGCCGAGACAAATCCGTCGATCCGCAGGGTGTACCGCCGAGACCGCGACCACGTTTCGCCCGACCAGAAGCCCTCCGAGGCGTAAAGCGACAGTTCCGGGAACGAGTCGTCTTCGGTGGGCGGGGTTTCGACGACGTGCCAGGCGATAAAGTTGCTATGGTAGAACCAGCTATATTTCGTACGTGGTCCAGGCGGTAGGAATGCACCGTCGTGATGGTGAAAGTTGATCCCGTCACGGGAATGAATCAGCACCGCATCGGTCACCGCCGTACCGCGCCGCCCGGGCTGCGTCTTGCGAAACTCCGGCTGCGGCAGCTCATAGGTCGACGCGGTCACGCCGCGGTCCGTGAAGCGGCCTGGAAAACCGATATAGATGTGCGGCGCGCGGTAGTACGGCCGGATGCCATTGGTGTAGAACTGTCCTTGCCTCTTGGGCCCGCCGCCGCCGGGAAACTGGATCAGTCCTTCGCTCTTCCAGTTGACGAAGTCATCGGAAACGGCCCGAGCCACGTTCCGAAAGTTCAGAATCTCATTGGTCTTGGGATCTCTGAGAGGATAGGTCGGATTGGGCCCCAATTCGCTCAGGATCGTGATCTTGCCCTCGGGATCCTGCTTCAACACATCGCGAGATGCCGTAAGGCGCTGCCCACGTCCTCAGCCGCCGCGAGCGAGTACATATTGCCCTCTTCGTCACCGGCGACGCGGTAATAGAGGACGTACTTCTGTTCGTGTTCCGACCAGAAGGCGATGTTCTGCGTGTCGAAAAAGCCTGCCAGATTCAACGGTTTCTCACCGATCACCGACCAGCGGATGCCGGCGGGTGATTTGAAGGCGCACAGCACGCTGTAGCTCCGACCGCCGACCGCTTTGTATTTCGCATCGGGCGTCGCTTTAGGATTCGTATCCAGAAATGGCGAAAAGTCCCCCGCGCCCGGCCGGCCAAAAATACTGTGCAGCACGATGTTGTTGTCGCTTGTGCCCGTTTCGGGGGCCTTGAAGAGCCCGAGCTTGGGACGCGTAAAGATGATCCCGTCGGCACTCTCGGCGACCATGATCTTCTGCAGATGACCTTGGGGCTTCCAGATTTTGTAATACATTCGAACTTTGTCTTTTTCCTGAAGGAGCGCGACGTAGCTGACTCCCGGACCTTCCCAAGGCTGGTCGAACTTGATGGCGACGTTCTTCCGCTGCGGTTTGTGCATCACCAGATTGACCGCCCCCATGGAATCGATCAGGTAGTCGTCAATGAACAACTCCCGGCGGTCGCCGATGTCGATCCTTTCATCGGAGGTCGCCGCGCCGACCGTCTGCGCCGGGAGCGCCTGCTGGTCGAGCCACTGGCGAAGGTCTGCCTCGCACTGGTTGACCAACTCCATATCGATTTTGGCCAGCAGGTCTTGGAGTTCCTTTTCCTTGGCTTGGCGCTCTTCGTCCGTCAGTTCGCCGTAGTGAATCGTCTCGCCGCCGAACAGGCTCGTCCGCTCCTCCCACGACAGGCCCTCGTCGGTCAATGCCTCGTAGGACAGGTCCTTGTAGTGGCCGATCTCCTCGTCAACGACCAAGGGACCGTCGGCTGAGGCAAGGTCGGAAGTGCACGCGGCGAGACCGATTGCGGACCAAAGCAGAAATGTCAGGAAACGCTGTCCAGGTTTCAACACGTTTTCCTCCAGCGTGGGAATTGAGGCGTTCGTCCGCTGCTTCTGATAGGGTTCATCACGCTCCGCATGATGCATTTCGTCACGCGGCGCGTGACGACTATTTTGCAGCGCATTGGCTGCCAATGGTTCCACGCGCGGTGCGCAGATGTCAAGGCTTTCGATTCAAACCGCCGCGTCGTGGCGGAGAATTTGCATCTTGCGCAAATTTGTTTGCGCTTGTCACGAAGCGGCGCTTCCTGCTTGCCGACTGGCGCCCCCGACGGCCACGTTGCGACCGGCCATCCGGAACACCCACGCCGGATGGAAATTGGTACCAGTTCAAAGCCCGCTTCGGCGTCGCGCCCGGCACTTACCGGCAGGGGCCGGGCTGACGGGGAAGCATGCGTCGAGAGGAAAGCGGATGGTCTCGTGAGACACCCTCCGCGGAAAGGCGTCTCGGCAGGTTCGAATTCGTTGGTGCTCCAATCATTTGAACATGTGGCACCGGACCCGAAAGGGGAGTCGGAACGGGCCGGAGTTCACCGCCGAATTCCGCACGCCCTTTGACGGGAATGGAAGGGTGCCGCCGGAGAGGGCCGCTCGCCCGAGAGGACGAATCTGGGAAAGTGGTCAAAAGAACAGGCTGCCAATATATATTGGTTCAGTAATAGAAATTACATAGACATAGTTATCTTGAGAGATTTTTTAAAAACCGTTCCCCCTGTTCATGCTGTTTGCCCGCTCCAAGGCCCGCCCGGGCCTTCTGATCCGAGGATCCTTCGCGCTCCTCCCGCTCTTCCTGGCGTGTGTCGAGGGGCGGGCCTCGGTGCGGGATCCCCGACTTCCGGATGCGGTGGGGTCCAACCTGCGGGTTTTCGGTTCCAGCTTTGTCATCGCGAAATGGGGGTGTCTCGTTGCCCCGGACACATGGGTGAGCGCCACGCACTGGCATCCGGTCCCCGGGGATGAGCTCATCTTTGGGGACGGGCAGAGCGGGATCGGCCCGCTCGGGTCCCGGCGCAGAAGCCTTCCACGGGCATTTATCATAAAAAGAATTATTGTGAATGAATTATGATATAAAAGCTTGCTTAACATACATGGCATAGATAGTTCAAAGATATGATTAGGATTAATCATAAGAAAAGGACGGCAAAAGGGGGGAATGTTATGCCAAATGGGCGGCGTTACTCCCAGGCAGAGAAGAAGAAGATCGTTCAGTTCGTGAGTTCCGTTAACGCACGAAACGGGCGGGGAGGGGTGGCAGAGGCCGCCCGCGAGTTTGGAGTTTCCCCCAGTTCGATCGGCAGCTGGATCAAGAGTGTGAACGGATCGGCATCCAGGAAGGCTGGAGTGGGTTCGAAAGGTTCTCCGATCGGGAGCAGGGAGACGGGGCGGGTCCTGGTGCGGTTGATCAAAATGCGGGAGGATATCGACGCCCTGGAGCGGGAACTGGCGCTGAAACTGGACCGCTTCGAGAAATTGAAGAAGAAGGTGTAGCCATGGGGAGGTGGAATTGCGGGGAAGGACCTGGCAAGCAGGGAAAGACCGGCAGTCGGAACATGACGGCGGGGGCCTGAAATTTCCCCCGGGCATAGTGGAAGGCCGAGGGAGGGGCGTGGTCGATCTTGACCGCGCCCCTTTTTTCGGATTCGGACCGGCCGGCCGGACCGGGCTTCCGAGGGGGTGTCGCTCCCTCCCCGGGCCCACGGGAGAAGGGAGGAATAAGCTTGAATTTACATATCAAATAGATATAAAGCAAAGAGTTGATAAACATTATCAGCAATGATATCTGTTAATCCGGCGTCTGGGGCAGACGGCGCCACCGAAGCGCTGCTGGGGCTCCTCTTGACCCGGGCCCCTGTCAATCTCGCGATCTTCGATCGCGAGATGAAGTACCTGGTCTACACGCGCGCCTGGGCCGACCAGTTTCGGATTGGGGATCGGTCCCTGGTGGGGCGCTTTCACGGCGAGGCGCTCCCGGGGATCCTGGAGTGCTGGGTGGACGGCCACCGGCGGGTCCTGCAGGGAGAATCGTTTTCATCCGACTCGGACATTTATGTGGATCCGGAGTCCTCGGAGCGGTGGGTGAGCTGGGAGATTCACCCCTGGACCGACGCGGCCGGCCGCATTGGAGGCAGCATTCTCTCCTTCCAGGAGATTACGCGTCAGTTGGGCATCGAGTCGAAGCTGCGGCGCGAGATGGAGGCTGCCAGTGCCTCGAGCCAGGCCAAGGCGCGCCTTCTCATCACGACCAGCTATGAAGTTCGCGCCGCGGTGAATTCCATCATTGGAATGGCGCATCTCTGCCTTCGTTCCGACCAGAGTGAAAAGGACAGTCGTCACCTCAAGACCATCATTACCGAGGCCACCGTCTTGACGTCCTCCTTCGACGACATCTTGGACCTCTGCAAGGTGGAGACGGGGAGCCTCCAGCTCGAGTGTCAGGAATTCAGTCTGGGGGATGTGCTGAACGAATTGGCGGGTGCGATCGGGGTCGCGGCGGAAGCGAAGGGAGTGGAGTTCGTCTATCAGCTTCCCGAATCGCCTCTCCCCGCCATGCTGGGAGATCCGGCGCGCCTGAGGCAGATCCTCGCAAACCTTTGCAGGAATGCCGTCGATCTCACGGAGCGCGGGGAGGTGGAGCTGGGCATCAAGATTTTCGATCCGGAAGGGGATGTCGTCACGATCGAGTTCTCGGTGCGGGACACCAGCCCGGCATTCACTGCCGAGGATCGCGAGAAGTTGCTGGAGCCGTTTACCCCGGGAGAGTGCGCCGGCGCAGGCGCTCTCGCCAGGACCCGTCTCGGATTGTCCGTCTGCAAGGGTCTGATCAGCCTGATGAACGGACAACTCTGGGTCTCGAGCGAACCGGACCGGGGCAACGTTTTCGCCTTCACCGCGGAATTTACGGCCTTGTCGCAGGATCGGGCTCAGAGTGATGCGCCCCCGGATTCCTTGACCGGATCGCGGGTCCTGGTGGTCGATGATCACAGGCTGGCGAGAAAGACGATGGCCCGGCTCCTGAAATCCTTTGGTTTCGAAGTCGGGGTGGCGGAATCGGGCGACCGGGCCATCGAGATGGCGGAAGAGGCCTGCGAACGCGGACGTCCCTACCATTTTGTCTTCATGGACTATCTCATGCCAGGCATGAACGGGCTGGAAACCACGACCCAACTGAAGAAAAAGCTGCGTCCGCACGGAACGCTCAAAGTCATTCTGATGACAGGACGTCCGATGGGAGACAAGATGCAGGAGATGGAGAACTCGCAACTCGACGGCTACATCTCAAAGCCGTTTACTCCGTCACTCATCTTCTATGCGATGCTCGATGCCGCCCGGGCCTGGCCGGCCGCCGGGGACACCAAAGGTCCGGATGCCTCCAGAGGCGCGCACCCGACCTTTTCGAGCGGCACGCGGGTGCTCCTGGTGGAAGACGATCCCATCAACCAGGAGATCGTGCAGGAGATTCTGGGTGATGCGGGACTGGAGATCGATGTCGCCAACGATGGCAAAGAGGGAGTCGCCCGCCTCCAGGGCAGACGCTACGACGCGGTCCTGATGGACATCCAGATGCCGGTCATGGACGGCTACGAGGCGACGTGCCGGATTCGGGCCGACGATCGGTTCGCGGACCTGCCGATCATTGCCCTGACCGCCAGCGCCATGACCCTGGATCGCCACGCCAGCCTGGAGGTCGGCATGAATGCGCACGTCGCCAAGCCCATCAACCCGGCCGAGCTGATTTCGGTCCTGGCGGAGTGGATCGAGCCCGGGGACGATTCGGGGGAGGCGGGTTCCAAAGGCGAGGTCGGGGTTGCAGAACCGCCGGCGAGCACCCCGTTCCCTCAATTCGAGTCCCTCGATGCGGAGCGGGGACTGGCGCTCATGGGCGGCAATGAGAATCTGTTCCGGAGGGTTCTGCAGAAGTTTGCCGTCAATCAGGCCGCGACGGATCGGGAAATCCGCGCGGCTCTCGGGATGAACGATCACCAGGTGGCCCGACGGCTGGTTCATACCTTGAAAGGGCTCGCCGGCAACATCGGGGCGCACACTCTCGAAAAATCGGCGCAAGGCCTCGAAGCGGCCTTGAGGCGAGGGGACTCGGACGAGTACGGGGCTCATCTCCGCTGCGTGTCCGCCGAGTTGCGGCGAGTGGTGGAAGAAATTTCCGGCCTGGTCCAGGAGACCGCTTCGACCGGCGTTGGCGGAGCGGAGCAGGTCCGCCCCTGAAGGCCCCGGGCCGAACCCGGTCGTCGGGGAGCGGTCTCACGCCGGGTGTCCGCCGGTTCGCGATGCCACGGAGCGGAGGCTGTTGAGGTAGGCCATCATTTCTTTGCGGCCCATCACCTCGCACTCCTCAACGACCTCGATTGAAGACTTCGGCATGGTATCAACTTCGGAAGCGGCCGGGTCCTGCGCGATGGCTCTTCCTCCGGCATGAGCGATCGCGGCCAGGCCGCTCGTTCCGTCGTCGTTGGCTCCGCTCAGGAGGATCGCCACCGCTGCGCTCCCGTAGACCTCCGACACGCTGGTGAACGTGACATCGATCGAGGGGCGGGAGTACTTGACCAGTTCCATGTCGACCAGCGTGAGGGTCCGGTCGTCTTCCACCAGCAGATGATAATCGGGCGGGGCGACATACATCACTCCGGGCCGGATCTCGTCCTTTTCATCCGCCTCCTTGACGGGAAGGTCGAGGCGGTAATCGAGAATCTGTCCGAGCCTGCTCTCTTCGTTGCGCATGCGGTGAATCACAACCAGGAACGGAATCCCGAGGTCGGTTCCCAGGGCGGGGGCCAGTGAAAGCAGGAAACGGACGCTCCCGGCCGCCCCCCCGATGACGATGACCTCCGGCTTTTCAGCGGATTTTTCTGAAGATTTTTTCATCCTTGTCGGTGGACTCGAAGTAGCTCTCGGCGGTAGAGAACCGGAGAGATTCCTTGTGGCCAAGCGCCAGGAAGCCGAGGGGCGGCAGGCTGTCGTGAAAGAGGTGGACGACCCGGTCCTGCAGTTCCTTTTCGAAATAAATCAGGACATTGCGACAGACGATGAGGTTGAACTCGTTGAAGGAGCTGTCCGTGACGAGGTTATACTTCTCTGCGCTATATTTCCGGAATATCATTTCCTGTGAGATATACGTGTCTGAGTAGTGCCGTATTCTTCTCCGATGATCACACTTGAGCTATCCGATCAGGATTGGGAGGACATCGCGGAAGAACTCGATGATCCCGAAATCG
>CAUZKZ010000146.1:0-11192 GCA_963580345.1 Verrucomicrobiia bacterium | reverse complement strand
TAGCATGGTTTTGGGGGGTGGGGCGGATTTGTCATACGGATTCCGGGGGATGGCAAGCAGCAAGTGGGGGGTGAGAGGAGCGGTCCAGGAAGGAGCATCCCCCGGCGTCGAAGGCCGGGGGGACAAGCGGGCATCGGGAAGCGGATGTGAGGGCTGGGCGCTTGAAAAGCGCCGCCACGATCAGACCTGCTTGACGTCTTTCCAGGAGTCGTCCCTGGCGGAGTCGAGGACGGCGTCGCAGACGTACTGGGTGCCGAGGGCGTCCTTGAAGTCGGGATAGCGCTTCTCGGATTTCGGATCGTCGAGGGAGCGCAGGAACTCGTAGACACCGTGCACGAAGGAGTGCTCGTATCCGATGCAGAGGCCTGGAACCCACCACTTGCCGACGTAGGGATGGTCGCCATCAGTGACGTGAATTGAGGACCAGCCACGGGTCTCGCCCGGGACATTGTGATCGAAATAGGAGAGGCGGTTGAGGTCGTGCAGGTCCCAGGCGAGGGACTTGTGCTCACCGTTGATCTCGAAAGTCTTGAGAGCCTTGTGGCCGCGAGCGTATCGGGTGGACTCGAAGATGGCGAGCGAGCCGTTCTTGAAGCGGGCCAGGAAGGCGCAGGCGTCGTCGATGCCGACGGGTTCGACCTTTCCAGTCAAGGTGTGCTCGCGCTCCTTGATGAAGGTCTCGGTCATGGCGCTCACCGAGGCGATCTCGCCGTTGATCCAGCGTGCGGTGTCGATGCAGTGGGCGAGGAGGTCGCCGGTCACGCCGGAGCCCGCGGCCTTGACGTCGAGTCGCCAGAGCCCCTCGCCGCCCTGGGGAAGGTCAGCTCCGATGGTCCAGTCCTGCAGGAAATTGGCGCGGTAGTGAAAGATCTTTCCGAGTTCGCCACTGTCCACGATGTTTTTGGCGTGGGTGACAGCGGGGATGAATCGGTAGTTGTACCAGACCAGGTTGGGGACGCCGGCCTTCTCGACTGCCGCGAGCATGGCCTCACCCTCTTTCCCGGTGCGGGCGATGGGCTTTTCGCAAAGAATCATCTTGCCGGCTTCGGCGGCGGCGATGGCGATTTCCATGTGGGAATCGTTCGGGGTGCAGATGTCGACTGCGTCGATGTCGTCGCGGGCCATGACGGCCTTCCAGTCGGTTTCAACGTCTTCGTAGCCCCACGTGGCAGCGAACGCATCGGCCCGTTCCTTGTTGCGCGCGCACAATGTCTTGAGGTTGAACTTGTGTTCGGTGTCGAAGAAGTGGTTGACCTGCCGGTATGCGTTCGAGTGGGCCCGGCCCATGAAGCCGTATCCGATGACGGCGAGATTGAGTGTTTTGGACATGTTGTCAGTTATCCGTTGTCAGTTATCAAAGTACGAGGCCGCCGGGCGCCGCGAGCGTGTGCGACGGTCTAGGTCCGGGGCCGGAGATTGGCAACAAAAACCGGGAAGGGAGGGGGCGGGACTCAGCGCGTGAGTTGGTAGTAGTAGGCGGCGGGGCTTCCCGGCGGGTTGTGGGCGTACTGCATGACGGACCCGTCGCCCACCGCGGTCTCGGTGGCGAGAAGCGAGAGGGACTCAAGATCTTCGCCGCCGAGGACGCGGAAGGAGACGCCGTCGATGGACTGGTAGGTGAGGGTGGAGGTGTTGGAGCCGGCCTCGTAGGCGACGCCGAGGAGGACGGGGGGGTCGAATCTCGCGTCGCCGACGTTGAGGAAGAGGGAGGCCCCGCCGGCTGTGATGGTGAGGTCGGCGCCGCCCGGAATATTGCCGAGGACGGGCAGCCCGGTGCGGGTGCCGGTCCAGGTCACTACTTCGTAGCTCCCGGGCGTGAGGCCAAGATCGGTGACGTCGATGACGAGGTTGGTGAAATCGACGTCGCCGTCGATGTCCCAGCGGGTGGCGTCGAAGCCGTCGGTGGCGCCGTCGGTGAGGCCGAACTCGAGGCGTCCGCCGAGGCTGGAATTGCCGGTGGTGGAGAGGAGGTGTCGATCACGGATCGCGAGGGTGCCCTGCGTGGCGGAGAGGTTGGCGAGAGCGGGGAAGGTCGCGCCGGCGCCGCTCAGGATGACTTCGGTTCCGGCCGCGAGATTCTGGATATCGGCGCCCTGGAAGTCCATGGTGGTAGGGGTGCCGGTGGCAATGACTTCGTAGCGCCCGCCGCTGAGGGTGTTGGTGGCATGAGTGTAGTTGGTGAGGACCGTGGCGGTGGAAACGACTTCCAACTCGCCGCCCGCGATGGCGCGGAAGGTCCCGTTGTTGGTCTTGGGGTTGGTGGCGAGGCTCAGCCCGCCCTCGCGTCCCTCGATCACCCCGTTGTTGATGGTGGCGGCGGTCAGGAAGCTCTGTCCGGCAAGCGCGGCGGGGATGGTCGTGATGGTTTGGTTCGCACCGACGGTGAGAACATCGGCCGGATCAGCAGACCCAAGGACGTTGTCGTCGTTGGAATTCAAGAGCACCCGCCCGTTGCCGTTCAGCGTGACGTCGCCGTCGATGTTGACCGTGGCAAACCCGGCGCTGGTGTCGGTGATGACGATGGTGCCGTTGTTGCTGATAGTTCCGATCACGGTCAGGACGTCGTTGGTTCCGATGGTGACGCGGATGCCCGGCGCGATGGTCACGCCGTTCAAGGTGGCATCGAAGGTGGTGAGATCGACGTCGCCCGCACCGTCGATGAGCCCGCCGTTGATGGTGGCACCGTGCAACACCACCACGCTTCCGGCTCCGGCCGTGATGGTTCCGTTGGTATTGTCGATTGACACGGCGGAGAACCGGAGCGTGCCGCCATTGGTGGCTTGTATCACGCCATTGTTGACCTTCTCGAGCGTATCGAGCTGCAGACCGCCCTGGTCGGCGGTGATGGTGCCGTTGTTGGTAACGACCCCGATGACACGACTGGCACTGTCGCCGGCGAGGGTATCCGGAGCGGTGATCAATTCCTGATCGGGACCGATGGTGAGGACGGGATCCGGGTCTTCGGGAAGGTCTTTCAAGGAGTCGATATAGTTGTCGTCATTGCCCTGGAAGAGGACCCGGCCGGTACCGGCGAGGGTGACGTCGGCGTCGATGCGCAGGCGGGCGCTGCTCACCCCGACGTCGTTGAGGACGATCGTCCCGTTGTTGGCGATCGTGTTGCGGACGGTGAGAATGTCCGTGGTGTGGATCGCGACGGTGAGGTCCGGTCCGATGGTGAGGTTGTCGAGGATCGCGTCGGAGGCCAGGAGATTGACGGTTCCGGCCCCGGAAAGGGTGCCACCGAGGATGGTGGCGCCGTCGAGGTCGAGAGTGGAGGTGGCATCGACACTGATGTCGCCCACCGCGGGGTCGCCCCCGCCTTCGTCGTTGGTAATGGTGACGGAATCGAACTGGAGATTACCGCCATTGATGGCGCGGATGAGGTTGTTGTTGACCTTGGGAAGCGTATCGAGTTGCAGGCCGCCCTGGTCGGCGGTGATGGTCCCGTTGTTGATGAGGGCCGCAATGACGCGGCTCTCACTGAAGCCGGCGATGGTATCCGAAGCGGTGGTGAATTCCTGGTCGGGCCCGATGGTAAGGACAGGATCCGGATCTTCCGGGAGATCTTTCACGGAATCGACGAAGTTGTCGTCATCGCCCTGGAAGAGGACCCGGCCGGTGCCGGCGAGGGTGACGTCGTCGTCGATGCGCAGCCGGGCGCTGCTCACCCCGACGTCGTTGAGGAGGATCGTCCCGTTGTTGGCGATCGTGTTGCGGATGGTGAGAATGTCCGTGGTGTGGATCGCGACGGTGAGGTCCGGTCCGATGGTGAGGTTGTCGAGGATCGCGTCGGCGGCCAGGAGAGTGACGGTTCCGGCTCCGGAAAGGGTGCCGCCGAGGATGGTGGCGCCGTCGAGATCGAGAGTGGAGGTGGCGTCGAGACTGATGTCGCCCACCGCGGGGTCGCCCCCGCCTTCGTCGTTGGTAATGGTGACGGAATCGAACTGGAGATTGCCGCCGTTGATGGCGCGGATCAGGGTGTTGTTGATCTTGGGTCCGGTATCGAGCTGCAGTCCGCCCTCGTTGGCAGTGATGGTGCCGTTGTTGGTGGTGGCGGTGACGAGGCGGCTTTGGCTAAAGCCCGCCAGCGCCGCGGCGGTGGTGGTGAATTCCTGGTCGGGGCCGATGGTGAGGACGTCGTTTTCCGGGTCAGCGGAAACAACGAGATTGTCGTCATTTGATTCGAAGAGAACCTGGCCGCTGCCGTCGAGCGTGACATTGCCGTCGATGATCAGCTCCGTGAGGGAGGTGCCCACGTCGTTGATCCGTATCATTCCGTTGTTCGTAATGGTGCCGGTGAGCTTGAGGTCGTTGGTGGTTCCCAGTTGCACGGTGGCGCTGGAATCGATTTCGAGGGGGCCGTTCAGGGTTGTCTCGCCCGCGCTTGTGAGCCTGAAAGTGCCCGGACCACCGAGCAGGCCCCCGGAGACGTTCGCGTTATTGAGAATAACGGTGCTGGAAGCCCCCGCCTGTATGGTTCCGACCGGGTTGTCGACGCTGGTGTTTCGCAGGACGATCGTGCCGCCATTGATGGCGCGGATGAGGTTGTTATTGGTCTTGGGATAGGTGTCTATCTGCAGGCCACCCACGTCCGCCGTGATGGTTCCGTTGTTTGTGAAGGCGGTAGCGATCCGGCTGGCGCTGTCGCCGGCGATCGCGACAGAGGTGGCGAGGAGGTTCTGATCCGGGCCGATGGTGAGGACGTGGGCGGGATTGGAAGAGGTAATGATGTTGTCGTCGTCGCTGTTGAATCGCACCGTGCCCGAGCCGGTGAGATTTGTATTGGCGTTGATTCGAAGGATGGCGAGGCTGACGGAGAAATCCTCGAGGTCGATCATCCCGTTGTTGACGATGGAACCGCCGTGCACGTCGAGGGTGCTGGCCCCGGGAATGCGGAGGGTATTGGGCCCGTCCACCGAGAGGGTGCCGACGTCGATCATGAGGTCGAGATCGGTGGGGGAGCGTCCGGTGAGGACGACATCGACGGTGGTGCCGTCGGGATAGGTGGGGGTGCTCCAGTTGCTGGGTTCGCGCTCGAAACCCCCGATGTTGCTGTCGCAGGGATCGAGGCCGAGGAGTTGAACCTGGCTCCAGTTGTTGTTGTCGGGCCAGAAGAATTCGCCGCCGGGATCGGGCCCGTTGCAATCGACAATGAACTGGCCGTTGGCGTTGTCGACCCAGGTGACGGTCTGGGCGGCGGCAAGGGTGGGGCAGAGAATCAGGATGGAGACGAGTGCGTTGCGCGTTCTCATGGCAGGGAGGAATTGCTTCATGGCAAGGCATCACCTCTCAAAATGCCCGCGTGTCATCGCGAAAAAAAACAAGGAACGCGGAAGATCCGAGCTCCTTGAAAATCACCGTCAGGCGACAAGCCTCCTAATCGCAGCCGTGGGCGTCGCGCACCTTGATCATGGCGTCGAGGATGGTGTTCCAGGTCTTGGGGTCCTCGAGGACGGAGTTGTCGAACATGCAGCCGTCCCAGCAGAGGTGCCGGATGCCGCGGTGGGTGGCTTCCTTCATCCAGTAGCCGGCGCACCTGGTGATATCGAGTTTGCCGTTGGGGTCGTCGGCCTGGCAGTGGCGGCCGGTCTTGTCGTGGCTACCGGTCCCGTGGACGGAGCCGTCGTTTTGGGCGATGTGGATGTCGAAGGTCCAGGGGCGCAGGGCGTCTGTCATCTTCTCGTAGGCGTCCCAGAATTCGTCGTCGCTGTAGCCTTCCTTGAGGAGGGCGTGCTCGGGGGCGTTGACGCCGAGGAGGTAGAGGTAGGTGTGGGCGAGGTCGGCCTGGAAGCCGACGGTGGAGGGCATTCCGGTTTCCTCGAGGACGTCGACCATGTCCTTCCAGGAGTGCATGCCGCCCCAGCACACTTCTCCTTCCGCGGCGAGGCGTTCGTTGTGGTCGGCGGCGACCCGGCCGGCGCGCTGGAAGGTCTCGGCAATCATCTTGGTGTTGGCTTCGGGAGCGGTGGCCCAATCGACTGGGCCGCCGGCGGAATCGATGCGGATGATGCCGTATTCGCGCACTCCGTGGTCGTTGAGGACCTCCGCGATGCGGCAGGCCACACTCACGGCATGCACAAAATTGTCGCGGTCTTCCTCGGTTCCGAAGGCGCACCCTCCGACCGTGCCGGGCCAGACCGGGGCGACCAGGGAGCCGACCTTGAGACCCATGCCAGCGATCTTGTCAGCCATGGCCTTGATGTCATCGTCGGAGGCCTCGGGGTCGGTGTGGGAGTGGAAGAGGAAGAGATCGACCCCGTCGTACTTCTGGCCGTTGACTTCGGCGTTGACGGTCAGTTCGAGCATGCGGTCGAGGGAGATGGGCGGGTGATCGGTATCGGGTTCCTTGCCGACCAGGCCGGGCCACATGGCGTTGTGTAGTGCAGGATTGCTGGGCATGGTTAAGAATTGTGTGATGTTGGGAATCGCGATCCGATCTGTGCGGAGACCCGGCTTTGCCACGTTACGCCGTGGCAAGCCGTCGCGGAGGAGAAGCTAGAGGCTGGGGGCCCGGACGGGGAACTAAAAAATCCGGAGCGGACAAATCGGACCGAGAAGTCGGAGCGGACCTACGAGGCAGCGCGGCGGCGGCGCGGGAGAAGGAGGGGACCAACGGCCAGGAGGAGGAGGACGAAAGAGGGCTCGGGGACAGGGCCGGCGGTGCGGGTGTAAGAGAAACTCCCTCCGTCGCCCGGTCCGCCCCAGGCGGTGAAGGTGAGGTCGAGGTAGATATCTTCCTCGATGAGGTGCAGCACGCCGGGACGGTCGACTATGTTTGGGAGGAGGGCGAAGCGGCCGCCGAGGGAATTTTTCCAATCCATGAAGGTGAGGGAGGCGAAGTCGGCGGCACCGAGGATGGCGGGGTTGCCATTCAGGCCCGCGAAAGCCCACGCGGTGCCGGCCGGGCTGAAGTCGGGCAGGTAGGCGGTCTCGGCCGCGAGATTGAAGAGTCCGAATTCTTCGGCGCGGGCGATGATGACCAGCGGGGTGATGGGGTCGGTGACGAGAGCAGGTTCCGGCGAGGGGGGCCTGGTGAACTCGACGACGGTGATTCCCGAATCTCCGGTGGCCCACACGGTGGAGGCGGGGATGGGAGCGATGCCCAGGAAGAGGATCGTGAGCGAAACAACGAGGCGGGTGGGCATGATCAGTGTTCAGTGTTCAGTGTTCAGACTGGCACAAGACCAGTCAGTACATCGTATACCATATACTGAATACCGAATACAGAATACTGAGTTAAATGCTCACCGCTCCTCGCGGCGGGCGAGGCGCTGTTGCTCATGCCACGATTTGAGTTTCTCCTTGGTGCGTTGGTGCATCACGAAGGAGACCAGGTATCCGGCGAAGGCCACGGTGCCGATGGCGAGGCCGAGCTTGCTCCAGAGAGTGGCGCGCTCGATCATCTGCAGATAGGCGGCGTCGCTCACGGCACTGTCGTCCACCAACTCCATGGTCTCCTGCATGCGCCACACGGTGGCGCCGAGGCCCAGCAGGATGGAGAGGGCGAGGAAGAGGCCGCAGACGCAGAGGGCGATCAGCCATCGTCTCTTGCGCTGGAGAAGGTCGGACTGGATTTCGGCGGGCATGGCTCGGACCGGTCGGACGGGCGCTCAGGCCGCCTTATGCGCTCCCATGGCCGGAGCGTCCGGGTTCACTTCGGGGCCGAAGTAGCGGAGGCAAACGAGGGGCTCGGTCTCGGAGGTGTTCTCGAAAGTGACGCCGGCCTGGGCGGCGGACTCGCTGGCGAAGAACTCATCCTGGGAGAGCTCGTTGAAGCGGAGGAGCTTGGGGCAGTTGAGGCGGAGCTTGTTGGCTTTGCCTTCTCCCTGCACCACCGTGAGGCCGTAGGCGCCATGGTCCACAATGGTGGCCTTCGCGCCGGGCTCGACGGTGAGTTCTTTGGCGGTAAAGAGCTGCTCGCCGTCGATCTTGCCGTAGACGATCCACTTGTCGTGGAAGCCTTCGCCCTTCTCGGCGGTGAGGGGCTCGAGGTAGTGGTTGTCCTTGAAATTGGGATCGAGGTTTTTGTCCCAGTCGAGCTGGTCGATGATGAAATCGATGTCGTCATGCCGATCCTCGGGCATGTCCTTGACGAGGAGAGACCAGGGCACTTCGCGGCCTTCCACGAGGTTTTGATACATGCCGAAGACGTCGGAGCCCCACTGCGGTTCGTAGGTGCAGAGCGAGCCTGGGGCGTGGAGGACGCAGGGATCGATGAGCCAGCCGGTTCCGGGCTGGAGCTTGTAGGCCTTGGAGAGTTCGAGGATCTTGTTGTCGCCCTTGTGCCAGTTGGCGATGCAGTCGTAGACCTGCTGGCGGGTGGTGCCGGGCTCGAAGCCCATGAAGGTGTAGGGAAAATTGTTGCCGACGTTGTTGTGCTGGGGCGGGAAGTAGTAGCTCTCGGGCTTGCCTTCCTGGCCCACCAGGGCGGCCTGCTTGGCGTTCTGGTGCATGTGGTGTGGGATGGGACCCATGTTGTCGAAGAACTTCGAATAGACCGGCCACTTCGAGTACTTGTCCCAGATGGATTTTCCGATGAGGTCCGCGCCGCACTCGGCCACGGCATCGCGCAGGGTGAAGCGCTCGGTGCCGACGACGACGTAGGAGAGTCCCTCATCCGGCACGCGGCCCTCGTTGGCACATTCCGTGGTGGAGGCGAACCAGCGCTCGTCGATGCCGCCGCGGCTCAACCCGTAGGCGTAAGTGTCGTCGGGGTGGAGCTTGATGCGCAGGCCGGGCTGGAGAAAGGAACGCGGGACCCAGGCGGGGGCGAGGCGCAGGAGGCCGCCGGTGTCCTCGAGGTGGCCATCGACGAGGCTGCGGACGTTGCTGGTGACGGTGGTGAGTTCTTCGGTCGCGCGGGGATGACTCATGAGAGGAGTGGATGTAAATGCTACTGGGAAGGTGCAAAGGGGTAGGAGGTTGACGCCGGACTGGCAAGAGCCGGATCGCGGATTATTGTTAATCGATATTGGTAATTGGGAAAGAGCAGGAAATGCGGAGGGAAGGGAAAGGAATGCGGAGCGGCGGGGGCAATGGAAGGGGTAAGAAAAAGCATCATGGAACCCGCTCCCGAAGGGCATCCCGGCTGCGTTTGCGGCGGGGAGTGCCGGATCAACGGGAGTTGCGGACGGCACGAATTGAAACGGGATATGAATGCGACGGTCGATGAACTGATGGTGCCCTCGGTGATCGTGGGTCAGGAGTGCAATTCGGTGGGCGAAGTGCGGGAGTTGATGGAGACAAAAGGAATACACGCCCTGCCGATCGTGAGCGGTGATGGGCAAGCGGTGGGGATCGTGACGTCCACCGACATCCTGGGGGACGAGCCCGCCGACATGCCGGTGAGTGAATTGATGTCGACCAAGGTCTACACCGTTCCTCGCTATGACGGCGTGCACATTGCGGCACGCGTGATGCGAAACCACCGGCTCCACCACGTGGTAGTGACGGAGGAAAAGAAGGTGGTGGGGATCGTGAGTAGCTTCGACTTGCTGAAGCTGGTGGAGGACCATCGTTTCACCATGAAAAACCCGCCCGCGGAGTCGAAGCGGAAAGGCGCGCGGCGGAAATAGCGGGGGAAGGATTCGATTTGGACCCTGGGAAGAGCCGGTAGCCCAGGCACCGGGGAGTCAGAGGACGAAGTTCCAATCGACGGCTGCTTCGACAGCGGCCCCGGTTTCGGAGGTGATGGTGACGCGGTCCTCGAGGCCGGGTGTGATGGCGGCCACGGCGCCGAAACCACCGGGCACGGCGGCGGCGGCCTGGACGATGGGGAGGGAAACCGATTCGCCGGGGAGAAACTCGCGGGTGGTGGGAATATCCTGCGCGGCGAGCTTGTCCCGGCGGGAGGAGGTGACGTTGTCGGCGAAGTGGGAGCAGACTTCCTCGAGTCCGAGCCGGCCGAGGTGACGCCCGTTCCAGGGGGCCGCCTTGCGGCCGCCGTTGGAGATCCAGAAGAGGGTGGCGGGAAAGTCGGCGGGGTTCTTGAGGGAGAACCAGAGGCAGTCCTCGAAGACGCAGGCGGTCCAGGCGAAGGGCTGCGCCTCGCAGGCGGGTTCGTTGACGAGCATGATGAGATCTTCGTAGCCCGGGCGCGAGGGATAGCGGGTGAGATCGGCGTGGCCGGCGGCGTCGACGTTGGCGGGGGCGGTGGGCGGTTCGGCCGCCATGGGGACCTTGGTCAGATCCGTGAACGCGGCGCCAGGAACGAGGATCTGGTACTCGTCGTTGGCGGGGTCGGAAAAGAGACCGGGGTTGACGGAACCCCAGCGGAACGGCGAGGTCGTGACCCGTCCCTGGCCCTCGGCGAGCCCGGAAAAATCGAGGATGGGATGATTTCCGTAGCTGAAGCGGCCCTCCACTCCGCGGAGGCGGTGCTCACAGTAAATGGCGGGATGACCGGGGCGGAGCGTGATCAGTTTCTCGACGTGGCCCCCGACGTCGGGCGGTTCGAGGGCGAGGTGAAGGGTGTGCGGGGATTGCTCGACGAGCGACCACTCGGCGTTGGCGGTGGCGCCGTGCGGGGCGCCGTCGTCCTGCGGTCCGAAGGGGAGGCAAAGGAAGTCGCCGCGCAGAACCTTGAGGAGGTCGGGGAGGCCGGGATCGACCTCGTCGGGCTTCCAGGGGGCGAGGGCATACGGCGAGAACTCCGCGTCGCCGAGTCGGAACGTGACGGGGGCCAGCATTCCCGCCGTTTGCGTGACGTAGAGTTCCACGCAGTCGGAAGCGAGATGGTAAGACGGGGCGCCGTGAATCTTCTTCATGGTTGCAAGTCGCAGGGAGCGAGTAGCAAGGGAGGGGCCCGAGGTCAAAGCCCACGAGGCGGAAAGTGGCGCCTGGCCGGCGGCGGGGCCGGCCCGGCGCGTCCATCCATCATCTCAAACTTGACGAAGTACTAGGGCCCGACCCGCGCTTCAACCTTCCAGAAGGTCGAGACTGCATTGAGGGCGGGATCGGTGACCGTGATGGTCTGCGATCCGAAATCGACGACGGTAACGATATTGGGATCGGTGATCGTCTCGACAGCGGTCTCGACCGTGTAGCGGTAAATTTCATTGAAAATCACCCACAGCCATCCCATAGGAGACTGTTGAATTACCCCCTTTTCAGGAGATCAGAGCGTTGGAATCTGCGGTTGCGAATTGAAGCGAGACTTGGCGAGTTCGGTTGATTTGGAGCGGCGCTTTCGC
>CAUZKZ010000145.1:0-11228 GCA_963580345.1 Verrucomicrobiia bacterium | reverse complement strand
CAGCTGAAGGGAAAACACGCCCCCACCGCGTTCGTGGTGTATGACGATTACGAAGCGGTGCGAACGATCGACCTCCTGGAGGCGGAAGGCCGGCGCGTTCCTGAGGATGTGTCGATCGTGGCGGTTCAGAATATGGGCCCCGGCGCCGTACGCCGGCCGACGGTCAGCGGTTGCCCGATCCCCGTCGCTCCCATGGCGCAAGCGTCCGTGAAGCTGTTGTTGGATCCTGTAGCTGACGACCTGCGCGATCCTCAAAATCAACGCATCGACTCCTCGCTGGTCGAAGCCGACTCCTCCGGCAAACCCAGGGTCGCCGCCAGGAGCGCGGTCGCCTCGCCCAATTAACGAAGTGAACCTCAACGTTGCATAGAATCCCCATTGGTTAATCATGTTGCGTCGAGTTCTTTGCCATAATCGTAATCGAGGTCTAAGTCAGAGATCGTCGATTAAGATTACGACAAAGATGGTCGATGCAGGTGACTTCATTCTCATGCAAGACCGTTCGATAGCCCGGGGACTTGCAGCGTTTTGCCTGGCGATCCTCATTCCTTTCCTTGTCGCCGGGGCCAGCGTCGACGGCGAGGAGATCAATCTGCTCCCCAATGGGGGCTTCGAGACCGATGCTGACGGCGACGGGGTGGCCGATGGCTGGACCGCCGGGGCATTCAACTTCTCGCGCCAGACGCTGGAGGAAGTGACGGCCTGCATCGAGAATTTGCCGCCTTATGAGAAACTCCTCGAGGGCGAAAAGGTCCTCGCGGCCGACGGCACCGCGATGTGGGCGCGGACGCCCGACGGGAGTTGGCCCGCCAGGATGTTGACCTTCGGGAGCAAGTACTGGGGCGAGTACGAACCGAGTTGGAAGCCGGAGGTAAACTGGCATGAAAGGGTCAAGCGGGAAGCCATTCCTCGGTACTCGCGGTTCGGCGAGCTGCCGGTCCCCGAGGACCTTGACCTGGGCGAGGCAACGCTCGTGCTCTCCGAAAAAGAGCCCCACGGGCAGGTGGTGTCCCTACCCATCGCGGTGATGCCGGACACGGGGTATCGGCTGCGTTTCTACGTGAGGACCTCGGGGGGCGGCGAGTACTGGCGGGGGCCCCAGGTGTTCGACGGCGCCCACGATCCAGAAAGCGTCCCTTTCGATCAGGATCTCTACGCGAAGCCGGAGGTGCTCAACGCCATGCCGGCCACCCACTGGTGGGGATCGGGGATTGCCGGCCGTTACTGGGCGAAGATGGAACTGCCCTTCCGCACCGGTCCTGTGTGCGAGAGCATCATCATCCGGTTGCCCTACACCCACCGCGAACAATCCGCCAGGCAGGAGATGGGTAACGAGAACTACCGGATCTGGTACGACGACCTGCGCCTGGTTGAGGACGAATCGGTGCGAGAAGCCGGTCCGGCGGACGAAGGCTACGAGGCCAGACCAGAGCCTGCCTGGCCCGCCGAGGTGATGGAGCGCGGATTCGTGGCGGCAGGGCGGCCCGTACTGCCGATCACCTACAGCAGCTTCAGGCCGTCCCTGGACGAGACCGGCGAGCCGGTCCGGTTCACCCTTGCCGCCGGCGAATCGGACTCCGCGGTGATCTACGTCCGCAGCCTCCTGGAGGAGCCCATCGTTCTGCGCGTGAAGGCGGGAAGCGGCTTCGCCACCGAGAACGGGGAAGATTCCGAGTTGCACGGCGCGTATGGGTCGCGCTTTGTCACCCTCCGGACCGCGGAGATGGCGTGGCGGCGTTCCACTGCGCAGCGTTTTGTGTACGCGCCCAAGTTCCTGCTCAACAGCACCGAACTTCCGTTGCGGGGGACGGGACACGGAGGGCAGTACTGGATAACCCTCACCGTTCCCCCGGGGACCCCACCCGGCGACTATACCGGCAAGGTGACCATCACGCGCGTGAAACCGGCCGGCGGGGAGGAAAGCGCAAGGGCGTTGATCGTTCCGGTTGTGTTGACCGTCCGCGACATGGCGTTGGCGGAGGCCGACGCCGCCTTCTTCATGTGGTGCGACACGCCGCCGGTGCCGAGCGGCAGTCCCATGGGCCCGACGGCCGCCCTGCCGGGTGCCGAGGAGATCTACCTTGCCGACCAGCGCCGCCACGGGATGAATACCGTGGCCACCTACTGCTATGCGGAGAGCCAGGACAAGGACGGCAAGATTCGCATCCGCTACAACGAGCTCGACGCCACGGTTGAGTATGTGCGGCGCGCGGGGCTCTGCCGGGATCAACCGCTGCTTCTCTATACCTGGTCGCGGCCGATGGAGATACGAGCCGAACCCGCGAGCTTCGGCGTGTTCGGCGGGGGCGAGAGCACGGTCCGTGCGATCTCGGAGCACGCCGGCAAGGCCGGCTGGCCGGATTTTCTGTTTTGCGTGCTGGATGAACCCAACCATCCTGAGGGCTCGGAGCAGGTGGTTCAGGTCATGAACAGCCACTACGCCGAGGCACGGAAGCGGGGGATTCGCACCGCGACCGCCGGCGGCTACCCCGGTGCGTTCACCCGTCCCCTCAACGAAGACGGAGATACGCTGGGCGACCTGTACGACGTGTGGATCGAGGGGCACTACGGCGACCGGTGGCCGGAGACGCACCAGGCCGCGAAAGCGAACGACGCCGAGCTTTGGATGTACAACTGTTGGGTGACCGGCGCCGGGTATCTCCAGGAGCGGTTCCACGCGGGGCTGTGGACCTGGCGCACCGGCGCCAAGGGAAACGGGGTGTGGTCCTACGGTTGGTACGTGCGGATCAACGACTCGGGACTTCCTGAGCCGAAGATCGCCTTTGAGGGCCGCGCGGCCGGGGTCAACGACTACCGCTACCTGCAGATGCTGGAGAGTGCCATCGCTTCGGGAGCGACCTCGGGCAAAGCGGCCGCCGCCGTGCAAGACGCACGGGCATACCTCGACGGGCTACGCGCACGAATTCCGCTCACAACGTACCTACAGCGGCCGGGCGCAATCCCGCAGAATCAGTGGGCCGAGCTGGATGCGTGGAATCCCGTGCCGGAGATCCGGCCCGAGGATTACGCGGGGATCCGCGAAGAGTGTGCCCGGCACATCCTCGCCATCCGGAGCGAGTGTGGATTCTGATTTTTCTTCTTTGTCGTGCCATCATGAACGTGCATCTGCATGCGCTATGACCGGCAGCGGAAAGGGATCGAGTAAGCAGTTCGTTTAAGGGTATCCGACGAAGTGTGGCGGTTAAGAGTGCGACGAAGTGTGCGCCTACGTGTGGGCGTTGCACGCTCCTTACACTTCCTCGTGCACTTCGTCGCCACCCTTAACCGACTTGCTTAATCGGTCCATCAGAGCGTATGCGTGCGAATAGGCCAACAAAACACCAGGAAGGAACCTTGCTCAATCGGGCCAAAAACAGTGATACCATTTTGTGAGGGCCGCCCATTTCAACGCTCCCAAAAAAACGACAGCCCTCTAATCGTAGGAAAATAAGCACAGGAGAAACAAACATGTCCGAGGACCTCGCGAAAACTGTCAGCCGAAAACCGATCCCGGAAGGCGTAACGGAGATTATAGACATCGCCGAGAACGGGGGCGTCGTGGAACTCCAGGACGGCTCCTGGATGCTCGCCCAGGGCCGGACCTGTCGCACGTCCGTGGACCAGGGGCGCACCTGGAGCGAAGCGCAGCCCTCGCAGTGTGATATCGAACTGACCGGGTTGATCCGTCTACAATCCGGCGCGCTGGCCGGCTACAACGGCACGCGGGGAGGCACCCGGTTTGCCTCCTCCACGGACGAGGGCAAGACCTGGTCGGAGCCGACCCTGGTCACCGACTATCCAACCTTCTGGCCCTTGTGGCACGCGATGATCCAACTGGAAAGCGGCAGGCTGTTGCTGACCGGCTACACCATGATGGCGGGTTGGGTCGAAGGGGACGGCGGCATGGTGAGTGTCCATCCCGACATTCAGTACATGGAGGTCAGCGCGTACGGCCTGTGGCGGGGAGAGAAAATCCAACTCGAGGGGCACGGCCACGGGCCCGAGATGGGGATGACCGTCGTCTACTATTCCGACGACGAGGGCAGTACGTGGACCCGGCACCCCGGCGGGCTCATGGGGTGGTTCGACTTCGAGGGGATCCCCAACGGGATGTGCGGCCAGACCGCCTGCTTCGAGCCGACGATCGCCGAAGGGAGGGACGGCCAGGTGCTGCTTATTGCCCGCTCCACCGTGGGTCGCCTGGTGCAGAGCTTCAGCGTGGACGGCGGTGAACACTGGACTGCCGTGACCCCTGCGGATCTGCCCAGCTCCGAATCGCCGGGAATCATGGTGAAACTGCCGGAGTCCGGCGATCTGCTGATCGTCTGGAACCAGGTTTCTCGCGAGGAGATCCGGCGCGGCTACCGCCGGGGCCGGCTGTCGTCGGCCATCTCCCGGGACGGCGGGCACAGTTGGGAAAACTTCAAGACCCTCGAATTGAGCGAAGGGCTCGAGGATGTCGACCGCGTGCAACCCGAGTACCCGCTCCAGATGGTGCGGGCGCGCGACTGGTGCGGTCCCCTGCCCGACGGCTGGGCTTACTATCACTATGCCAACCTGGATGTCGTCGGCGACCGGGTGATCGTCCGCTACCTGCGGGGCAGCCCCCAACTCGGAATCGCCGAGCAAAACCTTCAGAAGCAGGAGTCCGTCTTGCGGGTGTATCCGTTGGACTGGTTCCATCACTGAAAAGAATCACGTAAATCCCTGTCCGCAACCGACTTTCGCAGCGGGCGCATTTTGTCCAAAAAAGTCCTTGCACCGGCCGGGCTTGCGGTTCAGTATACTCGTATATAGTAATATAGGTATGTTTTAAAACAGGAGCAGGTCGATGAAACACACATCCGTGATGGCATTGCTGACGGCACTGACCCTATTCGGAGCCACCGCCGCGCGAGCAGTCGTCGTCTTCGAACATGTTGGCGACACGGACCCGGAAACCGAAGGGTTCACCGGCGGTCCGTCGGGCAGCAGCGCCGCGTTAGCCAACGCCGGCCCCCCGCCGAACTGGCGCATGTTGTCGCCCTCCGGCAGCAGTGGATCCTACGACTACGGTTCCACTACGCCGTTTGAAGACGCACTGGTTGATACAAACGGTTGGACATTCACCATGACCGTTAAGGCGAGTGGGGCCAGCTCCGTATACGAATCGTCGATCCGCATCAAGGACGCCAATAATCGTATGGAAATGCACCTGATCGATGGTACCGGTGCCCTGCCGGCGGGGATGTATTACACCAATCCCGGGGGTGTGATTGACGTGGGCAGCGTAGTAACTACGGTCGACCCGGCCGGCGGGTTCCATACCTACCAGATGATCAAGAATCCCAACGGCGCCGGGACTGTCGATGACGAGATTTCGTTTTACATCGACGGTGCTCACGCGTTGACGCTTCTGCAGTCAGCGATGTACGGCGCTGGTGCAGCTGCCCAACACTTCTTCGGCACCGGAACCGCCGCCAGCGGCGCTACCGTCGACCAGCAGTTCTCCCTGGTACGGTTCGAAACCGGCATGAACGTCATCAGCAACATCCCCCCCCAGGAAGTCGCGTTCACCCAGGTGGCCACGGAGGATACCATGGCCATGGAATTCCTGAGCCAGAGCAACGTGGTGTACCGCCTGGACAGCACCACCGACCTGGTCACGTCCAACAACTTCACGAGCACCGGGGCCTACACCCTCGGCAGCGGTACGAACCAGTTCCTGTTTGATGCGACCGAATTCAGCACGAACAAGGGCTACCGTATCGTGGTCAATCCCCCTGAACTTAGCCCGCAATTTTGACCGTACCTGGAAGAGCAACCCCCAACCGAAGGAGAACAACTATGGAAAACACAACCATAACGGCATTGCTGACGGCGATCACACTGACTGGGGCCACGGCCGTACGGGCCACCGTGATCTTCGAGCATGTTGGCGACACGGACCCGGCCACCGAAGGGTTCACCGACGATCCGTCGGGCAGCAGCTCCGCGTTAGCCGACGCCGGCCCCCCGCCGAACTGGCGCATGTTGTCGCCCTCGGGTAGCGCTGGAACCCACGGCTTCGGGTCTACACCGGCATTTGAAGACGCACTGGTTGATCCGAACGGCTGGACATTCAGCATGACCGTTAAGGCGAGTGGGGCTAGCTCCGTATACGAATCCGCGATCCGCATCAAGGACGCCAATAATCGTATGGAAATGCACCTGATCGATGGTACGGGTGCTCAGGCGGCGGGTGTGTATTACACCAATACCGGGGGTGTTATTGACTCGGGCAGCTTGATCAGTGCCCTCGACCCGTCCAGCGGCTTCCGTACCTACCAGATGATCAAGAATCCCCTTGGCGCGGGGACCGCCGACGATGAGATTTCGTTTTACATCGACGGTGCTCTTGCGTTGACGCTTTTGCAGTCATCGATGTACGGTGCTGGTGCAGCTGCCCAACACTTCTTTGGCACCGGATCCTTCGTCAGCGGCGCTACCGTCGACCAGCAGTTCTCCCTGGTGCGCTTCGAAACCGGCCAGCATGTGGTCCCCGAGCCGTCCGTGCTGGCGCTGCTGGGCCTGGGAATCGCGGGACTGATCGGCTCCACGCGGCGGCGCGCATAACATGGTGTTAATCGGTGCGTCGGTCAGAGATCGACGCGCCGTGGCTTGAGAACCTTGTCGAAATCGGTTCGCGACAAGGTTATGTTTTCAAGCTGGAAAACTTTTAGTTCTGCTCAGAGGCCCGACTTGTTTGAGAGTTCAGGTGTCGGGTTTCAGGTTGGCCTAGTGTCACAGTTTTCGGTGTATCTTAATCTCAATCCTAATCGATAAAGATTGCGATTAAGATTGAGATTAGGATCGAAGTCCCAAAGGGACTCAGAAACAAGGTTTCAGGAAAGATTAAGACGATGACCTTCCATCCTGAAACCCGAAACCTGAAACCAATGAAACTCCCATAGCTTGAAAAATCCGGCTCAGCTAGAGGCCACACTGGAACCTGAAACCTTATACAAGTACGGACTCAGGGCTCAACTCCTGGGAAAGCAAACTTTCACGCTCATCGAACTGCTGGCTCGCCCGCCACAATGTAAAGCGCAGCGACGCTTTGGGCGAAGCTCGATGACGGGTTTCACCCTCATCGAACTGCTCGTGGTCATCGCGATCATCGCCATCCTGGCCGCAATGCTTTTCCCGTCCCTGCGCCGGGCGCGCGAACAGGCCAAGGTCATCAAATGCATGTCCAATGAGCGTCAGATGGCGATCGCGACCACATCCCACGTCGTCGACCACGATGGCTATTTCCCGGAGATCCAGTTGTCCGGTCCCAATAAAATCTGGTGGCCAGCCTTGATAAAACCCTATCTCGGCAGCAGCGAGGACACGTTCTTCTGCTCCGTGAAACTGGGCAACAACCCCACCCGCATGAATACCTACACCGTCAACGGCGCCTTCTGGATCTTCTGGTTCAAGGACGCGTACGGCGGGCGATACGGCGACAAGGCGACGAGCTTCGAGGAATGTTCCAAGCCGGGCAATGTGGTCTTGTTCTTCGAGAACGTCCAGGACCTTCCCCACCTGTCCGCAACCCACTACAATCCCGATCCCCTGCGCACCGGGGGCGCGCACCCGGGATTCAGCTGGCAACCTGCGGCCCTGTACCATGCCGGGCGGCACTTCTTTGGCGGCGACGCCGGCAACGGGTTTTCCTACGGCAAGGATAACATTGCTTTCGTGGACGGACACGTAGCGTCCTACAGTCTGAAGGATTATGTGTCGAACATGGTGCCCGGGTACATGTACAACTACCCGTTCCACAGTTCCAACGTCGGCCTCCCTCTGCCGTTGCCGGTGGATGGCCCGCCCGGCCCGCTCGGGGAATTCTGGTTCGTCCCCTGGTGGTGAAGAGCCACTGACTAAAGGTGCATGCAGGACGCCATCGCTGTCCCGAAACCCGACTCTCGCCACTCGACACCGCGAAAGACGATCGAGACTAAGGGCACGCTCAGAAAGAACTTCTCATCAGGAAGGCCAACTATGTCGTGAACTTTGCCGTCAACTATTTCGACGGAGTTCACGGCAAAGATGACGAAATAGTTAGTGTCGATGTGGTTCTCGATGCAGTTTGCGATGTGGGTTATCTGACGACGATAATGACATAGTTAGCCCTTTGACAGGGGAAACTATTCTTGCGTGAGCCCTCAGCATACCACCGCCATGTAGTGCCTTTCGACGCCGATGACAACCATGACCCAAGCCCTGAATGCCCACGTCAAGATCACCGTCTTGCGTCAACATGCCCGAGGGATTCTGCAGTTGGGCGTGGTGCGACATACGGCGGCCATGGTTCCAGATCACGACGGGCCGAATCGGAGTTCGACCCTACGCGCAGCAGGGCGCTGCTCCAGCCCGCGAGGCGCTATGCTTTCGGGCCGTATGGTACTCCGCACCATCACCCGCGCCAGTGGCCCGACGGCTGTCGTGGTGCGCGCGGGTCTGCCCGACCAACGGGAGGGATGGGGAAACGGGGTGCGAGATTGCCCCTATTCCAAGGATGAACCCAGAGCGCTGGCCTCTTGGCCGCGTGACGGGTGAAGACGACGGAAGAGGGGTGATATCGCGCGCCGATTTCCCCACCCCGCGCGCACCACGCTCGGTTTGAGCCGGAAGCCCGGACCTATTCAAACGCCGGATCACTAAGGTCCAGCCAAATGGTCTTGGTCTCGCAATACTGGTCGTGCGCCATCAGTGACTTGTCGCGGCCGCCGAACCCGGATTGCTTGTAACCGCCGAACGGCGTGGCCATGTCCCCCTCGCCATAGCAGTTCACGCTCACGGTTCCCGCCTGGAGCTCGCGGGCGATCCGGTGCGCCCGCGTTACGTCGGATGTGAATAATGACGCCTGCAGGCCATAGGCGGTGTCATTTGCGGTATTGACCGCCTCGACCACGTCGTTGACTTCGATCACCGACAGGACCGGACCAAAAATCTCATCCCGCGCGATGGTCATCCCGGGCGTGACCCCATCGAATACCGTCGGCTCGATATAGAGTCCATTGCCCTCTTCAATTCTGTCGCCGCCCAGCACCACGGACGCGCCCTCTTTCCTGCCCACATCGATATACCCCATGATCTTGTCGAAATGCGTCCTGGTTACGATGGCGCCCAGACGGTTGGCGGGATCGAGCGGATAGCCGGTAGGCCATTCCGCCGTCTTCTCGATGATCTTTTCCATCAACGGTTCCTTGATCCCCTTTTCGACGATCAACCGAGAGTTCGACGTGCAGTTCTGTCCGCTGTTCCAGAAGACAGAGAGAACCGCGTGCGTGGCGACATCATCGAGTTGTCCGGCGTCGGCCAGCACAATGCATGGATTCTTCCCGCCGCATTCGAGCACAATCCGCTTGAGATTCGAATCCGCGGAGTACCGAAGGAATTCACGACCCACCTCGGTCGACCCCGTGAAAGAGACGGCGTTGATGCCGGGATGCAGACCGACCGCCCTGCCGGTGATTTCCCCCGGACCCGGGACCACGCTCAGCACGCCCGGCGGAATGCCGGCCTCTCGGGCGAGCTCGGCCAGTTTCAAGGCGGTCATGCTCGTCTCTTCGGCCGGCTTGACGATCACGCTGTTACCCGCGGCCAGAGCAGGTCCGATCTTCCAGGCCAGCATCATGAGCGGAAAATTCCAGGGGAGCACACAGGCCACCACCCCCATCGGCTCTTTCACGATCAGCCCCAGGGCATCCTCACCTGATGGTGAAACCTGGCCATAGAGCTTATCCGTCACTTCGGCGTGCCATTGCAGGCAACTCATGGTCTCCGGCAGGTCGATCTCCACGCAGTCCCGGATGGGCTTGCCGCTCTCCACGCTCTCCAGGACGGCAAGTTCCCGCTGGTGCTCGGCCACCTGCTTCACGAGCTCCAGGAGGACCGTCTTCCGCTCGATGGGATGTTTCTTCGCCCATACGCCGCTGTCGAAGGCCTTGCGGGCGTGCTGAACCGCCCGGTCAACGTCGTCGGCCTCGCAGGAGGCGATCCGGGTAATTACCTGCCCCGTCGCGGGATTGATGGTTTCCAGGGTTTTCCCGGATCGGGCTGCAACATATTCCCCGTTGATGAACGCTTCGGTGGGGAGGGTGATTCCGCCGGCAACGGATTCGAATTCTTCCTTCGTCAAAAGCACGCTCATGCAACACCTCGCTTCGGCTGGATACTTTCCCGGGTTTATACGACTATCATGCCTGTATCTCAAGCCGAAAGATGCCGTAAGCAACCGGGTACCTGTCTGTTATGCAGGACCTGATGGGGAGCTTGACGCGGAAGATTTCTTCGAATAGCATGATGTGATCATGCATCCGTTAATGAAGAAAATGAGCGCGGGGAAAGTTGTCGTGGGGATGACCGCCGCGGAGTTGCTGCGTCCCCCGCTGGTGAAAATTTACGCGAATGCGGGTGCGGATTTCATCTACATAGAGAATGAGCATTCCCTGCTCAACCCGGCGACCTATGCCGACTTTCTCCTGTGTGCGCACGACAACGGCATGCCCGTGGTGGCGAAGACGCCCTACCTCGACCGGGGAGCCATCGTCAAACTGCTGGATTCCGGCACCGGGTGTCTGCAGCTGCCCATGACCGAATCGCCCGAGCACGTCCTCACCCTGCACAACTGGCTCAAGTATCCGCCGCTGGGCGAGAGAGCGATCTGCTGCGGGTACGCCAGCACCGGATACAAGCCGGTGGATCTTGCCACCTACGTCAAGCAGCAGAACGAAGACACCATGCTCATCGCCCACATCGAAACGAAAAAGGGCGTGGACGCCATCGACGACATCCTCGGAACCGGCGTGGTGGATCTCGCCTTTATCGGACAGGACGACCTGTCGATATCCGTCGGCGCTCCTGGCGATCACCATGATCCCAAGCATGTGGCGGCGATCAAACGCGTGGCTGAGGCCGCCCGCAAGCACAACGTCTTTTTCGGTCTCTTCGCTCCGGGAACCGAGAGCGCGAAACGATGGATCGAGGAGGGCGCCCTCTTCTTCGAAGCCGCCGATGAACTGATGCTCATCGACCAGGGCGCACGCACAGTGGTCGAGCAGTTCAAGGCGTTGGGTAAGTAGACTGGACGGTGGTAGTCGTCGTCGATCCACGAATCTGTACCGATTTCGACTACGACAAAGACTACGACGAAGACTCCTGAATCGGGCCGCGAAATCCTTTGCAGGTGTTTTGAACCATGACAGGCTATACCCTAA
>CAUZKZ010000144.1:0-11252 GCA_963580345.1 Verrucomicrobiia bacterium | reverse complement strand
ATGCCAGCCCGAAGCCTTTCGTCTGGACCGCTTCAGCCAGCGATATTCTTGAGAAGGTGAAGCGGGGACGGAAGAAATTGAATAAAACCCAGTCTGCTTGACGGACTACACTAGGTGCCTCACACCGAGTTGCCAGGGGAAATTCTGCGAATCATGATGGAAGAATCCAGACCGGCCTCCCTTACTAAGCGATCGATGTTCAGACTCCTCGTAATCCCATTCCTCACCTTCGGTGCGGCCACCTTCGCGATTTGCGACATCGTGCCGACCACGAAGATCAACTTCCTGGCCGATCCGGCCCTCGAAGGATTCGTCTTTCATCTCAGCAAAAAGAATTCCCTCAGCACCGAGAAGGAGGAAGTGGCCGCAATCAAGGACGGCGTCCTGCAGATCACCGGTAAGGGATTCGGCTATTTCCGGACCGTGGAAGCCTACCGGAATTACCACCTCGTCCTCGAATACAAGTGGGGCGAGCGGACGTGGTCAAAGCGGGAAGAGCGGGCCCGCGACTGCGGATTGCTCCTGCACTGTCACGGACCGGACGGTTCGTTCGGCGGGGCATGGATTTCCTGCGTGCAGGCCCAGATGCTGGAGGGCTCCACCGGCGACATCAACGTCCTGCAGGGGAAAACCAAGGACGGGAAGCTCATCCCCTCCACCATCACCTGCGAAGTGGAGAAGGATGCCAAGGGCGGCGTACGCTGGAAGAAGGGCGGGGAAGCCATCACGTATCCGCCGCAAGGAAAAGTGGTGCAGAGCATTCGCTGGAAGGACCGCGATCCGGGATGGAAGGACGAGAAAGGTTACCGCGGCGCCAGGGATGTCGAGAAACCGGTTGGGGAATGGAATCGCATGGAAGTGATCTGCGATCGCGGATCCTTGAAGATCCTGCTGAACGGCGTGCTCGTGAACGAGGGGCGGGACGCCAAACCCGCCGCCGGATTCATCGGCGTCCAGAACGAGTGGGCCGAGTGCTGGTTCCGGCGCTTCGAGATCTGGCCGCTGGGGAGGTTCAAGGCCGGCGAGAATGCACGGTGACAAATCGATGCGACCAGGGGAAAAGGGGGCCACCGGCTCTCGGAGACCTGGCCGACGCCGGAGCGGGGAAACCCGTGAAGGGCGCTTGTCAACTGGCGGTTCACTCTCGTAGTCTTCGGCCTCCATGCAAGTCCGTCTAGCCGCATTCATCCTGGCCACTCTGTGCCTGGCCGGTTGCAACCGGTATTCGCACACCGTCAAGATCAAGCGAGCTGCAATCCAAGCCGTGGTGAACCAGATGGTTCCGGTCGATCTGCAGGAACAGACGGACCTGTCCTTCCCCGCCAGCTTGTCGAAAGCGGAGGTAGTGCTGGATGAAGCGAACAACCAATTGGGACTCCGCGTCTCCTTCTCGGCGCGACCACCCGCTCCTCCCGTCCCGAAACCACCCGGGGCACCGCCCTTCCGTCCGCCGGGGGCACCCGCTCCACCCACCGAGGCCGACGCCATTGAGGGAATCCTGTCAGTTACCGGGGAATTGATCTACGACGGGGATAATGGCGCCTTCTACATCAAGGATCCCAACGTGCAAGAGGTCGAGGTCGGCACCCTCCCCAGGGACGCCTCGACTCCGCTCTCCGCCGCGGCCGAAAAACTGATCGGCAAGTATCTTTCCGAGAACCCGATCTACACGCTCGACGACGACAACCTCATCGCGAAGGCCGCCAAGGCGCTCTTGAAATCGGTGGAAGTGAAAGACGATGCGATTCACATCACTCTCGGCCTCTGATCCACAAATTGAACCACGCTCAAGCAATGAAGCCATACATCCGTAACCCTTTTGCGTTCACCGCCATCCTCCTTGCCTGCTCGGCTTGGTGCGAGGCTCGCGTCTTCACCGACAACCAGGGCCGCACGGTCGATGCCACGCTGGTGGGAGTGCGCGGGGATCATGTTGTCCTGTCGCGCAACGGACGCGCCGCCCGGTGGCCGATTGCAAAGCTCTCCGGGAAGGATCAGCGCTACGTGAAGAACTGGAAAAAGAATCCACCCGGCACCCCGAAGCTCACCGTGAACCTCTGGGAACGCGCGGGAGTCGGTCCCGAGGGAACGTACGAGCAGAAGAAGGGACTCGAACTGCCGAAGAATGTCCCTGGCCTGTTGAAGACGAGCGAGACGGCGAAGTACAAGCACTTTGAAGTCGATATGACCAACCTTTCCGCTGTCGATGCCAACCACTTGACAGTGGCTTACGTCATGTACGTGATCGGCGGAAAGGGAGGAACGGTCCAGGAACTTCCGGCCAGCACCCGGGTGGAAACCATCCCCTCCAAGAAACGCGTCACCGCCACGACGCACGGCGCCACCTATGTGCGCACCAAGACGAAGCTCACGACCTTCTCTCTCAACCGCGGCCTCCTATCCACCGGAACCGACCGCAACGTCTCGAAGGAGCGCTTCGGGGGAATCTGGGTCCGGGTCTACGCACAGGATGGCACCGTGGTGGGCGAGGCCCAGAAGCTTCACCCCGAGATTGCGCGGCTTAAGCCGACCTGGAATGGGCCAAAGGAAGATCAGCACATTTCCTCGCCCGAGGTTTTCGAAAAACTGGCCGAAATTTTCGCCAAGCTTCCCAAACTGCCGGGGGCTCCCGATCTCCCCCCCCTTCCCAGGCCGCCCAAGAATCCGGGATTGCCGCCCTTGCCACGATAAAATCCACCCCTCAACGGTCCCGGCCGGATGCCACGCGGCTCCCGCGCGCCGAGTTCGTCGAGCACGGCGCGAGGGATTTTTCAAGGAGGTCGACCCAAGCGGTGAGGGCCTGACATGCCGCGTCCGGTTGCCTCATTCCATGCGCACCCGTCCCTCCAGGCCCACGCTGGGTCACCTCGAACCAATGGGTGGGAGTCAAGGAGTTCTCACCCTTCTACGACATGGTTGCTCAAGCCAAGGAAGGAGACGATCAGCCCTTTTACGACGCCCCTGCTGTCCGGCGGCTGGACCGAACAGAACCTCGTAGTCCAGTTCGCACACGGGACCGAACAGGATCCGGATGGAAAAGACCGAGTAGCATTTTTCTCTCCACAAGAATCCCCTTGCTTTCGCGGCAAGCCCCGGCCTGACTACAGCGTTTGAATTGCCATGAATAAAAACTCGCACAGTCAGTCTGCACCCGCCACCCGGCGGCGTTTTCTCAAGGGAGCCACCGCCACCGCAGCCACCAGCGTGGTTGGCTTCCCCGCCATCGTCAGCGCCAAGTCGCCGAACGGGAAACTCGACATCGCCATCATCGGCTGCGGGGGCCGCGGCGGAGGGAACATGGGCGCGGTGGCACGGACGGAAAACATCGTGGCTCTGTGCGATGTGAACGACCGCAATCTTCAGGGGGCCGCCAAGGATCATCCGAAGGCCGCCAAGTTCCACGACTTCCGCAAGTTCTACGACAAACCCGGCAATTACGATGCGGTGGTGGTGAGCACCACCGAGCACACCCACGCCTTTGCGACCCTCCCCGCCCTCCGGAGCAAGAAACACGTCTACTGTGAGAAGCCTCTTTCGCGTGATGTCTATGAGGCCCGCGTCGTGACCGAAGCCGCGGCCAAGGCCGGCGTCGCCACCCAGCAGGGCACTCAAATCCATGCCGGCAACAACTATCGCCGCGTGGTCGAGTTGGTGCAGGCCGGAGCGGTCGGCGACGTCAAGGAAGTGCACGTCTGGGTGGGCCGCGCCTGGGGATGGCAGAGCCCGGAGGACGCCAAAAAGTACGGCGACATCGTGAATGCCCAGGACCGTCCCAAGGAGTCGCAACCCGTCCCGCCGCATCTCGATTGGGATCTCTGGATCGGACCGGCCCCAATGCGGCCCTTCCACTCCGTCTACTTTCCGGGACCGAAGTGGTACCGCTGGTGGGACTTCGGGAACGGAACGATGTCGGACCTCGGCAGTCACTGGAACGATCTCCCCTTCTGGGCCCTCAACCTTGACGCGCCCAAAACGATCGAGGCGGGCGGTCCGCCTGCCCATGCCGAAATCGCGCCCGCCTCCATGTGGGCCCGCTACGAATACCCCCGGCGCGGCAATCGCGGCCCTCTGACGGTGACGTGGCACCAGGGTGTCGAGAAACCCGAGATCTGGAAAAAGGGGGGGATTCCACAGTGGGGAAGCGGATGCCTGTTCGTGGGCGACAAGGGAATGCTCCTCTCCGACTACGGCAAGCACGTCCTGCTGCCGGAAGACAAGTACAAGGACTACCAGCGGCCGCCCAAGACCATCCCGGACTCGCGAGGCCACCACGCGGAGTGGATCCACGCCTGCAAAACGGGCGAACCCACCACCTGTCACTTCGGGTACGCCGGCCCGCTCACCGAGGCCAATCACCTCGGAAATGTCGCGTTTCGGGCCGGCAAAAAGCTGGAATGGGATGCCAAGAACATGCGCTTCCCGAACGCTCCAGAAGCCGAAAAATTCCTCCGCCGCGAGTACCGCGAAGGCTGGAAGCTCTAGAGCGCGAACCCGTCGCGTTTTTGATACAGATCGAGGCAGATTCGCAGGGAATCCGCGGCTTCTGCGGTTGAAGATTCCAGCGTAACTGGTATGATGCAGCCAGTATGAAATCCGTCCTGTCTCCGCACCGGCGCATCATCGCCGTCTCCACCATGGCCGCAGCGCTCGGTCTTTCGAGCTGCATGACCGAAAATCCCTATACCGGGGAACAGCAAGTCTCGAAGACGACCACCGGCGCCGGATTGGGCGCGGCCGGCGGTGCGCTCCTCGGGGCCATCATTGGGAACAACGTGGGCGACGGCAATGCCGCCCGCGGAGCCCTCATCGGGGCCGCGGCAGGGGGCCTCGCGGGAGGCTCCATTGGCCGCTACATGGACGAGCAGGAGGCCAGATTGCGGCAGGAACTGCGTGCCACCGGTGTGAGCGTCACGCGGCGCGGAAACAGCATCATCCTCAACATGCCGCACGATATCACCTTCGCGTCCGGCCGGGACACGCTCCGCTCCGGCTTCCTCCGGACCCTCAACTCGGTGGGAATCGTGCTGAGAAAATACGACCGCACCAGGGTGCTGGTTAACGGTCACACCGACTCGGACGGCGACGCCTCCTACAACCAGGGCCTTTCCGAGCGGCGCGCCCGAGCGGTCGCCGATGTCCTGGCAAGCCGCGGCGTCCTTCCCGCCCGCCTCGTGGTCCGCAGCTTCGGAGAGTCGCAGCCGATCGCTTCGAATTCGAGTTCTGCCGGCAAGGCCGCGAACCGCCGCGTCGAGATTCACATCGCACCGCAGCGCTGATCGCGCCGATTCGTCTTTGCAGAGGGGGAACGGCCGCCGGCTGTTCCCCCTTTTCTTTGCCGTGGCACGAATGGCTCCGTGGCGCGACCATCCCGGTCGCGTTCATGGGCAGGCAGAGATCTTCAATCATTGCCGCGCTCATGACCGGCCCGCTCCGCGCCCAACGCCCCCGGGCTCCAGCCGCAACCCGGCATCAGAACGGGATGTCGTCTTCCTCTTCCTCCACGAAATCGTCCGTGGGATCGCTCGTGGCGGCCGGGGCGTCCTCATCGCTGTACTCCGGCACCCCGCCGGCAGGCGAGGACGATTCGCCGAGCTTTTCCAGCTTCCAGGCATTGAGGTTCACGTAGAATCGCTCCTTGTACTCGTTGCCGCGGATGTCGAAGGTGACCTTGACGGCTTCGTCGATCTCGAATCCGTCCGTGAGGGTGGTCTTGTCCTTTACGCACTCGAACTTGACCATTTGGGGATAGTTCCCGTCCTCGACCTCCACCACAAATTCCCGTTTCGTGAACCCGCTCGCAAAAGACTGAATGTCGTCGACGATCTTGAGCTTCCCTTCGATTTCGAATGATTTTCCCATTATCCAAACTGCTGCTGTGCGGAGGAGTTCTAGCGGAGCGGGCGCCGGGACGCAATGGCGCAACCGGTGCGGGAGCCGGACGCCACCGCGCGAAATGCTTAGAGCTTCTTAGAAGCAAAGAAGTTGCGCCCTTAACCGAATCGTTCACCCTGTCCCCATGACAGCACTCACCCGAATCGGCCGAGTTTCCGTTCCCGTCATCGCCCTGGTCTTGCTGTCAGCCGGATTGACCCCCGCAGCCAAGCCCAACAGTCTGCTCTGGACCGATCCGTCCAAGGCTGCCGCGGAAGATCCCGACTTTTCGCTGCAGGGGGAGTACACCGCAGAAGGAACGGGCCTGCAGGTCGTCGCGCTGGGGGACGGCAAGTTCTACCTCAGCAAGTTCAAGGGCGGCCTGCCTGGTGCGGGGTGGGACCGCTCCGCGCCCGAGGCCGCGACCGTCGACCGGGCCGGGGTGACCGCCGCCACAAAGGACCTGAAAAAGGCCGCCCGCAGCAGTCCCAACCTCGGCAAAAAGCCCCCGGCAGGGGCGGATGTGCTGGTGAGCGGCGAAGGCCCCGACAAGAGGCTGATCAAGGGGGAGTCCAAGGACCAGTATCTCTGGGCCGGCGCACAGACCGTGAAGGATTACGGCGATTTCACCATGCACCTCGAGTTTCGTCTCCCCTACAAGCCGAAGGCGGTGGTCACCAGCCAGGATCGCGGCAACAGCGGGGTCTACCTCCAGAATCGCTACGAGGTCCAGGTCCTCGACAGTTTCGGTCTCGTCTATGAGAGAGAGCACGTCAAGCTTCCCATCAGGTCGGATCCCAAGCAGTGGTGCGGCTGTTTCTACAAGTTCAAAGCCGCCGACACCCCGATGTGCTTTCCCCCGCTGACCTGGCAAACCTACGACATCGCGTTCACCGCTCCGCGATTCGACCAGGAAGGCAAAAAAACCGCCGATGCCACTGTCACGGTGCACCACAACGGAGTCCGCATCCACGACGCCGTGAAACTCCCCAGGGGAACCGGTGCGGGCGGCGGACGCAAGGAAGTCCCCAAAGGGCCCATCGTCTTCCAGGGACACGGGAACCCCGTGGCGTTTCGAAACGTTTGGATCCTGGAGAAGTAGGCCGCGGAGCTACGAGCGAGATCCTAATTTTCGATCACGGGAATTCGAGCACCCGGTAAAACCCGGTCGGCGAGAATTGCACCCCCGGGGAATCCAGGAAGGTGTTGATACCGCTGGCATCGGCGGGAAGGCCCGTTTCGGCGTCCAACCAGAAGACATTGGGGTCGTCGGTCCACTGCAGATCGTAGGTCGATCCGGCTTTGCTGCGCCAGCTGATCCGGAATTCCCCCGGGGTGCCGGTCTTCGTGACGACGGCATCGAAGCCGGCGGGGACCGGGGGTTTCTGCGGCTTGTTCACGGAATAGACGCGCAGGTCAAAGCCAAGGTCGGAACTGTCGGGGGCTGAATTGTGAACACTCACTGCGATCTCGACCGGGACTCCGGACGGGAGATTCCGGTCGAGGGCAAAGGCAACCTGCGGGCCGTCCTCCGATTCGACTCCGAAGACAAAGGTGCCCAGGGCAACCGTCCGCGCCCAGGAGGTGGCAGGCAGGCCCTCGTCGACATTCATGCGGGCCACCTCGACCCCGTCCAGGAAGATGATGGCCCCGTCGTCGATCAATCCCTCGAAGCCCACGTTCTCCACCGGAGCGCTGGGAGTGAAGGTGGTCCGGAAGTAGACCGCATGGCGCAAGCCCGAGGGCGGTTCGTCGGTGGCGAGGGAGCCATCCGGATTCCAGACGTTGGTGACGACCGGATCAGCCTCGATGGCGCCATAGCCGAGCAGAGCCGGGGCCGGGCCGGAAAACGCCGGACCATCATAGCCCGCCGCGGTCTGCCAGGTATCGTCGAAGTCCGAGTCGAGGTCGTCGGGATCGATGGGCTGGCCGCCGGCATCCACCGCGAGGAGGTACAACCAGTCGCTTCCGGCCGGGAGCAATTCTGCGACCGGATCGAGGAAGGTGAAACTGCTGCCGATTTCGAGGCTGACGTTTCCGAATTCTCCTCCCGCCCCATCGACCGCGAGGTGGTAGGTGGTGCCTCGTACCGCGTCAAATTCCACCCGCGAGGCGACATGGAAAGGCTCCGCGGCACTGCTGGCGGGCACGTTGAGATTTGGGTAGCGGGAAACGACCGTCAGGGCGCCCACCGAAGATCCGGTGTAGACGCCAAGCAGGGTGTTGAAACTGGACCCATCGGTGCTGACGAACACCCGCTCCGAGTCCGCCGCGGTCCACTTCCACCAGACCGATCCGCCCCCGGCCTCCCCGGCGTGATCCGGCTCGCCCGTCTCCTTGGTGCCACCCAACCCCCCGACCCCATTATCATTCGATCCGGTGGTGGATTGGGGCAGGGTTCCGGTCAACTCGATGGCATCGGCGAGGTTGTCGTTTTGCGGCGGCTCGGGGAGCAGCGATTCGACGGTGAAATCAAAGCCCATGTCCGAACTGTTGTTGGCCTGATTGTGCATCGACACCGCGATGGTGGCGGCGACGTTGGCGGGCAGGCTGATGGGCGCCGAAACGCTCCTCGGATTGTCTTCGTCATGGAGTCCCGTCGACAGGAGTAGCCAGGCATCCGGAGCGGCCGTCATGTTGATACGGGTCAGCTCCGCACCATTGACGTAGATGATCACGCCATCGTCGATGACTCCCGTGAAACGGAGGGAGGATACCGGCTGGACCGGGGTGACGGTGGTGACAAAGTAGGCCGAGTAGCGCTGCCCGGAGGGAGGATCATTGGTGGCGAGCGAACCATCCGGATTCCAGATGTTGGTATTGATGCTGGCTCCGTTGATGGTGCCGTATCCGAAGTAGCCCGTGCCGGTGGTGAAGGCGGGCCCGTCGTATCCCAGCGCGACCGGGTTGAACCAGGTGGTGTCAAAGTCGGGATCCTCGTTTAAAGGGTCAACCGGAGTACCGTCGGGGAGCCTGTAGAGGAGGAAGTCCCAGTCGCCCCCTGCCCTCTTTGAGGATCTCGCCCCGCGCCTGGAAGGCAGCGTAGACGGTGAGCAGGGTGGCCGAGACGAGCGCGAAGAGTTTGGTGTTCATTGGGAGGTGGGGTCGGCATGCAATGCACAGCCCGAAAAGGCTACGAGCGCTCCAGGGGCTCGTCAAGGTCAGGCGACCACGCGAATTCGCCCCCGAACCGCCATGGGACAGAACCGCCATGGGACAGAGCCGCCTTGGGACAGAACCGACTCACCTTGGGACAGAACCGACTCACCTTGGGGCGGGCCCGACTCACCCAATTGGGGCAGGGAGCCCCGTGAATGCGGCCTGAATCTCTCGCCAGGTCGGAGTGATCAGCGCTCTTGATCGCCTGCGGACCCCTTCGCCGGGCGCCACTCCCGAACTTGTCCGGCTCGTCTCGTTTCCGGAAAAAGGATGCTGGCCGCCCAGGCGGCAAGCGCGCTGGGACTGGGACCGGGTACGAAGACGAGCTGCGCTAAACGCTCAGGCACGAGAGTTTCTGGTAAGGGTGGAGAAAGCGGAGACCGCCGAATCACATGCCGACGGTGGGAAGGATCAAATAGATACCAGACTTTGTTAGGTCTGGCAAACACAATTCCTCGCCCCGATCCTGCGGGCAGATTGTTTGCACAACCCAAGACCGCCCGCATTCCCTGAAATGTTTTCCGGATCCGCGGGGGCCGAAGGATTCCTCTCAGTCGATCCGACGCAGTCGGCAGATTATCGAAATCTCATCTCCAGTCTCCAGAACAGGGCCGTTCAGGGGATTTGGGATAGTTCTAGAACCCGCCCACGCTCCATCCCTCGCGGTAGCCCCTGCGCAGGAGTTTCTGCGCCGCGGCGTTGTTGGTGATGGACAACTTTGCGGCATCCCACTCCAGCAGGGTGTCCGGGGTGCGGATCGCCACCGTGCCGAGCAGGATGGCCTCCGTCATGGGGCCGGTTTGCTGGAAGTAGGATTCGTTCTTCGCCGTTCCGTGCACCGCGTCGCAGAAGTGATGGTAGTGGTTGCGGGCCTCCAGCGTCGGCGGCTTGACGTCCTTGAACTTGTCGCCCGGGAGGAGAGTCGGCATTTGGCCGTTGGGCAGGATGATGGCGCCCTCGGTGCCGATCAGCAGGGCCGACTCGGGGGGATAGGGCTTGCCGGGAAAGAGCTTCTGGATTTCTTCCGGCGGATAGAAGAGCCCGTCGAACCACTCCACCGTGACCTCGTCCTTCTCGGTCATCTTGGTCCCGGGGAAGGTCCACGTGATGTGATCGCTTTGCGGCCAGGTGTCCCCCCGCCGCTCGGCGGATTTCTTCCACGTGTCCTGCACCTTGGCGATAATGGTTTTCGGTGTAGTGAGTCCCATCGCCTTCCAGGTCGCGTCGAAGACATGGCAGCCGATGTCTCCCGACCAGCCGGTTCCAAAGTCCAGCCACGACCGCCACTTGGCGGGATGATAAATGCCCGGGGCATAGGGACGCTCCGGGGCGGATCCGATCCAGAGATCCCAGTCGAGGTGCTTGGGCGGGGTTTCCGGATTCTTCGGGCGCGGGCCGACAAAACGGTAGGCCTCGATCGCACCGGGCCGGTTCGAGCAGAGCACGACGTGTTTGATTTTGCCGATCACGCCCTCTTTCACCCAGTGGACAAAGGTGCGGTCGCCGAACCCGGCGGCGGCCTGCGTCCCGAGCTGCGTCTTCACCCCCGCCTTGCGGGTCGCCTCGGTCAGGGCCCGCACTTCCGCCACATCGTGGCACAGCGGTTTCTGACAGTAGACGTGCTTGCCGGACTGCACCGCCGTCATGGCGATCGAGAAGTGCATGTGATCCGGAACGGTCACGTTCACGGAGTCGATCTTGTCGCCTTCCTTGGCGAACAGTTCCCGCCAGTCGGTGTAGGCCCTGGCCTCGGGCACTTCCTTGGCGGCCTTGGCGAGGCGCTGGCTGTCGACGTCGCAAATCGCGACGACCGTGGTCTTTCCGTGCGACTTGAACTGGTTGAAATCGCCCCAACCCATTCCCCCCACCCCGATGCAGGCGTGTTGGCCCTTTCCATTGAGATTGGCAGCGCGGGTGGCGGCGGGCGCGGCGAGGGCGGCGCCGGTGGTGGTTTTGAGGAAGGTACGACGGGTTGTCTTCATGATTGGTGGGAAGTCTAGGAAACGGGAGGTCGGATTGCAAGGAGCTACGTCCCGCCAGGAACAAAATCTATCGAGGGCCCATAATTCTGTGATTGCCGAACCTTGTTTGATAATATACTTCTCGGCGCTATATTTTCGGAATATCATTTCCTGTGAGATATACGTGTCTGAGTAGTGCCGTATTCTTCTCCGATGATCACACTTGAGCTATCCGATCAGGATTGGGAGGACATCGCGGAA
>CAUZKZ010000143.1:0-11288 GCA_963580345.1 Verrucomicrobiia bacterium | reverse complement strand
CCCTCCGTCCCCTCCGTCCCCTTCGCCCGCTTCGCCTCCTCTCGTCGGCCTCTTCTTGTCGCCGGGCGACCTCAGCAGTTCGTCCAGCGAGTTGTCGCCGTTTTCGTGAAGCGTGATTGCGAGGTGGGGTTCCTCGAAGACGAACTCCCGGACCTCCACTCTTTGCCTCAGGAGGGCTCCGAGGCTCACCGCCAACCGCACTTCCTTGACGCGCACGGGTGCGTTCTCCATCGCCCGGCGTTCCTCCGGCGGCTCGCCGACCTCAGCGTCGCGGGGCGCCAGCGCCACGTCCCGCAGAGTGATGGTGGCAGGCAGGCGGAAAAGACTCAGGTCCGCCTCCCCGATCTGCACCCGGCTGTTGATCTCCGCTTCCGCCATTCGGACCAGGGCCTCCTTCGAGACGAACTTGCGCGCCATCAAACTCAAGGCCCCCACCACCACGAATCCGAGGAGCAAGAGACTTCCGGCGGCCAGGAAGCAATTTCTCAGAAGCTTCTTCATTCCGATGGGGCTCAAGCCTAGCTTCCCAGCATCCCGCCAAAAGGAAACCCCCCAGACCATGCTTTTCCTCAGTTTTCTCTACGCCCTCGCACTGCTCACCCTCGGGGTGCTGGGCCTCCTGGGCGTCTCCGAGCCCGGCGGGGTGCGGACCCTCGCCCTGCCGGGCCTTTTTTTTGGCGGGGCGGTTCTCTTTTGCTCCTTCTTCGCCCTCAAGGAACCGCGCCACGGCCTGGCCGGAGCCTCCTTCCTCGCCTTCCTCGCCTTTCTCACCAACTCCGCCACCCTCGTGGGTCACCTCACCAGCCGCACCTACGACTGGTCAAACCCCGGTCACCGCCTCGGCACCGCCATCTGGGCCGCATCCCTCTTCTACCTCCTCGCCGCCTTCCTCACCTGGAAGCGCACCAGGCGGGCGGGGGCAATCGCGCAACTGGAAAAGGGGTGACGCGCCTGGGTGCGCCGCACCACTCCTTGGTCCCTTCCTGCTCCCAACCTCCCCATGAGGCCGACGCGCCGTCGGCACTCCCACAAATTTCATGCCGGCGACGGGCCCTCGGGCTCTCGGCGCGCCAACGCGCTCCGCGCTAAACCGTCATCACCTCGGTTTCCTTGTCCGCCACGTGCTGGTCGATCGCCTTGATGTTCTTGTCGGTGAGGACCTGCACCTCGTCTTCGAGGTCGTGCATCTGGTCCTCCGTCAGGACGTGTTCGTTCTTCATCTTCTTGGCGGCATCCATCCCGTCCTTGCGGCAGGCCCGCACCCGGATGCGCGACTCCTCCGCCATGGTCTTGATGGTCTTCACGAGGTCCCTGCGCCGCTCCTCGGTCAACTCGGGAATCGGGAGACGCAGGGTCTTGCCGTCACTCACCGGGTTCAGGCCCAGCTTGCTCTCCTGGATCGCCCTCTCGATGTCGCCTACCGTGCCCGGGTCGAATGGCTGGATCATAATGAGGCGGGGCTCCGGGGTGGTGATTACCGCCAAAGCCTTCAGCTTCATGTTGCTCCCGTAACTCGCCACCTTGACGTCGAGGTTTTCCACCAGGCCGGGCGAGGCCTTCCCGGTCCGCACCCCGGCGAATTCGTGCAACAGGTAGTCAACTGCCTTCCTCATCGCATCGGCAATCTCGGTCTTCACTGCTTCGGCATTCATGGCTGTGCTGCTTGTTCTTCGGATTGGACGATCGTGCCGAGGTGCTCTCCGCACAGGGCGCGCTCAATATTGCCCGGCTCGCCCAGATCGAATACTATGATTGGGATGTCGTTGTCCATGCAAAGGCTGAAGGCGGTGACGTCCATCACTTTCAGTCGCCTGGTGATGCACTCGTTAAAGCTCACCGTTTCGTAGCGGGTGGCCGCCGGTTCCTTCTTGGGATCCGCGGTGTAGACCCCGTCCACCATGGTGGCCTTCAGGATGGCATCCGCACTCATCTCGTTGGCTCGCAGCGCCGCCGTGGTATCGGTCGAAAAGAAGGGGCTCCCGGTCCCCGCTGCAAAGACCACCACCCGCCCGCTGTCCAGGTGGCGCGCCGCCTTCCGCCGGATGAAGGGCTCCGCAACGTTCTTCATCTCGATGGCGGATTGCACGATGCAGGTCACCCTCTGCTCCTCCAGGGCGGCTTGCAGGGCCAGGGCGTTCATCACGGTCGCCAGCATCCCGACGTAGTCCGCGGTGGCCCGGTCCATTCCCCGCTCGCTGGCAGCCGCCCCGCGCCAGAAATTTCCGCCCCCCACCACGATGCCCAGTTCAACTCCCGACTTCAGTCCGGCTGCAATCTCACTCGCAATGCGCCCCACGATTTCCGGTGAAATATTGTCGGTGCTCCCTGGCTCACGCAAGGCCTCGCCGCTTAGTTTCAAAATGGCTCTTTTAAAAGAGCGGACCGATTCACCCATACCTACTTGAAGGTTGAAGGAGTCAAGCAGCCCGATTCCCGCCTGCAAAGCCAAAAGGCGGCGGCCCCGGCAGGGGCGCCGGGTAATTCTCGCGCGGGAAGAGGCCGCCGCGGCATCCGGACCCTCCTCTACTCACCGGCCTTGAAGCGCACCCCGAGGTCCTTCAACGATTCGTTACCCTCGTTGGTGCCGATCACGGCGATGGACACCTCCACGGCCTCCTCTTCCTCCCCATTCTTGAAGTAATCCTTCAGGGTCTGACGAACAGATTTGATCGTGAGCCGCAGGACCTGGCGGGCGGTCAGGTCGAGGTCTTCCGGGAGCATGAAATCCGTCACGTCGAGCCGGACCAGGAGTCTCTCGCCCTTCATCTCCACCGTCAGCTTGACCTTGCAGAGATTCAGAAGATTGGCGTCCTCGACCTCGTAGGCAGGGGAGTTCGAGGCGATCTTGTGGGGCATCGCGATGGCCTTCACGAGGTCCTCGGGAATCGCCCCCGAGATCACCACGGGCCGGGACATCACTCCGGCCTGAATCGGCTCTTTGCCTTCCTCTTCATCGCCAACGCCATCCGTCCCGTGCAGCGAAACCGGCTGGAAAAGCTTCACCACCTCCAGGGTGATCGCGGAGGTCATCATCGGAAGAAGCAAAAGGAGCGCAATCGCTCTGAGGAGCATGACGAAAGTATCTCCTATTCCCGCCCACGCTCCAGCGAAAAGAACCGGTCCCCCACCAAGAGCCGATGGCCCGCCAGGAATTCCCGCATCCCCAGGCGGCGCCCCCCGTCGGCCTGCACCTCCCCCAGTTGCAGAGCGCCTCCCCCGCAAGCTATGGAGATGCCGTCAGTATCCACCGCAACCAATTCTCCCGAGCCGCCTTCACCCTCGGCGATCGCCACGGGCGGAAACACTTTGAGGCGCAGGGGCCGGCCGTGCTCGCCGGGGAGGGCGGTGAAGGTTCCCGGCCACGGATCGTTGGCCCGAATCCGTCGTTCGAGATGCCGGGCCGGCATCGACCAGTCAAGTTCTCCGTCGGCACGGTCCAGTTTAGGGGCGTAAGTCGCGAAGCGCTCGTCCTGCGGGATCCGCTCTTCACTCCCCTCCCGGATCGCGTTGACCGCCTCGCGCAGGCATCCGGGTGACAGTTGCGCGATGCGATCGTGCAGGCTTCCTCCCGTTTCGGCGGGTAAAAGCGGGATCCGTTGCTGCAGGATGATGTCGCCCGTATCCAGCCCCTCCGCCATGTGCATGATGGTCACGCCGCTCTCCTGGTCGCCCGCCTCGATCGCGGCCTGGAGGCAGGAGGCGCCCCGGTGGCGCGGCAACAGGGAGGCATGCACATTGATGCAGGCGCGGGGCGGCATCTCGAGGAGTTCCTTGGGTAGAATCTGTCCATAGGCCATCACCACGATGAGGTCCGGCGCGAGGGCCGCGATCTCGTCCAGAGCCTCGCGCCGGCGCACCCTCTCGGGCTGCAGAACCGGAATCCCCGCTTCCAATGCCAGCTCCTTGATTCGTGGCGGCCGCGGCTTCGAACTGCGCCCCACCGGCCGATCGGGCTGGGTGACGAGCCCAATCGTGACGTGCTCATCGGCCACCATCCGGAAGGACGGCAGCGCGATCTCTCCGGTCCCCATGAATAAGACGCGCATCGGCACGGGTTCTCAGAGTTCAGATTTCAGTTTCCGGCTCCGCGACTTGAAATCCAAATGGCCGCGCCGCGGGTCAGACCGTGATCTTCGCCAGTTGCTTGTACACCTCCAGCTCAACCACCCGTGCCGTGATATCGTGCACCACCCTGACAGGCTGCTGGGTGGCATCGATGCCGGTGACCTTTTCTGCGGGGTAGTAATCGAGGATCGGCTTCGTCTCTTCTTCGTAGGTCCTGATACGTTGCTCGATCACTTCGTCGCTCGCGTCGTCGTACCGGTTGTCTTTCAGGGCACGCTTGCGCATCCGCCGTGCCAGTTCCTCGCGGTCCGGACAGGTCAGGTGGAAGACCTGGTGAATCTCGAGGTAGCGGTCCAGCATCTCGGCCTGCCGCGCATTGCGGGGAATCCCGTCCAGGATCAGAATATCGATGTCCGGCTTGTATACGTAGGTTTCGATCCAGTTGTCGAGCTGCGCTTCCCACAATTCGATGGTGAGTTCGTCGGGAACCAACTCGCCCCGGCTCGAGTAGTGCACAAAGCGCTGGCCCAGGGGGGTGCGGGTATCCAGGGAGCGAAAGACGTCTCCACACGCACAGTGAAAAAAGCGCGGAATGGTTCCGAGAATTTTCCCCTGGGTTCCCTTCCCGGCTCCTGGGGCCCCGATGATGAGCATGGCCGGGTGGCGTTTCTTGGCTGTGGAGTCCACGTCGCTGGGACGCTACGTCCCGCCCCACCCGCACCGCAAGATCCAAAAAAACCGGCCAAACCAGGAGGCGCTCCCTTGGGTCAGGCGGCGTCCGCGGCCCACCCTTACCCCATCCCCTGGTATTTCAGCATGACATAAAAGATGGGCAGGGGCAGCAGCATCGCGACATCCGCCAGGACCCGCAGACTATCCAGCGAAAAGCGGGCTCGCACCCGGTTGATCACCTGCAGGGCCGCCGCCGATACCATGATCGCGATGAAAAATGCCTTCTGTTCCTCCAGGTTCAGTCGCTGCGCCCGCATCGCCATCAACAGCGCCGCGCCGGCGAGCAGTATCAGGAGCAGGGTAAGGACCGTCTCGTAAATCGCCTTCTCATCCGGATCTTTCGACTCGCGTGCCTCCTCCCAGTGATCAATCGCCGTCATGTTCAGGATGCACAGCAACGAGAAGGCGATCACTTCCGGCGAGAGAATCAATCCAAAGAAGAGGTCGTGGCTTTCACGGCTGCGGAAATGCACCCCCACCGCCGTGCCGTACCCGAAGGCCAGGCCCGCCAGGAAGTTCTTGAAATACGAGACTCCCCGTCCCGAATCGTAAAACGAGACCACGAAATAGCCCACCCCGGGCACCAGCACGAACAGCCCGTGCTTGATCAGGCCTCGCGCCTGAACGACGAGGAGAGCCATGGAGGCGATGGTCCCGATCAGGAGAGCCACCGTCAGGGCGCGCCGCCAACGCCGGTGGAACTGGTGCCGCGAGGTTTCCCGCTTCGACCCCATCTGGGCCATCCGCTCATCGAGAAGGCGATCCGCCACGTAAACGCACCACACCGCTATGGCCAGCAAGAAGGGCAGCGTCGGTTGGTGATACTTGACCAGCCAGACCTGCTTGAATACCCAGAACCACGCCACCGCCACGAGGGGGGCGTCAAGGCTGAGGAGGTTCGGCCAGAGCCAGATCGGGCGGCGTGCCATCGGAGGCGCGGACCATCCCCGCAAGACCCTGGCAAATCAAGCGCCTTCCCCCTCTTCGGGTCGGATTTCACGGCCGCTCCCAACCGGCCGGGCAGCCCTTTGCGGTTGCAGCTCAACCCTCCCGCAGGTCAGAGACGAAGGGCGGCAGGCTCGCGCCGATGGCGTCCGCCACCGTTCGCAACAGCTCCGCCTCGCGACTGGAGAGCAGGCCGTCTTGCGCCGCCGCCAGCCCGCAGACCCGCAGGATCTGCTTCTTCAGGAGTGGGGTGGCGGCTTCAAACTCCCGGAGCGCCCCATCGAGTTGCGCCGGGCCGCAGTGCTCCGCATCGAGCAGAACCGGCTCCCAGCGCTCCGACTTTCCCCACTCCTCCGCCGCCGCCTGGAACGAATCCACCACCCCGGGGCCCTCGCGGCCGGTGCGGGCCATCGCGGAAACCAGGATGTTCGCCTCGGCGGAGAGGTCGCTCATGCGCCGGTGGCGGATCGGGGGGAAGCCCCGCTTCTCGAAGTGCGTGGCGAGGTGACGCCCGATGACGTGCTGCAGCATGAACTCGAAAAGGTCCACTTTCTGGTCGCTGCCAATCAGCCAGCGCGTGATCTGCACGAAGCGTTCATACTCGGGCCGGCTCATGCGCCGCAGGGTCGGCACGCACAGATCGATCAGGGCGATCTTGGCGGCGGAGTGCAGGACCGCCAAACCTTCGTGCCACTCCACCGCCACCTTGGCGGCGCCCGGCCCCACTCTCTTCTGCAGCCCGTCCAACTCGCTCTTCCGCAGGGCGCGATCCTCGGCCAGCAACATCGCGAAAATGAGAGCCTGGGCCTCGTCGCGGTTCCGGCTGGCCTCGATCCAGCGCGGCGGCATGCCCTCGCGGATGCGCTGCCCCACCTCGAGGCGCAACCGGCTCGGGTCCGCCAGGTGGTCCATGGCCACTGCTGCCGCCAGGGCTCCCGCCAGGGCGGGAGGCCCGGAGAGGGGCGGCGGCTCGGCTCGGCTCGCCACCGTGACCTCCGACAAGCTGGAGTCCCGGAAGCCGTCGTCCCAGTGCGGCTGGATCGCCTTGATGCGCACCTTCAGGGGCGGATGGGTCGCAAAGCCCCACGTGAACAGCCCCCCCTCCGCGAAAAACATGTGGCTGGCCTCCAACGCCTTCGGGCTGGCCACGCGGGATCCGTTGTGCAATCCCCCGATCTTCTTGAGCGCCCCCGCCAGGCCGTCCGGCTCCCGCGTAAACTGCACCGCGGAGGCATCCGCCAGGAATTCGCGCTGCCGCGAGACCGCGGCCTGGATCAGCCGTGCAAAAATGACTCCGATCCCCCCGATCGCCAGGAGTCCGATCCCCAGCACCAGGATGATCAGGATTCCCCCTCCCCCGTTCTTCGAATTGCCGCCGCGATAGCGCATGTGCCGCAACGAGTAGAGGATCGTGCGACCGATGATCATGATGATCAGGATCCCGAAAACCACCTCGATGAGGCGCATGTTCAGGCGCATGTCGCCATTCAGGATGTGGCTGAACTCGTGGGCGATCACGCCCTGCAACTCGGCGCGGCTGAGGCGGTCGATACAGCCGCGCGTCACCCCGATCACGGCGTTGGAGGGCTCCGTCCCCGCCGCAAAGGCGTTGATGCCGAGTTCCTCGTCCATCACGTAGACCTGCGGCGTCGGGGTCCCCGAGGCGATCGCCATCTCCTGCACCACGTTGAGCAAGACCCGCTCGTGATGATCGGTGGTGCCCGGGTCCACCAGCCGCCCGCCCAGATCTTCCGCCACCGCCGACCCTCCCCCCCTCAGTTGCATCGACTTGAAGAGGCTCCCCCCGATGATCACCAGCGAGGTGCCCACCGCGACCGGAAGGAACAAGTCCCAGTTCCAGAGCGGCACCGTCCCGGGCCGCTCCGCGGTGATCAAAAAGACCAATTCAATTAGGAAGTAGACCGCTGCCACGATCCCCGCCACGGCCAGGACGAAATAGAGCAACAACCACTTCGTCTTCCGCCGCGCCAGGTCCTGTGCCTCGAAGAAGTCCATCTTCCCAGTATTCAGTATTCAGTATTCAGTTTTGAGTATTCAGACGTCTGCACCACTCTGTCTGTACACTGAACACTTCCGCTTCGACGATCACTCGAAGCTGACGTCAACCCGTTCCCGCTCTTCCTCCGAGGCCACTTCGAAGAGCACCGCCGGGGTGAATTTGAACATGTTGGCAACGAAGTTGGTCGGGAAACTTTCCGTCTTGGTATTGTAGGCCGTGACGGCGTCGTTGTAGGCCTGCCGCGCGAAGCCCACCTTGTTCTCGGTGCTCGTCAATTCCTCGCTGAGTTGCATCATGTTCTGGTTGGACTTGAGGTCCGGATAGGCCTCCGAGAGGGCAAAAAACTTGCCGAGCATGGAGCCCAGCCCGGCCTCCGCCGCCATGAGCCCCTCCATCTGGCCCGCGTCGTCGGGGCTCAATCCCTTGCGGGCGCTCTCCGCCGCGTTGCGGGCCTCGATGACCGCCTCCAGCGTCTCGCGCTCGTGCTTCATGAAGCCCTTGGCGGTCTCCACCAGGTTCGGAATCAGGTCGTGGCGCCGCTTGAGCTGCACATCGATCTGTGCAAACCCGTTGCGGTAGCGATTCCGCAGCTTCACCAGGCCGTTGTAGCCACCGATCAGCCACAGGATGATCACCACCGCCAGGGCGCCGAGCACCAACAATACAATTCCAATTCCGCTAAAGATTCCCGCTATCATGGTTCTATACGGGAAATCCTAACAGCCCCGGGGCCCCGCACCATTACAAAACCGATCCAAGTCTGCAGCGCAAAAGGTGGGCAGCCAACCCGGCAGCCGCGTTCCGGCTCCGGAATTGGCAAGCGGGGCGCTTGCCCTACAATCTCATGTGCCTCCCCGCGCCTCCAACCCGTGCCCACCATCGCCCAGTCTGATTTCGCCGGTATCGACTTCGAGTCCGCCGGCGCCAGCCGCGGACAGACCGACGTCCCGGTGCAGATCGCAATCTCGCTCTGGACTCCCGGCGAGGGACTCGGCGAGTCGTTCTGCTCCTTTCTCTCCACCGACCAGCCCATCACCTGGTCGGCCCAGAAGGTGCACGGCATCACCACGGAGGATCTCGCCGGGGCACCTTCCCTTCTCTCGCTCTGGCCCGAGATCAAGCGCCTCCTCGCCGGCCGCGTGCTGGTGGCCCACGGCCACGGCACCGAGAAACGTTTCCTGCGCGCCTTTCCCGGCCATCCCTTCGGCCCCTGGATCGACACCCTCCACCTCTACCGCGCCGCCTGGCCCGGTCTCGATTCCTTCGCGCTGGGAGCCTTGTGCGACCGCTTCGAGCTCACCAATTCCGTCACCGCCGCTCATCCCGAGCGTCGGTGGCACGACGCTCTTTTCGACGCCAGCGCCTCCGCCCTGCTCCTCCAGCACCTCGTCACCGAACTGGATCTGTTAGACAAGTCCCTCGATCTTCTCCTCCATCCCGATCTCTCGGCGTGGCACAAACTTCGACGCCGGTGACGAGAGGCCAAAAGTTTTCGTTTCCACCCGCCGTCCTGACCGTTCACAGTTCCGCCATGCCAACCGTCTCCGTAAACCTCGATTCGCGCTCTTACGACATCCTCGTCGAACGCGGAATCCTCGACCGCGCGGGAAATTTCATCAAGGCTGCCGGTCTCGCGGGGCGCGCCGCTATCATTACCGACGCGAATGTCGCACTGCATTACTCCGAACGGCTCATGGCCTCCCTCGGGGACGCGGGCTACGAGGTCAGCGTCCACCTTCTTCCTCCCGGGGAAGAGAGCAAGTCCATCGAACAGGTGCAGGCTCTCTGCCGGGCCCTCATTGAACACCATCACGACCGCAGCTCCTTCGTGGTCGCCCTCGGCGGCGGGGTGGTCGGCGATGTGGCCGGCTTCGTGGCCTCCATCATCTTCCGCGGAATTCCCTACGTGCAGATTCCCACCACCATCGTGGCCCAGGTCGACAGTTCGATCGGCGGCAAGACCGGGGTCAACGAACCGGAGGGCAAAAACCTCATCGGCACCTTTCACCAGCCGCGTCTCGTCGTCGTCGACCCCGACACCCTGCTCACCCTCCCCGACCGCGTCTTCCACGAAGGCTTCGCGGAAGTCATCAAGCACGCCGCGATCCGGGACTCCGCCATGCTCGGCAGCATCGAGTCCATGAACCCCGACGACAAGGAAGTCGATCCCGATCTCATCGCCCGCAACGCCGGGATCAAGGCCCGCATCGTGGAGGAGGACGAAAGGGAGACCTCCGGAAGTCGCGCCCTGCTCAACTTCGGCCACACCATCGGTCACGCCATCGAAGTCTCCGCGGAATACGGCACCCTCCTCCACGGAGAAGCGATTGCCCTCGGAATGCGCGCCGCCCTCCACCTCTCCGAAAAGTTGGCGGGCCTGGAGCCGGAGGACACCCGACGCCTCCTCGCCATTCTTCATCACTGGCACCTGCCGCTCGTGCTCGGTTCCGAGATCTCGAACGACTCCCTTCTCAGCGCCCTCGCGGTGGACAAGAAGTTCACCTGCGGCCAGAAGCGATTTGTCCTCCTGAAACAACCGGGCGAAGCCTTCGTCTCCGAAGAGGTCACCGATGAACTCGTCGAGGAAGCCCTCGATCATATTCGGACTCCGCTGGAAGCGGACGTCGCGGCTTGAGGAGGAAATCCCACTCTCCAAGCTCCAAATAAGCTTCAGGGAACAAACTCCAATTCTCAATTGCAGCCCTTCCCCCTTGAGATTTGGCGGCTTGAGCTTGAGATTTGTTTGGAACTTGGTCCGTGGGACTTCTTTGCAACTCGAACCGTGGCTTTGAATCGCGCCCCTAATCCTCGCTGTCCTCGAAGGCCTTCCGCGGGAAGCGCACCCGATCCACCAGGTTTCGGATCTCCTCCGGGGGCGGTTTGGTGGCGAAGGAAATGCAGATCGCGACCACGAAGTTCAGAACCATCCCCAGGGTCCCGATCCCTTCCGGCGAGATTCCGAAGAGCCAGTTCTCGGAAACGTTGGGTGGAGAGACGATCCCGATCTTCGCCATCAGGGCCGGGAACTTGAAATAAAGGATGTAGGCGGCGGTGAAGCTGATGCCAATCAACATCCCGGTCACCACGCCGTAGATGTTGGCTCGCTTCCAGAAGATGCCGAGAATGATGGCCGGAAAGAATGACGAGGCCGCCAGACCGAAGGCGAAGGCCACCACCGCCGCCACATAATCCGGTGGGTTGATCCCGAAGTAACCCGCAATCAACACCGCTCCGCCTGCCGCGATCCGCGCAAAAAGCAGTTCGCGCTTCTCACTAAGATTCGGATTGAACGTTCGCTTCACCAGGTCGTGCGCCACCGAGGTCGAGATAACCAGGAGAAGGCCCGCTGCCGTAGAGAGAGCCGCAGCCAAACCACCCGCCGCCACCAGTGCAATGACCCAGTTCGGCAAGCGCGCAATCTCGGGATTTGCAAGAACCATGATGTCCCGGTCGATCTCGAGTTCGTTGGTAGCGTCGGTCGGCGCGTTAGAAAGCAGTCGCTCGCCGGAGTTTCCACGTCCCTCGC
>CAUZKZ010000142.1:0-11305 GCA_963580345.1 Verrucomicrobiia bacterium | reverse complement strand
AGAACTTGCGGGCCGAGATGGACCTCGATCATCCCGACCCAACCACCCGCGAGCGTTGGGTGGCGTTTGCCAAGGAACTGGAGCAACACGGAGGAAGCCTGCCACAGGAAGTTCAGCCGCCCCCCAAGGGCAGCCCGCTTCCTCTCATGGAGCCGGACGATCCCGACGGGGACTGGGGTGTCGTCGTCAACCGCCCGGCCCGGGGAATTCCCGACGTCATCGATCGGCTCGCCGCCAGAGCGCTCAACCTCAACCAGATTGTGCCGTGGAGAGACTCGAGCGGCCTCACCGATCCGGCCCGGGCCCTCGACCTGCACCTCCTGAGTCAGACCCGAGCGGAATTGGAACCGCTGCGGGAACTCCAGGCGCAACGATTCGCCCTGGAGAATCTCGGGGCCGCCCCCTCGGATGCCGATATACTCGCGATGGCGCGCCGGTTCGCGTGGGCGCCGGGGGCACAACAGGGGCTGCGCAATCTGGGCAACCGCATGTTGTTCGCGGGACGGGCCCAGTCGGCCTTGCGGAGTTTTCGGGACCTCTTGGACCATGCCGCGGATGCAAAAACCCGCGACGCGGCGCAGGTCGGAGTCTGGACCGCGCAGGCGCAGATCGAGAACCCCAGCAGTATCGACGAATTGCTCGGCGGGGTCGCTCCGGATCGACTTTTTTCGTGGTTGGGAAAACCCACCAAGGCGGACGAAATCTGCCGACAACTCATCGAGAACGCTTTGGAGACACCGGCGCCGCCGGCGGTTTCGGGACTGAAGGACCTCGTCCGGCATGTGGTGCCCATCCCGCCGGTCTCGCCTTGGTCGAGCAATTTGCCGAGCGAAGTGGATCTCGCCGTCGTCGACGAGGACCTGCTGGTCAGCGGCCGGGACCTCTTGGCGATGTACAACACCCGGCAGCCCGCCCAGCCGGTTTGGATCAATTTTCAGCCTCCTCTGGCGGGCGAGGGAAAGCGTGAAGAGAATCATCCGGGGTACTTTCAACCCCAGGTTGACAAGGGCCTGATTTTTGCGCGCTGGGGACACAGCTCGCAGCCGCCCCGCGGCATCCTGGGCGTCGATCGCGCAACAGGCGAACTGCTCTGGAGCGACGAGCGCACGATATCCGGGCCTCAGAAGCGCCGGGTTCCCCTGGGAGATCCCGTTCCGGCCGACGGGTTGCTGTATTACTTGCAGTGGAGTTCTCTGAACGACGTGAACCAGGGACGGGGACGCCGGCTGGACCTGGTGTGTTTCGATCCGGAGCGTCGCGAACCCGCCTGGCAATACACGATCGCGATGGGGGGCCACGACTCCGACCTCACCTCAAGTCTCGAGCAAGCGCTTCCTGCCTCGGCCATCTACGGAAACCGCGTCACGATTCACGAAGGAGCGGTCTACAGCAGCTCCAATTGCGGCATCGTGGCAAGGTCGGACATGCGCGACGGGCGGACCGATTGGGTCTACAACTACCGCCCGGTTGCCGTCGAGAGCCGGAATGTCCTGAACCATGGCTCGCCGCCCGTCATTGCGGGCAACAAGGTGATCTGCATGCCCAGGGATGCGAGCCGGGTCTTTGCCCTGGACCAACTCACGGGGCGCCTCCTCTGGGAAAACACGATGGTGCTGGGTGTCCAGCTCGTAGGGGTGGTGGAGAATATGTTGATCGTTCGGGGGCAGTCGATCATGGCCGGGCTGGACCTGGACACGGGCGAAGCGCGTTGGTACCGGCCCAACCAAGGACCCCTGCTGGGCCGCGCTAGTTTGATGGGATCGTCGGTTTGCATTGCCCGGCTCGACGGTCTGATCCGCCTCGACGCAAAGACGGGGCGCGCCGAGGAAGTCCGCCCCTGGGGACTGCAGGATGAAAAACCGCTGAATTTCACGATCCATGGCCGCGATCTCTACGTCGTGACGGACAAGCCGGGCAAATACTCCGGACCGCAAGTCGGCCGGCCGGTCAATCCCTCCATTCCCGAGGGGCCGGTTCCCCTGCATCTGCCGCTGGTGCGCGCCTGGACCCTGCCTCGCGTGAACGCCAAGATCACAATGCCGCCCAAAGGCTCGGAAATGCGCGGCACCGCCTACCTGGTTTCCGGGGGAATCCTCGAGCACATTGATCTCTCGGCCCGGGGTCGGATCCGGTGGCAACGCTTTATCGCAGGCAACGACCCCAAGATTCACCTCATCGGCACGACCATGCTCGTGGTCAATTACTCCGCCGGCGGCGCAGCCGGGCTGGAAAACCGGGTCGCTGCGCTCGACGCGACGAGCGGCCGGACCTTGTGGGAGCGTGTGATCGACACCCCGGTCCAGGCGTCCCTGAATTGCGGCTCCACCCAGGTTTTTCACGATGCCACCGGCCGCATCGTAGCCGTGGACCTCGCCACGGGACGAAGGGCTTGGGAACGATATTTGGGCAACGGTTTTCAGATGAGGCTTTCCTGGGACGGGCAGCGGTTGCACATCTTTCATGTGTCGCGACTGCGCGCCGCACACCACTTGGTGGTTGACCCCCAGAGCGGCCACACCGCAAGTGAAAACCCGATCGCTGCCAAGACGTCCGTCGATGCAAAGAATGCCACGCCCATCAAGGGCGGCTACTACGAAGTGACCATCGATCCCGTGCGAGCCCGCTACCTGCGGCTCGTGGCCCTGTCCGAAGTGAACGGGCGGGAGTGGGCCTCCATCGCCGAACTGCAGGTGGCCGGAGAAGATGGCAACAACATGTCGCGCCGCGGCTGGTCGGTGACGGCCTCCAATTCAGAGACGAAGGCCAGGTACGACACCAGGCCGCAGTGCATCATCGATGGTGACCCCGTGACGTGGTGGCATTCGCAATGGATTGGCTCGATTCCCCCGCATCCGCACTCGGTCACGGTCGACATGGGCGCAGCGCAGACCGTCACGGGAATCCGCTATCTTCCGGGTGTCATCGTCAACAACAACGGCATGATCAGGGAGTATGAGATGTTCGTCAGCCAGGACGGCCAGAACTGGGGCGCCCCCGTCGCCAAGGGTTTCCTCGTCAACCGGACTCGGGTGGACCAAGCCTTCGCTTCCGCGAAGTCCGTCGTGTTCGAGAGTCGGGCCAGCCCGAAGCAGCCCCTGAGCATCTTTCGCTATCCGCTGGACGGCAAAGAGGCCCTGCTGGTGCAGCAAAATGCGCCCATCCTGTACATGCAGGAACCTTACTTCATCACGACCGCCGGCAAGCAGCTGGTCGTCCGCCGATTCGACGACCCCGCCTATCTTTTCGAGTTAGGGGCGGTCGACCAGTTCGACACGAGCTATGTCGAGTTCGAGGACAACCGCCTGGTGTTGGGCCGGAAAGGGGTCGTGGTCGTCGACCTGGCGCAAAAGCGGTTCATCATCGCTCCCAGCGACAGCAAGCTCATATACAACCAGGAAGGTTTGGTTCTTCGTGAAGGGGCGGACAACCTGCTCAAGATCGTCCCCCAGGGCGAGAAGGGGCAGGCCGTCTTCCGGTTCGACCTTCGGACCGGACAGCAGACCGAGTCCGTCCTCCCGGGGCAGATCGAACCGTTCCTGCCCGGCCACCACGACCAGGACCGCAGCATTCGGCATTTCGATGGCCTGGTCCTGTTGAACGACACGTCGTCCGTGACGGGATGGATCGGAGGGCGGTGACGAGGAGAGCCTGGTCTGCTTCGCAGCGACCTCTACCCGCCGGGAAAAGGAACCTGGCCGGTGCAGTGGGGCGGCGACCTGTGGCTCGAACCAAACGTGGTCAACGTCAACGGGCGTCTGCGGCTGCTCCTGCGCTGCGTGATCGATGAATATGCGACCGCCAGCATTTGCGGAATCTGCGATCTGACCGATGACGGCCGCGACCTGAAACTCGAATTCACCCAATTCGCGGCCCTGCCCGGAGCCCAGAACAAATTCTTCATCATGTACGACGAGACCGGAAAGCTGTTCTGGATGTTGTCGAACATGCCAACCGATTCACAGGGCTTCTTCGCGGATCGCGAAAAATTGCTCAAGATCGGCTACCACGGGGGCCCCGGCAACGAGCGCCGCATCCTGATGCTCTATTACAGCCGGGATGCACTGAACTGGTTCCAGGCCGGCTGCGCGGCGATGTGGCCGAGTCCGCTGCAGGCCTTCATGTACCCGTCGGCGGTGATCCATGGTGACGACATCCTCTTCATCTCGCGGACTTCACGCGAGGCCCAGAACCAGCACGATGCGGATCTCGTGACCTTCCACCGAATTCCCGACTTCCGCTCCCTGGCGCTGGATCTCGTCCCGAAACTCCCGGACGGACCGACGATTTAGCCTATAAAGGGGGGCGAGCATTGTTTCTCGCCGCTTCGGCAGGCCGCGGAGGTGGAGTGGCGCCGGCCGGACTACGGCGCCACTACCCGCCACAAGGCGTGATCGGAAAAGAGGTCTCCACCTGCATCGATCGGCACCCGGTCCTGGACCGCAGCCTGTCCAAAGGCATCGGTGGTGACGAAGGAACGGAAGTCGAATCCCGATTTTGGGTCGAAGGAGCGCTCGAGTCGCAGCACCGCCTCGGGAGGGCCCTCAATTTCGATCCTGAATCGTCCCACTCCCAAGTGCTCAATGTGGCGAAGCTCCACCGACGGGGGATCGGTCCCGATCGTCAATTCCACCAGGTTCCAGTTCGCGTTCACACTCGCGCCGCCGTTCGCCGTTCCAAAGTTGAACCGATTGCCGAAATTGTTCGCCGCGGGGCCGATCAATCCATGGGAGATCCCGTCGACCAGGACCTCCACCTCGGTCGGCGAAACCGCCGGGTCGTAGACCATTTCATAGAGATGATAGCCGGCTCCGGTGACCGCGGGATCCAAGGGGATCTCGGTACCGCCGAGGCAGCAGAGGTCGGCTTGGTAGAGGGTGGGGCTCGCCAATGGGGACGATCCCAACGCCAGCCCTCGGTTGCCATCGCGGCGACCTGGTTGTCCGGAATGGTCCGGTCGTAGCGGTTGAACAATCCGGTATGTTGCATGTTCCAGGCGTCCTCTCCCAATGCGTCGGTGACGGGAGTGCCGCCGCCATTGCCTCCGCTCCAGCCCTCGGTGCGCGGATCATTGCGGCCCACGTGACGACCCACCAGGAGCGGCGTGGAAGGAGGTGGCAAGATCTCGGTCTCCAGGCGCACCACGTTCCAGTTGGAGTTCCATGTCCCACCCGAATCGCTGGCCCCCCAGGTGAAGCGATTCCCGAAGTTGCTTGTGGCCGGCGAAAGCATGCCGTGCGAGATGCCGTCCACCAGCAACTCCACCTGCGTTGCGGAGACGTTCGGGTTGTAGAGCATCTGGAAGGTGTGGTAGCCGGCGCCCGTGACGGAGGGATCGAGTGCGATCGGAGTTCCGCCGAGGCAACACAAATCGCCTTTGAGAAGGACGGGGTTACCGGAGGCATCCGCGCCGAAGAGGAGGGTGAACTGCCCAACCGAAGTGAGGGAGACCTCGACAATGTTTCCGAGATCGGCGGCGTCATCCGGAGCGAGGAGGTTGCGAAGGGTCGCGGTGACCCGGAACCCGGTCGCTTCCATCTCCGCCACATCTCCGGCAGCGAGATTGGCATCGTAGCGGGGAAAGCTCCCCACCGGTCCCTGGATGTTCCAGGCCTCGAGACCCATGTCCCCGGTGACCGCGGCACCGGCCTGTCCTCGCGAAAAGCCCTCGGTCAGCGGGTCGGTCGCACCCGAATGTTCGAGCACGACGCGTTCCGCCGGCAAATCGCTCGCACCAAGTGCGACTGCAACGACAAGTATCGGCAGTTTTATCGCTCCGGATTCATCCTTCATTTCAAGCGACCCATCCTCCCGCCACCCGCGGCGAAGTGCAAGCTCGCGGACACCAAAGTTCGCCCGGTTCAACCCCGGAGCATCCGCGCTACAACAGGATGTCCTTCATCACCGGGGCGGGCTCCACGCCGGTGAGACGCTGATCGAGGCCCTGGTGTTTGAAGGTGAACTTGCGGTGGTTGATCCCGAGGAGGTGGAGGAGGGTGGCGTTGAAGAAGTAGGTGATGGCGCGCTGGGCCTTGGGCGCGAAGTGGGGGAGGGAGGGGAGGCCGGGAGCGGGTGTGAAGTTGGGAGCGGCGATCTTCCGGTGCAGGGCTGCAAACTGCGCGCGGGTCTCGGCGTAGACGTGCTCGACGAAATAGTTGGTGGCACGCTGGCGCTCTTCCGCTCCGACCTGGTCCCCGCTCTTGGCGATGATGACGGCTATGTCGTCGGGCACGGTGGGCTTCTCGAGCGAGCGCTGAAAGGCGATCCATTGGCGCAGCGATTCGAACTGCAGGCTCTGGCCCTGCATCGAGACGAGACCGGCCTTGTCCCAGCGCACCGTGCCGTCGAACTGGGTGAAGGCCCAGCCGCTGACCTTGGCGCCGGGATTCAGCCCGACGTCGGATGCTTTCACCTGGAGGCGGGTCCACTTTCCGGGTGAGGGGAGGTCTCCGACGCGAAAACGGGAGGGCGAATTGTCCTTCCCCCAGTCGCGGTAGGGATAAAACTCGCCGTAATTGTCGAGGTGCAGACCGTGGGTGTCGCCGTAGCGCACCGCGTCGAGCCAGTAGCGAGCCATGTGCTCGCCATAGCGCGGCGAGGCGAGGAGGCGGTCGATGACTTTCTCGAATCCGTCGGGCGACTTGTGGTCGAGGAAGGCGCTCACCTCCTCCGTGGTCGGCTTTGCGTTTCTCCTTGTCCGGTCCGTGGCAAGCAAAGCACTTGTCGGAGAGAATGGGACGGATCTTCCGGTTGAAGTCGATCCCGGCGTCCGTCTTCGCCGCGCTTCGCCGTAACGGGGGCCTGCCCTAAAACTCTTCCACGATCCCCTTCAAGTAGTCCTTCAGTTCCGCACCGATGTCTTCACGTTTCAGGCCGAACTCGATGTTGGTCTTGATGAAATCGAGCTTGTTCCCGATGTCGTAGCGTTTGCCGGCGAAGCGGAGGCCGAACATGGGCCGGTCGGCCAGCATGGCGACCATGGCGTCGGTGAGTTGGATTTCACCGTTCTTTCCGGGTTTGGTCCCGGCAATGTAATCGAAGATTTCGGAGCGGAAGACGTAGCGGCCGGCGATGGCGAGGTTGGAAGGGGCCTCCCCGATCTCCGGTTTCTCGACGAGCTGGTCGATCTCGATCACGCCGTTGCCGTGGCTGCCGCCCCCCGCGATTCCGTAACGCGAGACCTTGTCGGGCGGGACCTCCTCGAGAGCGATGACGGATTCGTTTCGATCTTCGAAGATGTCGAGCATCTGCCGCAGGATGGGTCGCTGTGGATCGTCGCTGCCGAGGAGGGTGTCTCCGAGGAGCAAGGCGAAGGGCTCCTTTCCGACGAAGGCACGGCCATAGGAGACCGCGGAGCCAAGCCCGTTGAGCTCCTTCTGCCAGACGAAGTGGATGTCGGCCATGTCGGAGATGCGGCGGATCTGTTCCAGCAGCTTGGTCTTGCCCTTTTCTTTGAGTTCCAGTTCGAGCTCGGTGGCGCGATAGAAGTGCTCCTCGATGGCGCGCTTGCCGCGGCCGATCACCATCAGGATTTCGCGTATTCCGCTGCGCACGCATTCCTCCACCACGTACTGGATGGTGGGGGTGTCGACGATGGGCAGCATTTCCTTCGGCTGGGACTTGGTGGCCGGAAGGAAGCGGGTGCCGAAGCCGGCGGCGGGGATGACGGCTTTGGTGACGGTCATGGGGAGGGGAGAGGCGAGAACCAAGAGGAAAGTGTTAAGAGGGGAGGTCGGAAAATGCGATGTCAGAAATCCATTGTCGAGCAATGGGCAACTTCAAGCCTGAATCTTGAAGCTAAACAATCACGGGTTTGATGACCTCCACGCCTTGCTCCCCGAGTTTCTCTTGCAAGGCGGCGAACATCCCCTCTCCATCGTAGAGGCCCACGATGGCGCCGCCGGAGCCGGTGAACTTGGCGGAGGCGCCCACCGAGCGGGCGGCCTCGATCATGGCGAGGTTGCCCTCGGAGAGCCGGTAGAGGGATTTTCGCAGGTCGAAGTTGCGATCGAGGAGGGGTCCGATATCGGATCCTTTTCCCGCCACCAGGAGGTCGCGGCACTGCCGGGTGAGATCGGCCCACTCCGCCATGGCATCCACGACCTCCTTCTCGCCCCGGGTGAAGCGTCCGCGAATGTCGTTGTGAAAGACCTCGGTGCCCTCCGAGAGCCTTGAGGTGTAGGCGATGTAAAGGGTGGGGAGGGTGGCGGGATCAAGTGGCTCGTACTGCCCGTGTCCCTGGCGTGCGAAGTGTTCCTCGGCAAAGTCCATGTAGACCACCCCTTCGTAGGCCTGAATGACGCGATCCTGCAAGCCGGCCGGAATGTGCAACTCATCGTTCTCCACGGAGAGAACGAGGTTGGCGAGAAGGGCGGGTGCGATGGTCACGTCATAGAACTTCATCAAGGCGCGAAAGCAGGCCGTGATGATGGCGCTCGACCCGGCCATGCCGACGTGTGGCGGGATGTCGCTGCGATAGCGGATTGTGAAGTTCTTGTCGTGCATCGCGAGACCAGAGTCGCGGCAGTGGTCGTGAAACCTTTTGACGGATGCCTTGAGGAGGCGCAGTCCGCCGTAATACCCGAAGGTGCGGGTGTCCTCCACCAGGTCGGCGAGGTTGTTGAAGATCATCTCGTCCCGGCGGGCGGGTTGGATCTCCAGTTCGGGTGACTCCCAAAGCGTGACGTGGGCGGAAAAATTGCGAACGATGAACGAAATGGTCTTGCCGTGGTAGCCATCGGATGGGTTCCCGATCAGACCGGCCCGGGGGAAGGAGGTGGTGTGGATGACCATCGGCGGGGGGCGTGTATACGGTGCGCCGGAACTTGGGAATCTCGAATTATGGGATTCGTGAAATCCGGATCGCGTGGCAAGAGGAGGCGTGAACTGGCAGGCCAAAAAGCTCATCGGAGTGGTGCACTTGAAGCCTCTCCCCGGGGCCCCGCGCTTCGGTGGCTCGATGGAAGCGGTGTGCGAGGCCGCGGTGGCGGATGCCCGGGGCTACCAGGACGGCGGGGCGGACGCCCTGATGCTCGAAAATTTTGGTGACCTGCCCTTCACGCGCGGCACGGTGGCGTCCGAGACGGTGGCGGGGATGACGGTGGCGGCACGCGCGGTGCGCGAGGCGGGAGTTGCATTGCCGATCGGCTTCAACGTCTTGCGCAACGACGTCTCGTCGGCCCTGGGAATCGCGGCGGGGTGCGGCGGGGAGTTCGTGCGCGTGAACGTGCACACCGGGGCGGTGGAGGCCGACCAGGGGATCATCCAGGGGGAGGCCTACGCCACCTTGCGCAAGCGCGCCGCGCTCTGCCCGGAGGTCGAGATCTGGGCCGACGTTCTCGTCAAGCACGCGGTGCCGATCGGGGATTTGGGCATCGAGGAAGCGGCCCGGGACACCTTTCACCGTGGATTGGCGAACGCCTTGATCGTGTCGGGAGTGGCGACGGGGGAAGCCACCAGCGCGGAGGATCTGCGCCGCGTGAAGAGGGCTTGTCCCGAAGCACCGGTGCTGGTGGGAAGCGGAGCAGGGGTGGAGAATGCCGAAGAGTTGTTGGAGCACGCCGAGGGCTTGATCGTGGCGTCTTCCTTGAAAGTGAACGGAAGGTTGGGAAATCCGGTGGATGTGGAGCGCGTGAAGGCGTTGCGGAGAGTGATGGTGTGAAGGGGGGAAGCACTTGGGGGGAAAGTTTCAACTCACAAGTTCCAAATAAACTTCAGATCCAGTTTTCAAATCTCAAGGATTCCCTGGCGCTGCCGTCCCTTGAGGATTGCAGCCTGAGATTTGAGATTTATCTGGAACTTGGAGAGTGAAGTTTTCGCGGTGCTGGCGGTGACGTCGCATCGGGGAATCCGGAACTGGTTCTATTCGGCGAAGACTCGACTCTCCAATTTCCAAATTAGCTTCAGGAAACAAATCTCAGAGATCAAAAGATGTGGCTCGAAGAACGGTTCCCCATTGCGATTTGGGTCCTGGGAATTGAAGTTTTTTGGAACTTGGGCCGTGAGATTTTCGCCGCCCACTGGTTGTTCGCAATGAGACTCCAAACCGTTCGCAGATCCTCCCCCCGGATAAGTTCCCGCTTGGGAATTGGGGCCTGGGGATTGAAGTTTATTTGGAAATTGGTTCGTCGAGTTTTCGCCGCCCGCTGGCGGTTCTCGAGGCGACTACGAAGCACCGAACACGGACACGCCTTTCCAGCTACCCCCGAATCTCAAGCCTACTTGTCCCCCGGAAAGGGATTCGCCGTCATCCGCAAGTGAATTTCCTCCGGAGTGTAGAGCGCGTCTCCACTCGAGCCGGAAGAAGCCAGCTCGGGGGGCGAGAGGCGCACCACCGAGAGGGCGAGGGAGGCGGTGACGGTGAGAAGGAGGGCGGCGCTGACAAGGAGCGATCCGCTCTGGCGTTGCCGGTGGATGACCCGTTCCACGCGCTGGCGCAGGGAGGCGCGGCCCGCCATGGCCAGAGCGGCCGCCGGGAGGGCTGCCTCGGGGAGGGCGCTCGCTTCGGCCACATCGCACAAGGCCATGGCGTAGATGGCGGGGTCCGCGCCCACTTCGATCACCTTGGCGTCACAGGCGAACTCGCACTGCGCCATGAGGCGGCCGCGCAGCCACCAAACGAGAGGATTGTACCAGTGGACGAGACAGGCGAAGCGGGCTGCAAGGGAAGTGAGGAGATCGCGGCGGGCGACGTGGCCGAGCTCGTGAAGGAGGACCATCCGCAGGGTCTCCTCGCTCCAGCGGCGGCTGGTGGGGGGAAGGTAGATGACGGGTCGGAAAAGACCTGCGATGGAGGGCGAGACCGCATCGGGCTGGAAGCGGACACGCACCCGGCGGCCCACGCCGAGTCGCTGCCGGCACGCTTCGAGAGCGAGGTCGATCTCCGGGTCGTCATGATCGATGGCCACGCGGCGCCAGCGGTTCAGGGCCTTGAAATCCGCCACGAGGCGCAGGGCGAAAAATCCGCAGCCAAGCAGCCACACCATGGCGAGCCAGGAGAAGGCGGACACGGTGGCGCCCATCGCGTTGTTCGCTGCGGCGGGAAGTTCGACCGTGAACTTGGGAAGCAGTGCGAGAAAGGGAAGAGCCAGCAGGGTGAGGAGGCTCCCGAGGGTCAGCCCGGGCGAGCGGGCCGGATCGCGGCGACCCGCCAGCCAGACCGCGATCACGGCGAGCAAGGAAAGGGCGGCGCTGCTCAGGAGCAAGAACATCGGCGTGAAAGGCGGGAGTTGCTAGTGTAGTCCGTCAAGCAGACTGGGTTTTATTCAATTTCTTCCGTCCCCGCTTCACCTTCTCAAGAATATCGCTG
>CAUZKZ010000141.1:0-11326 GCA_963580345.1 Verrucomicrobiia bacterium | reverse complement strand
GAAAGCGCCGCTCCAAATCAACCGAACTCGCCAAGTCTCGCTTCAATTCGCAACCGCAGATTCCAACGCTCTGATCTCCTGAAAAGGGGGTAATTCAACAGTCTCCTAATACATGATGCGATCGGGAGGCGCGTGGTCGCGGACGGCGGGTGCTCCGTCGATTCTTTATCCGTCTCTGGCGATCGATCTCAGCGACACGCCCTGGTTCGCCGGATGGTCCAGTGCCTTTCCGCTGGCCTTCGCCCGAACGGGCGGGGCATGGCCGGCCATCGATCTCCCGGACTTGCTCGGCGAGCAACTTGAAGTCGGAGAGCGGACCCTCCAGGAGAGCATCTCGCAGATGGGAATCGATTTCGCGCCGAGCGGTCCCCTGGTGGCGTATTCGGATGGCGCGGAGGTCAAGTTGGCTCGGCGAAGCGGCGCCTCGTGGGATTCCGAAACGGTGGCAGGGGAGGAGGGGCAATGGCTCTCGCTGACGACCGGCGCGGGGGGGCTTTCGAGTCTTCTCTACTACGTCCCGGATGATGAAACGCTGAGGTTTGCTGATGAAGCGAGCGCCGGAAACTGGGAGGTGCAGTCGCTTTGGGAGGGGGACGTGATTGGGTTCCCAACCCTCGCCCAGGACGCGAGCGAGATGCGGGCGGCCCTTCAGTCGCGGGGAAGACAACACCGTGGTCCTGGCCTACCCGGTGGCCAACACCGAGCCCGTCGCCGTTCTCGATCAGGGGGTGACCTATTCGCAGACTCCGGTCCGCCTCGATCCCTTGGCGAACGACTTCGATCCGGAGAATGATACGATCCGTGTTCTCTCGGTCGCGGATCCCGGGAGCGGGACTGCGACGCTGGGCGCGGACGGGATGGTGACTTATCTTCCCGACAACGGATTCATGGGGCCGGAAGTGTTCGGCTACGTGATCGAAGACGCACGTGGTGCGATTGCGAACGGAGTGATTCAGGTCAACGTATCAGCGTTCTCGGCATTCGATCAGAATGACGACGGTCTTAACGACTTCTGGCAGGCCTTCCATGGGCTTCCGGCAGGTTCCGCGCTGCTCGATGATGACTGGGATGGGCTCCTCAATCGCGAGGAATTTGCCTGGGGAAGCGATCCCGGTGTGTTCAACCACGCGCCTTACCTGGAGTTTGCGCGACCTGATCCTGGCACCTTGCGCGTGCGGGTGATCAATGAAGGAAGCCGGGGTGCGGTTCTCCAAGAGAGTGGGGATCTCGTGCAGTGGAGCGATAGTGGTGCCCCGCTTGTTGCGGACGGGCAGGGGGCCTATAGCGACTATTTGATCGGTGTGGATTCCGCATATTTTCGAACCCGCCCCGATGGGGGAGTGGACCTCGATAGCGACTTTGTCGAAGACTGGCTTGAGACCAACGTGTTTGGGACTTCAAGCAGTGCAGCCGACACTGATCGCGATGGACGGAGTGATCTGGAGGAGGTTCTGGGTGGAGATGATCCGGTCGATCACTTCAACGGGGAAGCCGTTTCCCTGAAATTGGTTTCCGGCAGTGGACGGGTGGTTCGAGCCGGGGAAGTGATGCCGGAACTCCTCGGCGTAAGGGCTTGCGGTGCGGATGGGCGGGTCCTGGCGGGCGTGCGGATCTTCTTCAGTCTCGTCGAGGGAAGCGGAGAGCTGCGGGCGCTGACGGGGTCCGGATTTTCGACTGCGGCCATCGTATCCACGGATGCGGCGGGCATTGCCCGGGTGGTGGCTCGGGCAGGAAGCGATGCGAGTGGACGGATCCGCTTCTCGGCGGCCTTTGCCGATCCGGTGGCCATGCCGGGAGCGGTGGAGTTCCAGGCCCTGGTGGAATTGACGCGCAGTCCGCACACGTCGTTCGTGGTGCTCTCGCAGGATCAGGACAGCATTCAGTTGCAGGCCCCGACGTTCGCCGAGGTGACGCGCTATCTCTACACTTATGACGGCTCGACACCGGACCAGGATAGTCTCTCGGTTCTCCCCGGGCAGACGATCGATGTTCCTCTGGGTGAAGCGCGAATCCTCAAGGTGGTGGCGGAGGAAAACGGAACCTTTGGGCCGTTGCAGAAGACCTACCTCGGAGATGTGCAGGCAAGAAAGCTCGCGGTGAATGAGAACTTGTTCTGGGCCGCACTCGATGATGGGAACACGTTTTCCATGGGGCTCAATACGCGCAGCCAGCTGGGATACAACACGACGAGTCCTCCGCTCACTGCCGAGCAATTCGAGCCCTTCGTCGGCGAGGCGCGGTCTGTGACGTTTGCCGGCGGGGCCGGGGTGTCGGTGGCCTCGGTGGCCCTCAGTCTCGATGCCGCGATCTTCCTCGATACGCAGGGTCGGGTGTGGGAGACGCGTGACGGGACACCGCCGTTTCAACTGGTGAGTCTTGCCAACTCTCCGCAGGTGGCCGCCGGTGCGGATTATCGACTTGTGCTCAAGCCTGACGGGACGGTGGTGCGCTGGGGGCACGGGGAGGCGGGGTTGCAACTGGGAAGCTCGCCCGCCAACTCGATCCTGCCGGTGAGCGGGCTTGCGAATGTCGAGAAACTCTTTGCCGGCTACGATTTTGCCTTCGCCCTGGACGGGAACGGCGACCTGAAAGCATGGGGCCGCAATCCGGACGGGAATCTCGGCCTCGGGCATCTCAACGATGTGGCCACCCCTGCGGTCGTGGGCCTCTCCAATGTTGCGAACCTCGTCTTCGGTGGCGTGAGCACCTTTGCCGGCAAGCAAATCGACTACGGGACGGAAAGCGATCTGTTCCGGTTTGGAACTTCGCAGCGCAGCACTTTCGCGCTGACAACGGCGGGCGAGGTCTATGCCTGGGGGGGCAACGGTCGCAGCGAGTTGGGATTGGGGCATGAACTCGAAGTCAGCACGCCGGTTCGCGTGCCGGGTTTGAACCCGGTGTCGGCCGTAGTGGCCTCGCAGATGGGGGGCTTTGCCTTTGCGCTCGATCAGGACGGGGTGATCCACTCCTGGGGACGGAACGAGGAGGGGCAGCTCGGCGATGGGAGCAGGGAAGATCGCAACGCACCGATTACGGTGATCCTCGACGAGCGTGTCACGGCGATCGCGGCGGGGCGGGCCCACGCGTTGGCTCTGCGCGAAGATGGACGGGTGCTTTCCTGGGGGGCAAACGGAGAGTCGCAGCTGGGGAATGGAACCGGGATTTCGACCGCTACCCCGGCCCTCGTTCCAGGGTTGCAACAGGTCGTGGCAATCGCAGCCGCGCAGGACTACAGTCTCGCTCTCCGCCAGGATGGAGCTCTCTTCTTCTGGGGCGCGCTTGACGTCAACGTCTCGAATGGATGGACCTCCGTGGATCTGCAAACGGTTCGCAGGTCGGCCTTCCCGGTGATCGTGTCGCCCTCGCCTGTCCATCCGGCTCCTGTGGTGGTGACGGATGGCAATGGGAACAATATCGATGATGCGTGGGAGACCCGCTACTTCGGATACCTGCCCGGCGGGACCGGGCTGTTCCAGCAAGTTCGCGATCACCAGAGTGAGGACTTCGATTTTGATGGTCGGACGAACTTCCAGGAGTTCCAGGACGGAACCCATCCCCTCGATCCACACTCGTGCCGGGCCTCGAGCACCGACTACGTGGTGGGTGCCACACAGGGGCAGTTCGATGTGGGAGACAATGGCGCCGCGCGCTATTCATTGCCCGTCAGTTTGCCGGGCGGAGCCGGGGGAGTGCAGCCGGAACTGAGTCTGAGCTACAACAGCAATAATGTGAGCGGCATCCTCGGCCAGGGATGGATGCTCGGTGGATACGGAGTGATCACGCGGGGGCCAACGACCCTGGTGACCGACGGCTTTGTCGATGGCGCGGACTTTGATGAGAACGACGTCTTTTACCTCAATGGGCAGCGACTCATCGCGGTGAATGGCGAGTATGGCGCGGATGGAACGGAGTACCGCACCGAGCAGAATGCCTTCTCGAGAATCTACTCCCGTGGACGTCACCTGAATGGCCCCACCTCATTCGAAGTTTGGACCAAGAGCGGCCTCATCGAGCACTATCGTGTACTCCAGGACTACGCAGCGCCTCCCTACCAGGTTGGTGCGGACGAGTTTCCGCGTGACGGGGTGCTCACCTGGCCGGTCGCTTCGATCGAAGACCGGACCGGGAATCTGCCTACCAGTTGTTTCGTCAGTATGACTTTCAACTATGGGCTCAACTTCTTCGGTGCGCTCGAGAATCAGGAGAGCCTGAGCCAGCGGACGACCCTGAACCGGATCACGGAAACGGGAGCCGACGGTCGACAGCGCGCACCTTTGACCTTCCGTTACGCCAAACGAGAGGCGGCCGATCACGTGCAGTGGGTTCAGGACGACAGCTTTTGCCCGATGGCACCGCTTGTTGGGGCGGGCGGAGCGGACCTTGGGATCCGCTTCCTCGATCTCAATCGCGACGGTTTGCTGGACTACGTGCGCGCGCAGGGATCCGGTCCTGGCGTAACCTCGACCTACCTGCTTCAGACCCGGGACGGAGCGGCGCGTTGGCAGGGCGGGACGGCACAGGCCCTGCCGGTCGGAGTCACTGATGCGGCCGGTAATCCGAACGGAACGTTGCTGGTGGATCTCAACCGCGACGGACAGGCCGACATTCTTCATGCGGTTCGCGATGGCGGCACGTTTGAGACCAGGGCCTACCTCGCCACTCCCACCGGTTGGGAGCTTGCGCCAGAGTATGCCCCGCCGGGGGCCCTGAAATCGACCGGTTCGAGCAGGGGGGAGGCGGTGCAGGTGCGCGATCTCAACGGGGACAGCCTGCCGGATTTCATCTTTGCCTACGAGTCGGCTGGCGGAATGGCGGAGCGTGTCACCTTGCTCAATACCGGGAGCGGATGGAGCGCGGCTGCTGATCTCGATTGGTTCCTGCCGGTTCCGCTTGTGAATGAAAGCCTCGGCGACAATGGGGTGCGCCTCTTTGATGCCAATGGAGATCAATTGCCGGATCTCCTTCAGAGTATCGATATCGGCGGAGATGAGATTCGCCGGGTGTGGTTGAACACGGGGCAGGGGTGGAGTCGCAGCGCGGACCGGCGCTTCTTTCCTCCGGTCGATTTCACGCTGACACCGGGGCTCCAGGATCTCAATGGGGACGGGCTCCTCGATATCGCGGCGCGGGAGGGATTTCTCAACACCGGCGCCGGTTGGACTTCGTTTGTGCTTCCCGCGGACGCCACCGAGGGTGCGCGCTTCCTCGATTTCAATGGGGACGGGCTCCTCGATATCCTGCTCGCGACCGACCAGCCATTCATGCAGCGCCGGGCCTGGCGGAATGTTGGGCATGGCTTCCGGGAGCTTTTGGCGAATTCAGTGCAGCAATCTCCGATCGCCTTGAATGTGCCGGGCGTTCTGTTCATCGACATCAATGGTGATGGAGTGGATGACATCGTGGATGGAAGCGCGAACGGTCCGCGCTGTTGGTTGAATCAGGCCGGGGGGGCGGATCTGCTGGTCAAGGTGCAGCCCACGGGCGGTGCCGCGATCGAACTCGACTACGCGCGCCTGAACGAGGGAGACGGGACCTATGCAATCGAGGTCGCGGATCCCGGCTCCGGGATGATCGATGTCGTTAATGGCAGCCGGGTCGTGAAGGAGGTTCGGACCGATAACGGAATCGGAGGGCAGTTTGTCCGGAGCTATCGCTACCGGGGATTGCGCAATGGGACGAGCGGCGAGGGAAATCTCGGCTTTCGTAGAAGGTCGATCACGGACGAGCAAACCGGGATCGTTACCACCACGACCTACCGGCAGGATTACCCCCTGGTCGGGTTGCCGGAAAAGGTGGTGAGCGTTTCCGGGGCGCAGACGATCACTCAACAGGAAAGTGACTACGCCCTCGTAGGTTACGTCCCCAATGTTCCGGTAAGTTGGTTTTCGTACACGAGTAGAATGACGGAGACGCGCTGGGATCTTTCCGGGGCCTTTCTCGGACAGTCCGCCACCTCGTTCACCTACGATGATTACGGGAATGTAACGAGCAGCCAGATCGACTACGGGGAAGAGTGGTCGCAGGCGTTTGTGAACGTCTGGAACAATGCGGAGGCCAACTGGGAAATCGGGCGGCTGGCCGAGGTGACCGCCGTGAAGAACGGCGCGGGTGGAGACAGCATCACACGGCACTCCACTTTTTCCTATGACCCGATGACGGGCCACCTCAAGGAAGAGGTCGAGGAACCGGGAACCGAGTTCGAAGTCCGGCGACGCTATGAACGCAATTAGTTTGGAAACGTGGTCAGCACGGAGACGAGTGGCCATGGATTCGCCCCCCGGACGCAGTGGCAATTCTTCGACTTTCGGCAGAACCGCGCCGTGGCAAAAACCAATGCGCTCGGGCACCAACAAGTCGACACCCAGCATCCCGTCCTCGAGCGGACAGCCTCGCGGCGCGAGGAGAACGGCCTGGTGACGCACCATGAATACGATGGGTTCGGCTCGCTGAGGCTGACCCAGCAACCGAGCAGCCACTACAGTGCCATTGCTCGTTTCTGGGCGGCACCTGGTGAGGCTCCCAACGCGGTCTATCGGGAGGTGAAATACACTGACGGTCAATTGCCGGCGATTCGCTATTACGATGCGCTGGATCGGGTTGTGCGCCTGGTCACTTACAATCTCCAGGGGCGCCTCCTTTACCAGGATAACGAGTATGACTCGCGGGGCTGGGGATCCCGTACGTCTCGTCCTTACTTTCCGGGCGATGCGCCCCAATGGACCGTGGCCCAGTATGATGCCCTGGGCCGGCAGACGCTGGAAACTCTTCCCGATGGAGCGACTCGGCGGACGATTTACAACGGGCGGACGCGAACTTTCATCAACGAGAAGAACCAATCGCGGACCGTTCTGCGGGATGCGTTGGACCACGTTGTGGAGGTGAAAGATGCCCGCAATACCACTGTCCGCACCGAGTACAATGCCGATGGGAATCCGGTGCAGACCATCACGGGGCCGGTCACCGTGACAGCTGAATACAATCGGCGAGGGAGTCCGGTGCGAATCACTGATCCGAGCACGGGGGAGGTGCGCTTCGTTTATAATGCCCTCGGCGAGCGGACTATGAAGACGGACGCCAAGGGGCAGGTCGAAACGACGACCTACGATCTGCTTGGGAGAGTATCGACCAAGACGACGGCGGACGGGGTGGACGTCTGGACCTGGGACCTCGCGCCGGGGCGTTCCATTGGTTTGCTGGCATCCGTCAGCAATACCATGAAGGGGAGCAGTCGATCCTTTGCCTACGACGATCTGGGCCGCCTGCGGGAGATTCATGAGGCGGTGGACGGGGAGGTGTTTACCCTGGAGCAGAGTATTGATGACCTCGGCCGCCTCGAGGAGTTGACCTATCCGACCGGGTTCGCAGCGAGCCGGAAGTATGCGTGGACCGGGGCGATTTCGGCGGTCAGGAACGCGGGGACGGGGGCCCTGCTCTGGAGCGCGACCGCCTTCGATCATGAGGATCGTCTGGTGGGCTGGACCCTTGGAAACGGCGTGGAGGCCGAGGAGACGTTTAGTGCGGATCGGGGATTCAAGACCAGCACGAGAGCGGTGAACGGAGTGACGAACGAGTCGATCCAGGACGCGGCTTTCAACTATGACGCACTCGGCTACCTGGCCAGTCGCGGAGCGGTTCTGGCGGGCGGAGTGGCTGTCAGTGAAGTCTTCACCTACGACAATTTGAATCGGGTCACGGGGGGCGCTCTGAATGGAGTGTCCAGCCTGAGTATGTCCTACGACAACGCCGGCAATATTACCTCGAAGTCGGATGTGGGGACCTACACCTATGGTCAGAACGGGGCATCGCCGCACGCCGTGACGACCATCAGTGGCGTCGTGAATTCAACCTACAGTTATGATGCGAATGGCAATCGAACTGCGGGCAACGGACAGGTTATAGCCTATAGCGGTCACAACAAGCCGGTCTACATCGAAGAGGTTGCGACGGGCGATTTCACGAACCTCCGTTACGGGACCGATGGACAATTGATCGTGACCGCCAAGTTGATTGGCGGGCACGGCGAACGAGTGGTGCATGTGGGTGACCTCTACGACCGGACCCACTTCTATGACGTTGGTCTCCCTGCGAATGGCGCGGCGCCTGACCGGGTGAAACACCGGCATTCGATCCGCGCGGGCGAAGAGATTGTCGCGGTCTACGAAGTGGTCGAGGAGGCCGCGGGATCGAGCGGGGCCATGAAGTACCTGCACCGGGATCACCTCGGTTCGGTGGTGGCGATCTCGAATGAGGCGGGTTCCCTGGAGGCGGAAATGAGCTTTGACGCCTTCGGTCGCCGCCGCGACCCGGACTGGACGCCTGCTACCGTTGGGCAGGTCGATCTCGGGGCCGCATTTGCCGGGGAGGGATTCACCGGCCACCGGTCGCTCGATGCGAGCGGATTGGTTCACATGCGGGGGCGTACCTATGATTCCCTGCTCGGGCGTTTCCTGAGCCCGGATCCCTTTGTGCAGGCTCCGCAAAACACGCAGAGTTACAATCGCTACAGCTATGTCCTGAACAATCCCCTTTCCCTGGAGGACCCGAGCGGGTTCATCTTCGGTCTGTGTTCGGTGGTCAAGCGCGTGTGGAACGCCGCGAAGAAGGTGGTGAGCAAAGTTGCCGATCTTCATCTCCAGGTCTTCGACAAGTTGGCGCGGGAGGCCGAGCGGGCGCTGGGACCGGTCGGGAAGCTCCTCTTTCTTCCGCAACGAGAGGTCAGTCGCTGGGTGAAACGAAACCCCGGGCAGGCGATCATCACCGTCCTCACGGCGGGAGGCGGGGCGGGATTCGGAAGCGCTTCCGATAGTATTGCGGTTGGCCTGCTGAAGTCCGGCGCGATGAAAGCGGGGCACGCCTATCTTGAAGGGGCGACTCCCAGTGACGCGTTTCGCATCGGGTTTGTCTCGATGTGGACGCAGGCCGGTTTTTCGGCGGTGGGGGACATGTCGATGGCCTATGGGTGGGCGCCCGGATCCCTGGAGAAGGTGTTCGCGCACGGCGTGGTGGGTGGATTTAGATCGGTGGGCATGGGGAACGATTTCTTTGAAGGCTTCGGAGCCGCGGCGGTGACCCAGGCGGCCTCTCCGCAGATCGAAGCTCGCTTCAAAGGGCCGGAACACATGATGACGAGGGTGGCTCTGGCGTCCACCGTGGGAGGCCTGGCAGCTGTGGCGTCCGGGGGTAACTTCAAGGACGGAATGATGACCGGCGCGGCATCCCGCCTCTATAACGACGAAGCACACCCGTCCTACGAGGAGACCCTGGCCCGGGCGAAATTGAACCTGGAGAGCGCGGAGGTTTCCGGGAATCAGGAACTGATCACGATGCGAGAGAGCCAGCTAAACCAGGTGCAGAATTCTAAGGGGCTCTTCTATTATGTGGATGCCGTGGAGACCGTGGAGACTTGGGGCAGGAAGACCTGGGATTGGGCGACCTCTCCCCTCGACCTGGGCACCTTCCTCTACAGTGACGGAATCTTCGAATCCAACGGGGATATCTACGAGTCGGGGCACTGGACTGAGTCATCGTCCGGGACCGACAACTAGGAGCAGAGCCAACAGTTCGGTCGAATGGATTTTTGCCCACGTCCGCTTCAGGCAAAAGCGGACGGGGCTGATTGGGCAACTCCGTTCTTCGGCAGCTTTTCCCGACATGAGGTGGGGATTTTTTCTTGGCTCGACCACACCGGACCACTAGGACCGATCAGATCCTGTGGGTCCTGAAAACTCCCGCGTAGTGTCCCAAAATCCAGACGACGCTCGAGACATTGAGGATGAGCGGGTTGCTCTGCTGTGGATCGCCCCAATTTCGGCCTATTCTGGGCCATGTTCATCCATCCATTTCATCTGGTGCTGTCGGCTTTGGCCCATTGGGTTAACCGGGAGCAGGCCGCGATCATCGACTACCTGCGGGAGGAAAACCGCGTTCTGCGAGATCGGCTCGGACCGAAGCGGCTCCGCTTCACCGACGCCGAGCACCGACGCTTGGCGGTGAAGGCCAAGCTCGTCTGCCGGTGCGTACTCCGGGAGGTCGGCTCGCTCGTCACTCCGGACCCGTTGCTGCGCTGGCATCGCCAGCTTGTCGCCAAGAAGTACGATGGGAGCCGAAGGTGCATCGGTCGGCCTCCGGTCGCGGCGGAGATCGCGAAGCTGGTTGTGATGATGGCGAGGGAGAACCCGTCGTGGGGATACACGCGAATCCAGGGAGCCCTCTCCAATCTCGGCCATTAGGTCGGACGCACGACCCTCGCCCGCATTCTGGCGGATAAAGGGATCGAGCCAGCCCGACGCGACGTCGAGGCATGTCGTGGAATACTTTCTTGAAGGCGCACTGGGAGGTCATAGCTGCGTCGGACATGTTCACGGTTGAGCTCTGGCTGGGACGGACGCTCGTCCGCTATCACGTCCTGTTCGCCATCGAGCTTGCGACCCGTCGGGTCCAGATTCTGGGAATTATCCCCGAGCCCAATGGGAGTTGGATGGAACAGATCGCCAGAAACGCCACGGACGGAATCGACGGCTTCCTGCTGGGCAAGCGCTACTTGATCACTGACCGCGACCCGCGGTTCACGAAGGAATTTCGTTCTATCCTGAAGGCATCAGGCGTGAGAGTGGTTCGCACTCCGCCTCGGAGCCCGAACCTAAACGCCTTCGCCGAGCGCTTCGTCCGGTTGATCAAGGAGGAGTGCCTCAGCCGAATGATCTTCTTCTCGGAGCGGCAGTTGAGAACAGCGGTGAAGCAGTTCGTCGAGCACTACCACCGGGAGCGGAACCATCAGGGCCTAGACAATCGACTGATCGATGCGTCAGCGGGAACGGCGCATGGCGGGGAAATAGTCGTTCGAGAATCTAGACTCGGCGGGCTCCTAAACCACTACAGGAGGGCGGCTTGAGCGTCGTCCGACATTTGGGACACTACGGGGCGATGACACCAGCGCCTTGGCGGATTGCTTCGACCAACATTTCGCGCGCTGCCGCATGAAATACCGACGATTCAATTTTCGGACACCACGCCGTTGAGACGGTAAAATCGCAGATGATTCAAATCTAAGACAAGAGCCCCGGATGGTCAAAAAACTCCGCCGACCCAAAGATCCGGTATTTCAACGTCGTTCGCCCACGCCTCGGGTGCGGTCACGGCGTGAAGGTGACCCGCAGGCGGGCGAGGCGGGTGGGAGAGTGGTCCGCCGCCGATTCGCGGACTTGCCAGGTTTCAGTTCCGTCGGGATGGGGATTGCGGGTCAGTTCTTCCCGATGCAGTAGAGAGCTTTGTGAGAGCGGATGAAGAGTTGGCCTTGGCTGATGGCGGGGCTGGCCGAGACGGGTTC
>CAUZKZ010000140.1:0-11328 GCA_963580345.1 Verrucomicrobiia bacterium | reverse complement strand
AGCTTGCAAACCTGGGTCAGGACGGGGAATCTCGAATTGGCTGGTTTTTGTTTTTTCATCAGGCCGATCCTAGGTGGGATCGGCCGCCAGCCACCCATTAATACCTCAGTCTATGGGATGGCTGTGACACGCCTTAACTAGTTTGTCGTCTCCGTACTCGACGTGGTTTTTGCACTGTGCAACATCAACCCCGCCTGTTTCCCGAGTGATGATGATGTCGATGCCGCGTTGAAGTTGACCATTTTTCCCGTAACATTCCGCTCCGGCCACGCCGGGCTCCCTCTTCATTATGTCCCGACAAAGATCCTCAAATTGGCCCGGATCAAGATCCGAAGCAAATGGGAGAGGAAGGTGTTTTCTTAGTGGAGGAATCATGCGCCAAGGTCACCACACTGCACGAGCCCAGATACCTGTCCACTCAAAGAATTGTGCTGGGATTACCTTCGTGAACACCGGTCACTGTTCTGGCTGGGACAGTGTGGAGTCTCTGAGATCGTGCCACCGGACAACCAAGCCAGTCGAGCGGGCGGAGATTCGTGAGTCACTGCAAGAATACTGCGCGCTCGATACGGTCACCCAGGAAACGGCAGTCTCTCTCTCTGTGTGCGTGTGTACCGTATTTGGCGTGGAACCCGCGGGGAAATTCGTCCGCGAAGGTCCCCCTACCCCCCGCTCGTCGCTCGGTCGGGGGTCCCAGGAGTCCCTCCTTGCGCGTGAGGCGCTTCCAACATTCAGTGCGGGAAGTGTTGCCCAGTGGTTGCCCGTATTGCCCGCAATTGCCCGCAGTTCGATGCAGAAATCGACAAATCGAAAAACTAGAGTGGCGAAAACGAAATCGGCCTTAAATGACTGATATTCAGGGGAAACTGGCGGAGAGACTGGGATTCGAACCCAGGGTGACATCACTGCCACGCACGATTTCGAGTCGTGTGCCTTAAACCGGACTCAGCCACCTCTCCGCGGAGGGGGGAGATTAGGATGCGGGGCAGCCGAATGTAAAGGCGGGATGGGGGCGGGGATCACTTGGCTGGGTAGGCGGGCTGCTCCCTCCGAATCACTGCGCTTCGTAGTCCTTCCAATGGTCTTTCGCGGTCGGTCCGAAGAGGAGGCCGCAGATCTCCTTCGCGCCCTTCGAATTGAGGAGGAAATTGCGGCCGCGGATCATCTCTAAGAGGGTGCGGCGGCGGAAGAAATCTTCGAGGGTGACGACCATCTGGTGGGCGGCGGCGTGGCGGACTTCGCACTCGAGGACGCCGGTGCCGGGCAGGAGTTCGCGGGCTTCCCCGGGGTCATTTTGGAGGCGCTTGAGGAGAAGGAAGGCATCGCGGCTGTAGCGCCGCCACAGGGCGGGGCCATCGAGACCGGTAGCGGTCCGGTTGAGGCGATTGAGGAAGCGGCGGCGACTGATCCGGGACGGTTCGCCGAACCAGCGCTTGATGCTGCGGGGGCCGACGATTCCCATCGCCTCGAGTTCTTCGCAGACTTCTTCGCCCACGTTCACGCAGTCCGTGATCTTGCCGCCGAAGATGGTGAGGTAGCGTTGCCGGCGATCGCTCTCGAGGACGTGCTTGCGCGAGAGTTGGGTCCAGTCCGTGTCATCGGTGGGGGTGCGTTCCACCACGAGGGGCCGCACCCCGCAACGCTCGCTCACGATGTCGCTGCGTGTCAGAGTGGTCCGGAGGTAGCGATTGATGTTGTTGAGAACGAATTCCCGATCCTCGTCGGTGACCTCCGTTTCGGGGGTGGGCACACGCGTGTCGGTGGTGCCGATGCAGGAGCGGTCGCCCATGGGAAGAACGAAGAACGGCCGGTCATCGGCGGCGAAAAAGGTGAGGATGCGGTTCGAATCGGTGATCTGGGGAACGACGAGGTGGATGCCCTTGGAGAAGATGAGACGGCTGGCGGTCGTGACATCGCGATCGGCATTGAAGCGGTCCGCCCACGGACCGCTGGCGTTGATGACGGCCCGGCTCTTGACCGAAAAGGTGTCGCCGGTGGTTTGGTCGTGAACTTCAGTGTGATGGATCCGGTCGAAGACCTTGCCTTCGAGGGCGCGGGTGTAGTTGACCGCGAGGGCACCGCGCTCCCAGGCCCGCTTGATGAATCCGAAGACGAAGTGCGCATCGCCCTCGGGGAGGAAGGCGTCGGAGTAGGCCACGGCCCCCCGCATGGAGTTCATGGCGAGCACCGGCTCACGTTCGCGGAGGACCCGCTTTGACCAGTAGCCCGGCTTGCGGGTGAAGGCTTGCCCGATGAGCCAGTAGAGCCACGTCCCGGCGAAGATGGGCCAGGGACGGTGCGGGGCCTCGCGATCGAGGGCGGCGAGAAAGCGGACCTCCGGAACCTGGGTGGGATAGGCCTGCATGAGGGTGTTGCGGGAGCGGCAGAGGTTGCGCACCAGCCGGAATTCGAAGGACTGCAGGTACTTGATGCCTCCCCACACCAGGCAGGAGGAGGCGGAACTGGTCTCGCCCGCAAAGTCGCCGCCGTCCACCAGCGCCACCTTGAGTCCCCGGGAGCTCAGGGCGGCGGCCGAGACGGCGCCGTTGATTCCGCCCCCCACGATGAGGACGTCGAAGGTGCCGTGGCGGAGGCGATGGAGCTGTTCGTAGCGGGTGAGAGGGAGCATGAAATCGGGCAATCAAAGCGCTGAGATGGCGATTTGAAAAGCCGTGGGTGAAGATTGCACTTCGCGGCGAGTCGGGAATAGTGGGAGCCGATGAGGATTCGTGGGCTACGCGAGGAGGAGTGGGATGCGGTGGCGGAGTTGATTCACGCATCCACAAACGGGTGGTACGAGAAAAACCTGAACCGGTCCATCTTCCAGCGGGATGATTTCTCGGGGTGCCGGGTCTTTCCCGAAGTCTACGAAGCACTCGACCCGGGCTGTTGCCTGGTGGGGGAAGAGGAAGGGAGCGGGCGCTTGATGGGATCGTGCTTTTTTCATCCGCGGGAGACCCACATGTCGCTCGGGATCATGAATGCGCACCCGGACTTCGCCGGCCGGGGCGTGGGGCGGGAACTCCTCGACGAGATCGTCCGGAGGGCGGAGGGCAAACCGGTGCGCCTGGTGTCGAGTGCGATGAATCTCGATTCGTTTTCGCTCTACACGCGGGCGGGTTTCGTGCCGCGGGAGATTTACCAGGACATGTATCTGCCCGTCGAGAAGGGTCGACCCGAGGCGCCGGCGGGGGCGGGCGCGGTGCGGGCCGCCACTCCGGAAGACGCGGACGCCCTGGTCGCCCTGGAGGAAGGCGTCAGCGGGATTCGCCGGACGAAGGATTACCGGTTCTTCCTCGAGAACCGGCAGGGAGTTTGGCGGGTGTTCGTGATCGAGGGCGACGACGGGCTGGAGGGCTTCCTGGTCTCGATCGATCACCCGGGAAGTTGCATGCTGGGGCCCGGGGTGATGCGCAGCGAGGAGGCCGCCCTGGCATTGATCCACGCTCAATTGACAGCGATGCCGGAGCGGCAGCCAGTTTTCCTCGTTCCGGGCCGGGCCGAGAAGCTGGTGGCCGCTCTCTATGCCTGGGGCGCCCGGAACTGCGAGATACACGTGGCACAGGTGCGGGGGGAGACGAAGCCGTTCGGAGGGATCACGATGCCGACCTTCATGCCGGAGACGGGGTAGCTAGTGTTCAGTATTCAGTGTTCAGTGTTCAGTGTTCGGTGTTCGGTGTTCGGTGTTCAGTATTCAGTATTCAGTATTCAGTATTCAGACGGTTCTGTATCCGAACCGGATCCGAAGGTGGGTTGCCGGTTCCGTCCAATCTGAACACGGAATACTGAACACTTCCCTAGTCAAAAACGTATCTGTTCTCCTTCACGATCACATTTGGTGGCACTTTGGTTTTCTCGAAGGCGTCGTAGCCGGTCTTGAGGTTCTTCCAAAAGGCTTCCCAGCGGTGACCCCGGGCCTTGGCCATGCGCTCGGCGGTCATGCGGAAGGGAAAGACATGGACGCGGAAAAAGGGCTGCGCATTTCTGAGCGCGGCGTCGCAGAGGGTGTAGATCTGTTCGATCTTTCGGTCGGTCATGGCGAAGCAACCGATCGAAACGCGATTTCCGTGGACCATGAGGAAGGAGCCGTTACGGCCGTGGGCGCGGTCGTAGTGGTTGGGAAAGCCGAGGTCGAAGGAGAGATGGAAGCGGCTGTTGGGATTCATCCTGGCGGGAGGGACGAAGTAAAACCCCTCGGGCGCCTGGCGGTCACCCTCGCGGAGCTTCGGCCCCAGGGTTCCGGACATGGCCGCAATGCGGTAGGTCCGGAAGAGCTTGAAGGTCCTGCGGCCCGGCACCTGGACCCAGAGTTCGAGTTGCCGTTCCTCCTTGAAGATGCGGAGGAAGACCGGCCCTCCGAACTTGAGACCCACCGCCTCGAGATCCCGCGTCAGGGGCGGGCGCACACGCTCGGCGGCGGCGCGGGCCCGCCTGGGATCGCGCTCCTTGTGCGTTGGGAGCTCACCACCCCGGCCACCAGGATGGTGAGAAGGGCGCCGATCCACCAGGCCCTGCGGAGCGGGCCGGACCGGCGTTTCGATGTCGTGGGAATGGAGCTGGGCGGGGAAGGCATGAAGCGCGTCCGGATTCGGTTTCCCAAATTGCCAGAGAAGCGGGTGCTCGGGAAGCCCGCAGGGCGCGCCGGACCGGGGCAGAGGCGAACTTTTCGCGGGACGGGAAGATTCCGGCGGGACGACCGGCTTGCGGGCGCCGTCCGCCGCCGCTACAGAGACGGCCATGGAGGATTCGATCGGGATCATCGGTGGGAGCGGACTGTATGAAATGGAGGGCTTCGCGCAGGCCGGGGAGCGCTCGGTGGAGACTCCCTACGGGGAACCGTCCGAGGCCCTCATTGGCGGAAGGCTGGAAGGGCGGGCAGTCTGGTTTCTTCCCCGCCACGGGAGAGGACACCGCCTTCTCCCTCACGAGATCAATCACCGCGCCAATATCTGGGCCCTGCGCTCCCTGGGGGTTCGCTGGATAATCTGCGTCACGGCGGTGGGGAGCTTGAAGGAAGAGTACGCCCCGCGCTCGATCGTGATCCCGGACCAGTACTTCGATTGCACCAGCCGCCGGGAGCACCACACCTTCTTTGGAGGGGGAATCGCAGCCCACATTTCCTTCGGAGAGCCGACCAGTGCGCCCCTCCGGCGGATTCTGTTAGAGTCCGCTCTCGAGGAGCATACCCTTGAGGTCCATTTTGGCGGAACTTACGTAAACATGGATGGTCCGGCCTTTTCGACCCGGGCGGAAAGCGAGGTGAACCGGCAGCTCGGATTCGACGTGATCGGCATGACGAACCTGCCGGAAGCAAAGCTGGCGCGCGAGGCGGAGATCGCCCTCGCGACCCTGTGCATGGTCACCGACTACGACTGCTGGAAGGACGAGGAGGTCAACGTGGAGGCCGTGATCGGGCACCTGCAAGCCAACGCCCTGGTGGCGCAACGCATCGTGGCGCGGGCGGTGGACAAGATCCCGGCGGTCCCCGATTGGCCGGCGCACCGTTCGCTCGACACGGCAATTATTACAGCCCGGGAATTCTGGCCTGCGGGGCGGATTGAGGCGCTGGGGCCGATTCTGGAGCGCTTTGTGGATAACCCGGGGGAGGCCCGCGGGAAGTAAGGCGTGACAGGCCCGAGCGAAAACGATAAATATCCTCGCCGATTTGTTCCCCCGGCGCTCGCTCACTTACCAATGAATTCCCGTATTCTTCCGCTCTTCGTCCTTGTTGTGCCCATGGCCCTGAGCAGTTGCGCGGCTGTGAAGAAGGAGAAGACCACCAACGGAAATGTCTCGACCGTTGCGAACACCTCCTACCGCTCGCCCTACTACTCGCGGACACAGCGTCGCAACCCGGACATAAACCTGCCTTCCACTTTCGGTGGCGAAGTGGGCGTGACACATTCGCGGGGTCTCACGACTCAGCCCTACATCGCGATGACCTACGACGATGGTCCGCACCGTAACAACACCCCGCGCCTGCTTGACATTCTTCGCCTGCGCAATATCAAGGCAACGTTTTACGTGATCGGCAGGAACGTCGATATGTATCCGCATCTCACGCGGCGGATCGTGGCGGAGGGCCACGAAGTCGGGAACCACACCTATACCCATCGCAACCTGAAGCCCCTCAGCGACGCGCAGGTGATCAGCGAGATGACGAGGGCGCGGACTGCCATCGCGCGGGCCACCGGAGTCCAGCCGCGCACCATGCGCCCTCCCTACGGAGCGCTTTACCAGAGGCAGCGCGAGATGATCATGCAGAAATTCGGCTACCCGACCATCATGTGGGCGGTCGATCCGCGCGACTGGCAGCGGCCGGGCGTCAGCGTGGTGAAAAGCCGTATTCTCGCCGGGACCTCCAACGGGTCGATCGTTCTGGCCCACGACCTGCACGCCCCGACGGTGGAAGCGATGCCGGCCACCCTGGATGGTTTGCTTGCCAAGGGCTTCAAGTTCGTGACCGTTTCGCAATTGCTTTCTCAGAAGGCCGGAGCACGGTCCCGGTAGTCCCATGTCCGCGTAAATGTTCGGAGAGCGCTACTTCGCAACGCGCCAGAAACTCGCAGTAGTTGTCAACGACGCCCGCCAGCTCGCCCGGACCACCGGGGTGGAGTTGAACGGCTATGGGGAGGACAGCGATTTGCTGCAGGGATTGGAGAACCCGTTTCTCTTCGTGGTGTGCGGGGAGGTCAATGCCGGCAAATCGACCCTCATCAACGGGTTGTTCGGAGAAGAGCTGTGCGAGGTCCATGTCCTCCCGGCGACCGAACGGGTCCTGTGGTACCGCTACGGAGAGAAAGAGCACGACGATGAGATCACGGAGGTTCTGGAGGAACGCTATCGTCCCATCGATTTCCTGAGCGATTTCAACATCGTGGACACCCCGGGGACGAATTCCGTGATTCGCGGACACCAGGCCATCACGGAGCGCTTTCTGCCAGTGGCGGACCTGGTGCTCTTCGTCTTCCCGGTGAGCAATCCGTGGGGTGCCGCGACGTGGGATTTCATTTCGCGCTTTCCGGAGGAACTTCGCGGGAAGGTGGCCTTTGTGCTTCAGCAGAAAGACCTGCGCGACGAGAATGAGCTCGCCATCATCATGGAGCACATCCGGCAGCTGGCCCGGCAGAAAATGGATGAGGTGCCGGATCTCTTTGCGGTGTCGGGGAAATTCGCTCTGGAAGCCAAGCGGAAGGAACCGTTCCAGGAGAAGGTGTGGAGGGCGAGCGGGTATCCCGAACTGGAGTCCTTCATCTCGAAGGTTGTGACGAACTCTCCGGCCCGCCGGCAGGTCCTCCGTGACGTGAGGGACGCGACCAGCAGCGTTCTGCGGCGGATCGAGGACCGCATTGATTCGTCTTCCGATGCCACCGAGAAGAAGTTCCGCGTCCTGCGCGACCTGGAGACGCAGGTCGACCACCATCGCGATGCCTACGGGTCGGAATTTGAGGAGAAGCTGGTGGCTCTGGGGGAGGTCTTCGTGAAGGAAGGCGAGATGGCCCTGGAACTCCTGCGGAAAAAGATGGACCTGTGGCCGAGCCTCAAAGCGCTTTTCCGGCGCGATGATAGTCCCTCCGAAATAGAGAAGGCCCTGAGCGTGGCCATCGAGGAGGCGATCGGAGAGCTGGCGGAGAACGAGGCCGGGGAGCTGCACGATCTTTGTGCGAGCCACTGGGAAGAGGTCCTCCCACGCATCGAGAGTGAGATCGGGGTGGATCCTCCCGGGCTGGATGGGGGAGTGATTGATCGGGAGGGGGCCCGGCGGTACTTTGTGAAGCGCATGGCGCGGGCGGCGCGGCAGAGCGTTGCGAAACTGAAACTGCGCGGGCTGCTCCAGATGCAATTGGACGCCCGGCGGCGCGGGATGCAGCGCTTCGTGATGGGAACCCTCCTGGCCCTCTCGGTGGGGGGTGTCCTGGGAGCCCTTGCCTTGCATCCCTACTCGTGGCTTTCGATAAGTTTCGCAATCGTCCTGGGAGCCCTCGGGGTGGTGCAGTCGCAGCGCAGCGGCGTGGAACTGGTGAAGTGGTTTGGAGAACGCGTTTCGCGGTCGCGGGAGACGTTTTCCGAACTGTTGAGCCGCGAGTATCGGGAAGGGGTGAGGGAGTTTTTCAGAGAATACGCAGGGCTCTTCGCAGTGGTCCGCCGCGAGCTCCTGCAATCGCAGTCGGAAATCAAGCCCCGCCAGAAGGAGTGGAAGGATCTCTTCCTGGAGCTCAAGGCGATCGAGCAGGAGTTGTAAGGAGCCGGCGAGGGGTGGCGGCTCTGCCTCGGGGGCGGGAGCTCCGCCGGTGCAAATGAAAGACGGGAAGGGCGGACCCTTCCCGTCTGGGGTGAAAATTGGGCAACTACAAGCTGGGCTCAGTTGTTGTTCTCGGGCTTTTTGCGTCTTTCGCGTCTTTCGCGTCTTTCGCGTCCTTCCGGTCCGCGTCCTCGGCGACCACGGCCCCTGAAGCCCTTGAACTTCGCGGCCTTTTCGAGCTCTTCTCCTTCGAGCACTTTATTGCCGTCCGCATCGAACAGGATGATTTTTACCGCGGCGATAAAAGCCGCCTTCTCCTCTTCTCCGTCGATCTTTCCGTTGCCGTTGCCGGCGGCGTCAGCCGCGTCGCGAGCGGCTTTCATCGCCTCGCGGCGCTTGGCCCTTTCGGCTTTCTGCTCCTCGGTGAGTTCGCGGCGGGCCCCTGGGCCATCGCGTCCCGGGCCGCCGCGGCGTGCTCCGTCTTTCTTGCCTTCTTCCTCGGCCAGGGCCGAGAAGGAGAATGCGGCACAGGCGCCGGCGATCAGGGTGACTAATCGTGTCGTGTTCTTCATGTTGATTTGATTCGAATTGAGCGGGATTTTCGCGGTTCGGGCGATGAAACTGGGGGTGGTGAGAGAAGTTGCATTTTTTTTGGTGGGCAGTTCCCGGGGTTTGGCATTGCGGGGGAAGAGAGGAATGGGTTGGATGCCTGCAACATGGCGGCGGTGCCCGGCCAGGGACCATCCCGCGCAGCTTCCTTCCGGGCGCGGTTCACCAGCACGATTCTCCTCTGGGGCATCGTGGCGGCGGTGTTTCTGAGCGGCCGGATGTGGGCCCTGGTGCTTTTGGTCGCCGTGCTGGGGCTTCTGGGGAGTATCGAGTTCGTGCACCTGACTCGCGAGGCACCGGGCCGGGAATGCCGGCTTTGGGGCGCCGTGGTGAGCGCGGCCTTCCTCGCGGTCCTGATCGGGGGGGTGCTGGCCGGAGCGCTGCCGGTGGAGGGTTTTCTTCCGGAGATGGCGGGAGTGGTGACGGTGCTGATCGGCTCGTTTGCCCTGCGCCTGCGCTACCCGATCGAGGGCGATGACTCGGTGCGGGCCGTGGCGCTCGCGATTTTCGGATTTGTCTACGTGCCGGTCCTCTTCGCCGGATTTCTCATTCGGCTCGCGCAGCTTCCGCCCGAGGGGGCACCCGCGCAGGCCGGGTTCTGGCTGGTCTTGCTGGCGATCCTGGCGGCCAAGTTCACCGATATGGGAGCCTACCTGGTGGGGACGCTGTGCGGGAAACACAAGGCGGTTCCCCACCTCAGTCCGGCCAAGTCGTGGGAAGGCTACTTCGGCGCGCTGTTTTTTGCGCAGGCCGGCGCGCTGGGAGTTTATTTTGCCGGCAAGCAGCACCTCGCCTGGATCGATGGCGTGCATCACGTCGTGATTCTCGGCTTCCTGCTCGCCCTGGCCGCGATGGTGGGCGATCTCGCGGAGTCGATCCTGAAGCGAAGTTTGCATGTGAAGGATTCAGGTCGCATTCTGCCGGGAATCGGCGGCGTGCTCGACCTGATCGACAGCCTGTGCTTCGCGATGCCGGTTGCGTTCTTGTATGTCCACCTCGTGATTCTCTAAGACACGATGTCAGCCTCATCTCCACCCGCCCGCAAGAAGGTCGTGATCCTGGGATCGACCGGATCGATCGGCACAAGCGCGCTCAAGGTGGCGCGGGAGATTCCGGAGCGGATGGAAGTGGTGGGGCTGGCGGCGGGCCGGCGCGTCGAGGAACTCGCCGCGCAGGCGCGAGAGTTCGGCGTGAGGCACCTCGCCATCGCGGACGAGAGCCTGGCCACCGCGTTGGCGGAGCGGGCTCCGGACGGGTGCGAAATTCATGCCGGACCCGCGGGATTGACGGACCTCGCGAGATTGGCGGAAGCGGAAATCGTCCTGGTCGCGATTGTCGGCACGGAAGGACTGCGCCCCGCGCTGGCCGCGATCGAGGCGGGAAAGGATCTCGCGGTGGCAAGCAAGGAGATTCTCGTGATGGCCGGCGAAACGGTGATGGGGGCGGCACGCACGGCCGGCGTGAAGGTCCTCCCGGTGGACAGCGAGCACAACGCGATCTTCCAGTGCCTGGAAGGCAACGCGGCGGGGGCCTCGGCAGTGCGGCGCCTGATTTTGACGGCCTCCGGGGGTCCGTTTCGCACCACGAGGGCCGAGAGCCTGGCGAGCGTCACCCCGGAACAGGCCCTCCAACACCCCACGTGGAAAATGGGGCCAAAGATCACCATCGACTCCGCGACCCTCTTCAACAAGGGGCTGGAGATGATCGAGGCTCGCTGGCTCTTCGAGGTCGAGATGGAGCGTGTCGAAGTGGTGGTCCATCCCCAGAGCATCGTGCACTCCATGGTGGAGTTCGTGGACGGCAGCATCCTGGCGCAGTTGAGCACGACCGACATGTGTTTCCCGATTCAGTATGCGGTGACGTGGCCGGATCGGGTGAAGCAATCCCTCGAGCCCCTCGACTTCGCGGCTATGGCGCGGCTCGACTTTGAAGCGCCGCGCACCGAGGTGTTTCCCGCCCTGAGACTGGCGCGGGAGGCGGGGGAGCGCGGGGGCACCCTCCCGGCCGTCATGAACGCCGCCAACGAGGTGGCGGTTGAGGCCTTTCTCGGCGGAGGGATTCCCTTTCCCCGCATCTGGGGACTTGTTGAGGAAGTGATGAAGAAACACGAAGCAATTGTTTCCCCCTCTTTGGAGGAGATCCTCGCAGCGGATGCCGAGGCCCGGATCGCGGCGGAGCAAATCGTGCGCAGCCTTGTGAATTAGTTTGCGCCAATTTCCCTTGGCGGGGAGCTCGTGGTGCGATGATATCACGGGGTGATTTTTCGAGGATGGATCGTATTGGCGGTGAGCGCATGGTGGACTGGATCCGCGACGGCTTTCATCGTGGCGGGTGCCAACGGAGGCGCCAACAACAGTAACAATACCACAGCCATCCCATAGGGTCTGTCGGAGCTTCTGGAAGTCCTGATTTTGCGTTGATTTAGAGTGGTTCTGGGGTTTTGGAATTTTCGAATTTCCGCGGACTGCACGATACTT
>CAUZKZ010000139.1:0-11330 GCA_963580345.1 Verrucomicrobiia bacterium | reverse complement strand
TGTCACCGTCGAGTTCTCCACAACTGACGGGACGGCACAAGCAGGGGGGGATTTCACTCAACTGAATGACGCGCTGACCTTTTCACCTGGGACCACCAGGTTGGACATCTCCGTTCCAATCGCGGACGACATGGCGCTTGAGGGGCAAGAGGCGCTGACGGTGTCGCTGGGCGGTGCAGCGGGAGGTGCAAATGGAGCCGTCATCGTCGACGGGGTTGCAACGGTGACTATCGAGGATGGTGGAGAAGGATACGATGGCTGGGTGTTAAACCAGGCGGTTGACCCCCAGAATGCTGATCCGAGCGGGGACCTGAACGGGGACGGGTTTGCCAATCTGTTCCATTTCTTGCTAGGGGTCCCTCTGCTAGAGTCGATTCCGACTCAGAATCCGGGCTTACGGCCCTACCTCGAGGACGAATTTGTTTTCGGCAAGGCAACCTTCTTTTTCAGAATCCTTTCGCCCTCGCCGGAAGGCGTCTTGTTGGAGGTTGAAGAGAGTTCTGATGGTCGAACGTGGAACGTGGTGGCGTCGAAAAATGGACCGGATCCTTGGGCCTGGAGATTCCCAACCCTGCTATTTGAGGAGCCTGCCTCGGGTGGGTATCAAAGCGTTGCTGTTGTGGCCAGCAAGCTCTTCAGCGTTGCTCCGGAGGGCTTTTTCCGGCTAAGGGCGAGTTTCTCGAAATAGAATGGTCGCCGAATGGAGGACTTTCGTTGTAGGCGAAATCAAAGCCGCGGCCCAGCGAGGGCATGAGTCAAACAGGATAGAAACGAAAGTCGACCGGCCGGTTGCGGAGCGGGTGCGAGAGATTAGGGGCCGAGAACTTGGTGGTTTTGGGGACACAATGAAGAAAAACTTTGGTGTCCCGACGGTGTCTATTTCTATCTAGCCCTATGAAAACAGTGGTTTGAGAACGATGTTCGCGGACTTTCAGCCCGTGCAACACGTCTTGGCCCGGATACGCAGGGCGGAAGCCCTGGGCTTTAGGATGCTCATTTGAGTTCGCGGAGGATTTTAAGGACTTCATCAGCCATGCGTTCGCCGGTTCCCGGCGCAGCGTAGGAATGGAGACCGGTCCATGTTTGGTACCCGCCCAGTTGGTGAGCCTCGAGATCCGGCAAATAGCCGATCCAGTCGTTGGAAAGCTCCGCGATGTAGGTTCGCTCAAACGGAGATCGTTTCTTGATGCTGACGCCCAAGCTGGTGAAATATTCGGCGGGCACGCCCACGATTGCGATGTCCCCGATCAACATGACTTGAATGGACGTTGTCTTTTGTTTTCCCCTCAGGGGGGAGAGTTTGCGACGCATGTCACGAAAGATGTCAATTGTCTTGTCGGCGATACCCGGTGCGTATTTCCGGACATAAGAGACGACTTTTTCATCCTCGATCGCCTCGTCGAATTCCCGAACCGAATAATTGAATGGCCGTTTGACGGAGATCAAGCGATCGACCCGACGAGGTTTTGCCTGACTCAAGGCCTTTTTCACCGCCTGCTTCATGCGCAGAACCGCTTCGGCCGTAGAAACGCCCGTGATGTTGTGGGTCGAACCCGATGCGCCCTCAAGAAAACAGACGATCCCCCCAAGATCGGATTCCAGTTCTTGTGCCGCTAATCCGTAAAAACTGGGTGAACGCACCGCGCCGGATCGTGTGCCGATTGTGTGGGTGGAATGATTGTAGATCAGGGCTTGTTGGCCGCCTTCAGCGTCCTGGAATGATAAGACGGGCAATTGCGGATCGAAGGGTCCCGTCGGTCGGACCGCTTCCTTGCGTGAGCCGATCCAATGAATTTTTCCGTCTTTCAACAGCAAGCGACTGTTGGCTCCCACCGTCTTCTCTTCCCCAAGGTGGAAAAGAAATTTTGACGGATCTTTTCCCAGGTTCGCGTTCGCCCGTTGCACCGCCTCGACGATTCCCAGGCGTAGACGTTTCACAAAAACTCCCACCGGCATGCAGCCATGGATTTCTATCGTGGTCGGGGCGTGGTGAGTGTGCGTTGCGTTGATTAGAACATTCCGGGGTGGGATGCCGGTTGATTTTTCGATTTCCGCAAGAGCCAGATTGGCCGTGTCTCCGGGCACGAACAGAACGTCGCAAGCTACGATGGCAACCTTTGTTCCATCTGATCCTGCCACGACCACGGCCACTGCTCGGAGTTGACCCTCCTGGCCCGTTGTCGTTCTTGGGCCAATGCCGCCGGCAATCTCCATGCTGTCGTCCGCCTGAAGGTCAATCGCCGCTGAACCTACGCGGATCGAGAAGTTGTCGGCAGCCTGCAAAGAAGGACAACCGAAACTCAATGACAGCAGGACGAATACAAGAACTGGGGCGAAGTCAGTTTTCAATCTCATTTTCTTCATGACAGGTTGATCTTGACGCTACCAGAAACCAATGAGGCTGGTCCATTTCCGATTTCGATGCCCAATTCCAAATTGCGCGGTTGTCATTGTTAGCGGACAAACTCATCGATGAGCTCACCGGCATCTTCAAAGGCGGCACCGGTGGCCAGCCTTGCCAGCCCTTCCTTCCCCGGCGCGTCCATCCATCATCTCAAACTTGACGAACTAGCAGTCCTTTTTGTGATTCCATCCGGACCCGGGTTTGTCATAGTTGGAACATTCGGAGGAAGCCTGATGAAATTTAGCCGTATGTTCTCCATCTCCAGTTGCTCAGCTCGATATCTCACCGCCGGGCTGCTCATTCCAGCCTTCTTGTGCTTGTCCATCCACGCCGAGGAGCCGCGGTTTCGGACCGGTCTCCTGGGCGGCGTCCGCGATGTCTCGGTGGATGACCTGCAGGCGATGCAGAAGGGCAATTTCGTTCTTCACGCGCGAGACGGTGTACTTACCAAAGTGCCTGTAGAGAAGAGCCGCCTGCCGCACGATCCGCAAGGACACGTCCAGGCCATCTCCGCCTTCCTTGCCGCGGATGGCGCGGTTTATGTCAAGCAGCAGACCATCCTCTGCAAATCCAGCGACGGGGGCCGAACGTGGGCGTCCTGGAAATTCGCAGAGTCGGAGAAGAATGCGCTGTGGCAGGTTCGGCCTGACGGAAACTGGATCTCAGTCGGGGCTAATCTGTGGGGCAAGACGAACGCGGCTCTTCCCGTCAAGCTGTCGCGCGACGAAGGACGTGCCTGGAACGAGATCGCGCAGATCCGACTTCCCGAGCGCTACGACGAACGGCACGGCTTCAACCTCTTCCGTTCCGCAAAGGGCGTGCTCATGTGCGGAATCTCCTGCCGTGATCATGTGCGGAAGGAAGGGCAGAAGCATGTCTCCGGAATCGTGACACTGAATCTCTACCGCTCGCGAGACGGTGGTGTGACGTGGGACGGCCCGCACAAAGTGGCCGATTGGTGCCACGAGGGTGGCCTGGTCGAGACCGCCTCCGGCAAGCTCGTCGCGGTCTTACGCTATCAGCGAGCGATTCTCGCCAGCGACCCGCCCGACATTCTCAAGCGATGGGACCTGCAACGCTACGACGGCAGCGAGCTGCCGTTCCCCTACAAACATGTCTTTCTTGCGAACTCGACCGACGGTGGCAAGACGTGGACCAAACTTCGACAGCTCACCACGGTTCACGGACAGTGCTACGGTTACCCGGCGGCATTGCGCGATGGGACGGTCGTGATCGTGCACGACACACGCTACGGACCGGGTGAACAGAGCGGCCGCGCTCTCATCAGCCGCGACGAGGGAGAGCGCTGGGAGGACGAATCCTATTACCTCTATCACGGCCTGGGCGTGACCGGCTACAGCCAGAGCGTGGTCCTGCCCGACGAGGTGATCTTGACCGTGGCAGGAACTTCGGACGAACTCGAAGCGCGCGGTTCCTGGAATGCCGCAACCGGCAAGTCGGTCTTGACCGCCATTCGCTGGAAACCAGTCCCCTCGGCGAAGCCGGAGCCGGTCGATAGCAGCGGTCGGAAAGAAGGGAAGTAAGCCGTCATGATCGATCCCATGCTCAAGAAGGGAGCACCAGTCCGATCTCCGCATTCTTTTCCAACATCTGAACCGAAAACTTGGCGTTGGCCAAGTAACATGCCGCGATCAGACCGTTGTGTTCCGCGCCGATGATGATGACATCGTAGCGGGGAGCGATCTTGCCGATCCCGGTCACGGTGAGAGGAGCTCGAAAACCGCCAGGACCGGCCGGTGATCGGACGCCACTTCTTCCGGGATCACCTTCGTCTCGATCAAGCGGAACCGCGGTGCCGGCCGGTAAAAGATGTAATCGATCCGCGACTGCGGGTTCTTCGAAGGAGCCGAGGGAGCAGCTTCATCGTCAATCGCGTTGGTCCATTCTTTGAGCAGCACCTGGATCGGTTCGGCCTCCGGGGTGGCGTTCATGTCCCCGGCGAGAATGGTGGGGATCCTATCTTTGTCGTCCTTCGCGAAAAGCTTATTGACGGCATTGGCTTCGGCGACGCGATCTTCGGCCACGTTGTGTTGGAAATGAGTGCTGATGAATCGCAGCGGCTTGCCGCCCGGTCCTTCGACCGTAACCAAGATCGCCCCACGGGGATACGTGACCAGTTCCTTCGTGCTTTCCGTGTAGGGGAGCGGATGGATCGCCACGTCGAGAATCGGGAACCGGGTGAGAACGGCGTTCCCGAAAAGGCCACCCTCGTAATGCTGGGTCGGGCCGAAACGCGACGCCAGACCCGTCAACTCGCTGAGGCGGCGAAGCTCATGCACCCGTCCGGATCGCTTGACGCCGACATCGACTTCCTGGAGCGCCACAAGATCGGGCTTCGTCGCTGCGATGACCTTGGCGAGGCGCTCAACGTCATAGACGCCGTCAGTCCCCAGGGCCCAATGGATGTTGTAACAGAGGACCCGAAGCGTTCGCGATGATTTGTCGTCGTCCCGGCCAGCTGAAATCAGGGAGACTCCAGCGATTACCGCCAAGAACCGCAAAAAGGGTTTCGATCGGATAAGAAAATTCTCTTTCATGGTCGCGGATCGCCATTCGTTTTAGGAGAGCGTCGCCCGCGAAACAAGCCAAACGACTTGATCGAAACTGAATGTTCAGCCGCGTTCCTTCGCCTTCCCGGACTCCTCCCGGCCCGAGCCATCCCCATCCGCTTCATCTGCATCTGGCGCTGCTTCGTCATCTGCGGACCGCCGCTCTGCCCTCTTTGAAGAGCGGCGGCCTTCCCCATGAAAGGAGGCCGTCCTCGTCTGGCTTGCGTGGTCGGCGGTCTTCACGGCGCTGGAAATTCTTGTCGGTGCATCAGGCGGATCTTCTTGAGGATTTCCTGTCCGTCGCGGTGAAGCAGGAAGGCAGCGGTATCGCCCGGGTCGTAGCCGGCGAGCTGGCGGCCGATATCCAGGTAACTCCGCACCCCGTGGCCGTCGACCTTGACGATCACATCGCCGACCTGGAGGCCGGCCGTGGCGGCTGGCGAGCCGGGCAGGACGCGATCAATGCGGCTTCCCTCCCCGATCGCGGTGGAGACCACGCCGATCATGGGACCGGACCCCGGCAGCCATTGGCCTACGCTCTCGTCGCGCGTCAATCGCTCCCACTCGGCGCGGACCCGAGTCAATTTTGCAAATCCCATTTTGCCATCCTCGCTGGTGCGGACATGAATCCCCACGACCCGGCCGGACCGGTCGACGAGCGGGCCGCCGAGTTCTGCCCCCTCCATTTCGAATTCTGTCCAGAGCATCATCTTGTCCGCGTCAGGCTCGATCTCGACCACGTAGCTGGCCGTCCTGCCGTCATTGAACTCGGGTGTGACCGAAAACGCGACGTGAAGGTCTTGCGGGGTGTGAATGCCGTTGTCGCTGATTTCGAGTCCCTGTCGGCCGATCTGCTCGACGATCCGAATCACTCCGCAATCGGCGTTGCGGCAAGTACCCGCTTTCCGGCCTTTGACGGTGCGGCCGTCCGCGAGGCGGACGGTGATGTCGCTCTTCAGAGCGAAAAGATGATGAGCACATGTCAGCACGTAGCCCTGCTTGCCGATCAGGACCCCCGTTCCACGCTGGCCGTTTGCTTCGAGCCCGACGACGGCGGGGCCGGCAATGGAGAGAGGCTCTTTGGCAAGGACACGACGCGCCTGTTGGTTGGTCAATTCCACCGACGGTGCGCCGGCTATCCCGTCCAGCCCGTCGATTGTTCGTTCCAGGTAAATGTGGTCGAACAGGGCGTAGTCGCCGTCCGGGACGCTTAGCGTCAAGGCCGTGATGTCGCCGGCGCCAAAATCGCGGAACACATCGCAGGTCATGACGATCCACTCGCTGGGCAGCTCCAGTGCCCAGACCCGGTGTGCGCCGCCGTGAGAAGGAGGGCCCTGGCCGGCATCGTAGCGGATCGCCGGCGCCTCGCCGTCCGCGCCGTCCAGCTCCAGACATAGGCGTCCACTACCGAATTTGCGGAATGCGAAACGCAGGTATCGGTACTCGCCTTCCCCGGGGTTCGCTCGAATCGGGAGCGACTGATTGAATTCCAAACGGAAGCGATTACTCGGGACCACCCGGACGCTGCACTGACCGGAGTACCGGTCGTCTTCCGCCAGCGGGGCGACCAACTCGTCGCCTGCCGCAATCCCATCGGTCGCCACAAACCGGCCCTCATCTTCAAAGAGGGGATAGGTCCCGGGCAGCGGTTGGACGGGCTGGTTCCCGGCGGGCCCGCGATCGCCTGCCGGCAGGGTCTTGTCCACCGTCGCCGCGCGCCGCGATTCGTTTGATTCGCGACGCTGTTTTTTCTCCGCCTGGTGGGCGCCGCTCCTTTCCCGTGGCGCATCCTTGGGGGAGATCATGCCGCGTGCGACGAGATATTTCCACGCACCCGCCGCGGCGATGATGAGGATCACCACGCAAGCAGCCATCCAGTAGATACGGCGGGAACCGCCCGGCGCGGATTCCTGTGATTCTCCATCCGGCGATTCCCCGACCGCGATTTCTTCGGCTGACATGCCGGCTACGTCCGGAGCCTCGGCCATGTACCGTTCGAATTCCTCCTTACCACCCAGCAGATGATAGAGTTCCGGGGTGCTGGCCACTGCCTCGCGGAGCAGCTTCACTTCCTGAAGTGTCAGCTCCCGCGCGGCCTTGCTCTTGGCGAGTCGCACAATCTCGAGAGAGTTCATCATGTCCGGATCCCGCCTGATGCCACCGTTCACTGGAGCTTGGCGAGACGGGCGGCCCGGGGTCAAGGGGCAAGGAGGGGATCGGGCGGTTTAGGACTGGTAGGGCGTGATCTTCGCCATCGCTGGTCGGGAAAGCTCGGAGTTCGCCGCCCTCTTTTCAAGTTTCTGCGTTACTCCCCGGTCGCTGGTCCTGACCAGCTCCGCTCCGGCCATGCTCTCGTCCGGATTTCTCCTCCGAAATCCGTGAGAGGAGGCGCATTCAACCAGCTCCACTCGTCGCGCCTTGAACTCGGGGAAAAAGACCCGCGCCGCCACCTGCATCCGGTCGGAGACCGCTGACTGATCTCCGAAGATTCTCATCTCCGATTGCACACTAACTTGCGGGGCGATGCACTAGGGACGCGCCTCTCCCGCCGGCGGGGCGTCACCCCCGCCTGTCAATCCATGCTCAATGGCGAAGGCGGCAGCGGCGGCCTCATCCTTGGATTGCCAGTGATCGCGGATTTTTAGGAGAAGCTCGGTGCGTTGCTCGGAGGGAGGAAGGGTCAGGGCCCACTCGGCGGCGGAGGCGGGCTCCTGGGGCGCGACGGTTTCCGCGAAGGCGCGAGTCGACTGGTCGCGGAGAGCGCCCGCGGGCTGAGTGCCGATCCAGTCGGCGGTGGACTGGAAGTCCTTGAGGGTCCAGTTGCGCACAACGGTCGTCACGTTGTTGTCGCGCTTCTCGGCCGGGAGGTTTTCGTAGATCCAGGGGAGCCACACGCCGGGCTCCTTCACAGCGTGCATAGTTTCTACCATTCCATGCGCGAGTTGCTCGTGGTCGGCGACGCTGAGATTGGCTGAGGCGATGAACTCGCTTGCGGCGCTGAAGGATTGCCGGGCGAGGGTCGAACCCACCACGTTGAGAAGTCCGAGACGAAGCAACTGGCCGGGATTCTCTGCGCCATTACTTCCTGCCGTGCTCTCGCCGAGCTTGGCATCCAGGGTGCGGAGCAGTTCCAACTGTTCGGCCGGTTCACGGACAAAGGACGAAATACCTTCAGCGATTTTCCAGGATTCTTCGCCCGGGAGTTTGAGGGTCATGTCGATTGCGAGGCCGGGATCGGTCCGGAACACGTTTGCGATGGCGCCTCGCCGTCCCACGCTTCGGACATCGCTTGGGAGATCGGCGCCGTTCGTCTCGAGCCAGGCCAGGACGGCAGCGGGATCCTTGGAAGCCCAACCGGCCAGCGCCATTTCGAGCATCTTCTCTCCTGAGCCTTTGTCGGTGATGAGATCCTTGGAATCGATGTAGAGATTGAGCGCGCTCTCCGGGGAGTTTTGGGCGAGCGACATGAAGCTGACCGCGAGGATTTCGCGTTTCTCGTCGTCGGTGATGTCCTGCCGGTCACGGATCTCCTGGATCAGGTGGGGCATGACGGCGGGATCGAGGTCCAGGAAGCGTTGAAAGAACGCCATCGCTTCGCGCTCGGCGTCGAGGGCGAGCCGTCCGCCGCCCTCGCGGATCTCCTTCATCTTGCGCATCATGGCGAAGAGCTCATTTGCGAAGGTCTTGGCCTCGGCCCGGTGCCGGGCGGCGCTCGATCCCGTGGCGCCGCCGCCTCCGGTGCGACTCGCAAATCCGGAAGGGCCGGCGTTGCCCGCGTCGGACTTCCCGGAGGGAGATCCGTCCGTCTCGACCGGGATACCCAGGGCAACGGCGCGAGTTACCAGCTTGGTGTTGTCCGCGCGCAGCTCGGTGATGCGCCCGTGCTGGAAGAGGGCCAGGATCGCGGCGATGGCGACGATGAGGATGGTGGCGACGGTGGAGAATTTCATGGCGGGTGGCTACTTGTTGAGTCGTTCGAGGATCTCGTTCCGGCGTTCCTGGTCCCGGATTTGGCCGGCGAGTTCGCGGGCCGTGTCCTTGTCCAGCGTCGCGTTGGGGTGCTGGAGGAATCCCACGAGGATGTCGTCGCTGGGGTTGGCGGCGTGAAGTTCGCGAACCTGCTCGAGGGCGGCGTTGGCGTTGTTCTCGCTGTCGTGTCCGTAGTGCGCGAGGGATTCGCCTTTCTTGTCGCCTGCGCCTTCGCGCGTCGTGCGGGTCCGACCGGTCTTGGTCGCCGCGCTGGGGCCGCCGTCCGGAGATCCCGCCCCGCCTCCGCCGGACTCCTCGACGTCCTTGATGCGTTCTTCGAGAGTGTCGTTCTGTTTCGAGATCGAAACCGCCGTGGTCTGGCGGACGATGAGGAATGCTGCGCAAGCGGCGAGCGCAATGAAAGGAAGCGCTTTCATGGGACAGGGACGGATTCGGCGTTCGTTGTAGAGCGATGCTCCACGCCTGAAGGAATATTCCTAGCGCCGCCAGGGCGGGTTGGCAGTTGGAAAATCACACTGATTTTCTAAAAGGGACCGTTCCGCGGGGCGATTCAGGCTGGCGCCTTCCATGCGGAGTGGCTTCGCCGAGTCCTTGCGCCGCTCAGAGCGGCCACGCTCCTCTTCACTTTGACTGAATTGATTGTTTCCGGGAAGAATGGGGCGAATGCCCACGTTTGGAGACATCCCCCAAACCGGAAATTAGTGGCAGCGTGCGAGGCCGCGTGTCTCGCCCGAAGGACAAGAACGCCAACCAAATCGATTCACGATCACAATGAAGACCCTCGCGGATTCAATTTGCTAAAGAATAATCTGGAACCGCAGAACAGGACGGCATTTTTGTTCTGAACGAAGCCCTCCAACCCTTGGAATCACGGGGGTTTGGTCAGAACGAAAATGCGTAAAACGTTGATTTACAGCCATGGGGCGATATTCGATAACAAATTGAATCCGCCCCTCATAAAACGCACTGCCGACTCGGAGAACCGAAGGTCCAGTATCCGAAAAGGAATCGCGCTCTTATTTTCCCTCGCCGTCACGACGATGGCCCTCACTCATGCCGGCGCCGCGGAGCTTCCGAAGGAGTTGCCTGACCCGGACGGCAAGCCGGCCGATATGACCAAGCCTGTGAAAGTCTTCATCCTGATGGGGCAATCCAACATGCTGGGTTTCGGCCGAGTCGGCCCGGAGGATAAAAACGGGACGCTCACGTATCTCACCAAGAAGCAGGGCAAGTATCCCCATCTCCTGGATGACGCGGGAAACTGGACGGAGAGAAAGGATGTCAGAAACGTCCATGTCATGACGGGCAGGGATATGAAGAATGATTGGCTGACCGTGAAAGGGGCGCACATCGGTCCCGACATGCAGTTCGGTTGCCTCATGGGCGAGCTCCTCGATGAGCCCGTCCTCGTTCTGAAATCCTGCATCGGCAATCGAAGCCTGGGTTGGGATCTTCTTCCTCCCGGCAGCGAGCAATTCGAATTCGATGGCAAGATCTATGCCGGCTACAAGGAGTCGCCGCTCTCGTGGGACAAAGGCACGGATCCGAAGCCGATCAATTGGTACGCCGGTAAGCAGTACGACACGGATATCGCCGACGCCAAGAGGGTCCTGGGCAACCTTTCGAAGTATTATCCGGACTACAAGGACCAGGGCTACGAGGTCGCTGGCTTTGTGTGGTGGCAGGGCCACAAGGATCAGAATGCCGCGCACGCCAGCCGTTACGAGCGGAACCTCGTGCACCTCATCAAGACGCTGCGGAAGGAGTTCGAGGCGCCGAGCGCAAAGTTCGCTCTCGCCACCATCGCCTTCGGTGGAGAGAAGCTCGGTGGTCATGGCCTGACCGTCGACAAGGCCCAACTCGCGGTGGACGGCGACGCGGGCAAGTACCAGGAGTTCAAGGGCAACGTGAAGGCCATCGATGCCCGGCCGTTCTGGCGCGAGAAGGATGTCTCGCCCAGCGGCGCGGGCTACCACTACAATCACAACGCCGAGACCTACATGGAAGTTGGCAACGCCCTCGGACGGGCGATGGCGGAGTCGCTGCAAGGAAAGTAACGGACTCGGCAACAATTCGGGCTGAGCCATCAACCAACCAATCACCACATCGGGTATGAACCAGGGGCACTTAGGAAGGCAGACTGGTGGGGTGCTTTTGAGAGTTGCGATGGCGATGATGCTGTCGGTGTTTCCTGCGGCCGCAAAGGAAATCCCGGCGCAGCTCCCCGACCCGGATGGCAGACCGGGCGATGCCACCAAGCTGGTCAAGGTCTACATCCTCGCCGGCCAGTCCAATATGGTTGGGATGGGGAACATCAGCGGTGCGAAGAACGTTTACACGGGAGTGTTCCTGCGCTCCGACCCGGC
>CAUZKZ010000138.1:0-11428 GCA_963580345.1 Verrucomicrobiia bacterium | reverse complement strand
GGAGCCATACCACGGCATTGAGGGCGTAATTGCCAGCAATGTTGGTCCCGTAGCAGTTGGTCCCGCCGTGGGCGGCTGCGGGGCCGACATTGATGGGTGCCCCGATTTCCCAGAGGGTGCCGAGATCGCCCTCCGATCCGGTCGTCCAGGCGCCCTGGCCGCCTTCGAAGCCTTCCTCGAAGATCGAGGCCGGCGGGGCATTGAACTCCGAGATGACGAAGAAGCGCCTCGCATCGGCCGGGTAGGGAATGGTGAGGGTGTTCTCCGGAGGAGTGGCCTCGATGTCCTGGTGGACGCCGAAGACGGACCAGTCGATGGGCTCCGCGACAGAGGGATCCGTCTCGCTCAGGAGGTTATAGAGCTTGCCGCCCTGGCTGTCCCACTTGAAGAGGAGGTCGTCGCCGGAGCGCTCGACCGAAAAGCGGGGACCGCGGGGCCCCCCGGTGGGATCGAAGATGAGCCCACCCATCCCGTGGTCCGGCCAACGACCGTCGTTTTCCCCCCAGACCGTGAACACATCGCCGGTCTGCCCCGAAATGTCGAAGAGCATGTAATCGACATCTCCATTGCGCCACGACTCGTCGCCGGGGGTGGGTCCCACGATCGAGATCACTCCCGTGTCCCCTCCGTTTGGTCCGGTCACCTGCACCCCGCGGGAGGCCTCCCAGAACAGATTGAACGGAGTGTTGTTGGTCTGATCCCCGATCACTCCGAGCCGAAAACTGGCCTTTTCGGTGAGGGTGATGATAAAGAAGGGCTGCACGTTGCCATCGCCCCCGCCGGGCTTCCAGAAATCCCCGCAGACGCCATCGGGAATCGGACCCGGTCCCGGCGTTTCAGTGACATCGTCGAAGACGCCCTGGTGAGCGGCTGTATTGGCGCCCTCGTATCCTGTCACCGTCGGGTCCAGTTCCACAGTCGCGTAGGGCGGATCCAACCGGTCGGCGGGGTCGTTCCGGTCGGCCTTTTGCGCAATCAGGTAGCCTTCGGTGCCATACACGTTGTCCGCATCCCCGAAGGGTTTCACCACGTCGGTGGTCCGCCAGCCGTCGTTGGTCTCGAAGTCCACCCCCACCAGGGTAATGGCCTGGCCGGGAATCACGACCTGCACAACGGTCTCAGCGGTATCGGTGGCGCTTGCGCCTCGCACTGCTACCAACCGATAAGTGGTATTCTCAGACGGCCCGGGAATGATGTCGATGCCTCCCACCCCCGTCCCCGGGTCGGTGTCGTTGGTCAGCACATCGATATCTCCCGGCTCGAGGGTCAGGCTCGTGATGGGAGGAGTGACCTCCCAGGAAAGGGTGAAGGACTCACCCGGAGCGATGGAGGCTTTGTCGGAGGTGAAGGAGACGATTTCGGGAGGGATGATGGCGACCCGCACCGTGGCGATGCCGGTTTCCCCGCCGAGGGTGGCCTCCAACCTGTAGGTGGTGGTCTCATCCGGCCCGGGGTCGAGCGTAAAGCCCCCCGCCCCCGTCGCCTGATTCGTATCGTTGGTCCAGACGTCGATGTCGCCGGGCTGCAGCAGCAGCGAGTCAACGGGCACCTCCACCTGCCAGGTAAAGTTGATGGCCGTGTTGGGGGTGTCCGTCTCGGTCGGGTCGGCCGTGAAGGAGGCGATCTCAGGAGCGTTGGGATTGACCAGCGGGTCGAGGAAGAATCCGCCCAGCCCATTGTCTTGCCACCGTAAATCGTTCCGTCCCAGGATCGTGAATACATCGCCGGCATCACCGGTGATGTCGAAGAGGACATAGTCGGGCACCGCATCCTTCCCCGCGAGCTCGAGCGAAGCGGTCGTCCCTCCGGGGCCGTCCACCCGCACCGCGTCCGATGACTCCCCGATCAAGCCGGTAGGATTGTCCGGGGTCTGATCGGTGATCACGCCCAAACGAAAACTGGCCGCCTCGCTCAGGGTGATGGTGAAAAACGGTTGATAGTCCGCCACGCCCCCGCCGCGCACATACCAATCTCCCGCACTGACATCCGGGACCGGTCCCACGCCGGTCTGCGTCACATCGTCGAACATGGACTGGTGGGCCACTTGGTCGGGGCCCTCTTGGCCAACAACTCCACCGTCCACTCCATAGGTCGCATAGGGTACCACGAGCGTATTTCTGGGGTCAGTATCCACCGGTTCGAAGGACGAGATCATGTAGCCGTCCGTGCCGTAAATATTGTCGCCGTCTGAATCGAGCGGCTTGGCGACGTCGGTGGTCCGCCAGGCGTCGTTGGTGGTGTCATCGACACCCACCGAGGTGATGGTCGCGGAGAATGCGGAGGTGATGCAGGCCAAGAGGAAGGCGGCCACAAAGAGGGAGGGAGCGGTTCGTTTCATGGAGATGCGGATTGGTGGGTTCGTCGCGTTGGCTTCACGGGACGGAAAAGCGGGCTCCAGCATGCCGGAGCCCGCTCAGCAATTGAAGGTTCTGAATGAGTCAGTATCTCTCCGATCCTCCGGCGGATCGGGAGAACCCGGAAAATCAACGGCGGCGGCGCAGAATCAATCCGAGACAGCCCAGAGCGCCGAGGAGGGGGACACTTGGCTCGGGGATGGTATCAATGAAGAACCCTCCGAGAGCATTGTCCTGCCACCGCAAATCGTTTCGTCCCAGGATCGTGAATACATCGCCGGCATCACCGGTGATGTCGAAGAGGACATAGTCGGGCACGGCATCCTTCGCCCCGAGCTCGAGCGAAGCGGTCGTCCCTCCGGGGCCGTCCACCCGCACCGCGTCCGATGACTCCCCGATCAACCCGGTAGGATTGTCAGGGGTCTGATCGCCGATCACGCCCAGGCGAAAACTGGCGTCTGCGCTCAGGGTGATGGAGAAAATCGGTTGATAGTCCGCCACGCCCCCGCCGCGCACATACCAATCTCCGGCACTGACATCCGGGACCGGTCCCACGCCGGTCTGCGTCACATCGTCGAACATGGACTGGTGGGCCACTTGGTCGGGGCCCTCTTGGCCAACAACTCCACCGGACACTCCATAGGTCGCATAGGGTGCCACGAGCGTATTTCTGGGGTCAGTATCCACCGGTTCGAAGGACGAGATCATGTAGCCGTCCGTGCCGTAAATATTGTCGCCGTCTACATCGAGCGGCTTGGCGGTGCCACTGGTGCGCCAGTCACCACCGGTTGTGGCATCGACCCCTACCGAGGTGATGGTAGCGGCGTGCGCGACAGAAATGGTGGCAGCGGCACAGGCGGTGGTGAGATATACTAAGGTTTTCATTTTGGTTTTCATTTTGGTTGGTGTGGGCTCTGACTTGGAACGATAAGGTAACGTAACTCTCCAGTCGGCGCTCTTGCAAGAGAAAAAGGCAGTCCGAACAAAAAAATCCGCCCCTTTTGAGCTCTCCTAACTTGGCCCTTGCCGGGCTCGAGCTGCGAGCCAAATTATCAAGCCAATCCATCCACTTATACACATTGACAGTCATGCCCACCGCGAGCCTCGCAAGGCGGACCACCCTGCTGAAAGCGCGCATCAAAGCGGAGCGCAGGCATAGCGTTTTTGCTCGAAAGGGACCCACCTCGCTTGCCCTGGCGGCAGCCGGTCTGCTCTCCTCATGTGGAGAATCCGATCCGGCTCCGGGGGCGAGCCGGGAGGAAGGGGCCGGGCTTCCCAACTCTACCGAGGCGGCCGGGTTGGGGGAAGTGGCGGGCCAGGACCGCCTCCGGGAATGGGAGGAGATCGACGATCCCTCCGCGGACGGCTGGGAGAGCGAAGTCCTGGCCTCGCAGGTGCAGGCCCGACTCGAGCACCTGGGACAGTTCTTCCTCCGGGCCGAGCCAGCCACCAGCGAGGAACTGGCACCGCTTCTGGCGGAGGACTTCTCGGGCACGGCCTTTGTGCCGGCCGTCGAGGTGGCGTTCCAGGATGCCGGGGTGCGGGTCGAGCGGGCGGTGCCGACTGCGGCGTCCAGGAAGGTTCCGGCGGTGGACGCCGGAGGATTCGCGGCGGCCGTCAACGCGGTGGGGCGCGACTTTCGGCAGACCGGGAAAGGGGCCGTAAAGTTCAAAATCGTGGAGGTTGGGATGGACGATGTGCGGCCGGATGGAGCGATGAACTTCAAGACCCACCAGGTCGTCTCGATTTCCGGGCACACCGCAAAGGGGGTGGTCGAACATCACGCCAACTGGACCACGCGCTGGCTGAAACCGGCCGGCGACCGCGAGGCGGCGCCTGTGCTCCGCAGCCTGGAGGTGCGTGAGTTCGAGCGCTCCCTCACCGGGGAGGCCCACCCCCGGCCCTGGCTGGCCGACTGCACCGAGGCGGTCCTGGGCCAAAATCCCAGTTATAGCGCTCAAGTCCTGCGCGGCATGAACCACTGGCTGGAGCGCATCCCCTACCGCGCCGCCCTGAATCGCATGGGCACCCCCGGAGTGGCGCTCGGCGACGTCAACGGCGACGGCCTCGACGATCTCTATCTCTGCCAGGAACCCGGGCTCCCGAATCTTCTCTTCCTGCAACAGCCCGACGGACGCTTGAAAGACGTCTCGGCGGCGTGGGGCGTCGACTGGCTGCAGGATTCGCGCAGCGCCCTGCTGTCCGATCTCGACAACGACGGCCGGCAGGACCTCGCAGTGGCGATTTTCGGCGGTGTGGTGGTGGCACAAAACATGGGCGACCGCTTCGAGATTCGGGCCGTGCTTCCGGCCCACGAATCAACCACTTCCCTCACCGCCGCCGACTACGACCGCGACGGACGGCTCGACCTCTTCATCTGCGCCTATACGCCCGACCGGACCCTCGATGCCGACCCCCGGGCCATCGGGCCGCTTGGTGGACGCTTTGTCTTCCACGACGCCGAGGACGGCAGTCCAAACACCTTTTACCGCAATGAAATCACCGCGGAGGCGGGATGGAAGTTCATCGACGTTACGGCCGCCACCGGACTGGATCAGCACAACACGCGCTGGAGTTTCGCGGCGTGTTGGGACGATTACGACAATGACGGCGACTTGGACCTCTACGTCGCCAACGACTACGGCCGCAATTGCCTGTATCAGAACGAGACCGGGCCTGACGGCACGGTGCGATTTCGCGATGTGGCGGCCGCGGCCGCGGCGGAAGACAGCGCTTCCGGGATGTCGGCAGCGTGGGGCGACTACGACCGCGACGGCTGGATGGATCTCTACGTCGGTAACATGTTCTCCGCGGCCGGTAGCCGCGTAACACGCCAGGCCAAGTTCAAACCGGAACTCACCGCCGACCTGCGGCGCACCTATCACCACTTTGCGCGGGGCAACACCCTTCTGCGCAATCTCGGCCGTCCCGCCGAGCCCGGGTTCCAGGACACCAGCGTCTCCGCGGCAGTGACGGTGGGACGTTGGGCCTGGACCTCCCGATTCGCCGACCTCAACAACGATGGCTGGGAGGACCTCCTGGTTGCCAATGGCTATATCACGGGCGATGAAGACGGGGGCGACTTGTGAAGTTTCTTCTGGCGGCAGGTCCTGTCGCTTTCCAATGACCCCTCGGACGATAGACAATCCGCGCGCGCCAACCAGTCGGCCATGCTGAACGCCGGGCGCTCCTTCAGCGGGCACGAGAAGAACGGCTGTTTCCTCAACACCGGGGGGTCACCCCAAGCGGGTGGACGTTTCGCCAACATTTCGGCCGTAAGTGGGTTCGGCTTCGACGACGACGCCCGGGCCATCGCGGTGAGCGACTGGGACCACGACGGCGACCTCGACCTCTGGGTCTCGAACCGCAACGCCCCGCGCCTGCGCTTCCTGCGCAACGACACGCCGGCCGGCGGGAAACGCTGGTTGGCGCTGCAGTTGGTGGGCGACGGCAGGACCTGCAACCGCGATGCGATCGGGGCGCGGGTGGAAGTGGTGGTGGAAGGAGCGGGTAGCGAGGGGCGAGAAGCGGGGAGCGAGGGTTCCCGTCCGCCGCGGCTCATCAAGACGCTGCGGGCCGGGGAGGGATTCCTCTCGCAGTCGGCCAAGGGGTTGCATTTTGGGCTGGGAGAGACGGGTGTGATCGAGAAGGTGATCGTGCGCTGGCCGGATCGGAGTGCACAGGTGGAGGAATTCACCGGGCTGGAGAGCGGCAGACGCTACGTTCTGACGCAGGGCAGCGGCCGGGCCGTCGAGGCGCCGCAGCGCTCGCAGGTGGTCGCATTGCAGGCGGGCAGTCCGGAGCTTCCCGCTCCCACCCGGGTGGCACGGGTTCCCCTCGTGACTCTCTTCGAGGAGCCCTATTTTGAAATGAAGGATTTTTCCGGGAAGGGACTCGATCTTGCGGCCGGCAAGCCGAAGCTCATCAATCTCTGGGCGAGCTGGTGCGTTCCGTGTCTGGCCGAATTGGCGGAGTTCAAAAATCACGCCGAGGAGATCCGCAAGTCCGGGCTGCAGGTGGTCGCGCTCTCGGTCGATGGACTCGGCGAGGATGACCAGGACACCCCGGTATCGGTTCCGCGCGCTGCTCTGAAGAGGATTGGCTGGCCCTTCGCGGCGGCCCTGGCCACCGAACAGGATCTCACTACTCTCCAAATCTACCACAATGCCTTGATCGCCCTGAACCGTCCTCTCCCCCTGCCGGCCAGCTTTCTCTTCGACGCGAAAGGGCGGCTGGCCGTGATCTACAAAGGACCCACCAGGGTGGAAACCGTCCTGGCCGACCTGGGTCATTCGGAGGGCAGCCGCGAGGAGCGCTGGGTCCGCGCCGCGCCGGTCCCCGGCACCACCATCGATCATCCGGAGGTACGCAACAGCGCCGATTCCATCGAGGCGATCGTGCACTTTCGCAACGCCCGCACCCGGCAACGATCCAGGAACCTGGCGGGCGCCGCCTACCACTACACCGCCGCCCTCAATCACCGCCCCGCATTCCCGGAAGCCGAACGGCAGATGGGAAACATCTTCCTCCGGCAGAAAAACTGGCCGGCTGCCGCGGAGCACTACGAACGGGCCGTCGCCCTCGAACCCGGCGTTCCCGCCACCCATTACGCCTTGGGTGACGCTTACCGCCTGATGGGCCAACCCACCTCCGCCGCCAAGCAGTATCGCGAAGTGCTCCGCATCAATCCGGATCACTTCGAAACCCACGTCAAACTGGCCGCCGCCTACGCCGACGACGGGCAGTTCCACCAGGCCATCCAGACCGCCCAGGGCGCCCTCGCGATGGCCCAAGCCAAGAACAACCAGAGATTGGTGGGGATCCTCGAAGAGCGAATCGCCGCCTACGAGGCAAGGAAAGAGGGCAAGGGTCCAGTGGTGGATCCGTAGCGAAGATCGGAGCGGTCCTTCGGAGTGCGGCAAGAAATTGCCGCTTTCAGCCGCCGCCGAGTGATCGGCGGCGAAGGCGCGAAGAGTTCGTCTTGCGCGCGGTGCAGATGCCCAAATACGAAGATGCGGCCACGGTGCGAGGTGGTCCCAACGCGACACCCAGGGCTGCGCCCTGGGCTCTGTTCTCGCGACCTTTCAGGCTGCCGACGTGGCATGACCGTCCCGGTCATGAAATCGAGTTGGCCCCGCCAGGATTCGCTGGTTGGAGTTTGACGTTTCTTGATTCACGACCGAGACGGTCGTGCCACAACGGATGTGCACTGAGGTCATGGAGGAGATCCCTCAGCGCAATCAGTGTAATCAGTGGTCAACCCCAGACGGTAGCGGCATGCCTTCGCGTGCCGACCAAGCGGTTCAAGAGCCGGCGAGACCGAATCCATGGCAAGAAGCGGAAGGCGAAGGCCTTCCGCTACGCTATGATACCAATTCCCCTACGGCACCGTGACCAGGACATCGTCGATGTACCAGCCGGCGAAGGGGCCGAGCCCCGGATCATCGAAGTCATCGGTGAAGAGGCAGAACTCGATCTTGATTTCCTTTCCGAGCGCCGCGGCGGGGATGACCTTCGTGAACTGCTCCCAATCGGTGGGGTCCTGCTCGTCAATCGGCGATGCGATTTCGGCGATCAGGGAATCATTCGCGGCGTCGAGCACGGACACTGTCCCGAAGTCGAAGCCCTCTTCGATGTTCACGTACTGGAAGAAATTCAAGGTCGCCCCTGAGGCGTTGGTCAGGTCGATGGGTGGCGAGCGGAGCCATACCCTGGTATTGATGGTGTAATCGCCAGCAATGTTGGTCCCGTAGCAGTTGGTCCCGCCGTGGGCGGCTGCGGGGCCGACATTGGTGGGAGCGCCGACTTGCCAGAGGGTGCCAAGATCTCCTTCCGATCCGGTCGTCCAGACGCCCCCGCCTCCTTCGAAGTCTTCGGAGAAGATCGAGGCCGGCGGGGCGTTGAACTCCGAGATGACGAAGAAGCGCCTCGTATCCGCGGGGTAGGGAATGGTGAGGGTGTTCTCCGGAGGAGTGGCCTCGATGTCCTGGTGACTTCCGAAGACGGACCAGTCGATGGGCTCCGCCACGGAGGGATCCGTCTCGCTCAGGAGGCTGTAGAGCTTGCCGCCCTGGCTGTCCCACTTGAAGAGGAGGTCGTCGCCGGAGCGCTCGACCGAAAAGCGGGGACCGCGGGACCCGCCGGTGGGATCGAAGAAGACTCCGCCCAGGGCGTTGGCACTCCAGCGGGAGTCCTGCTCTCCATACACAATGAAGACGTCACCGACGTTTCCCGTGATGTCGAAGAGGATGTAATCCACGTCGGCATCCCGCCATGACTCGCCGGGGCCGGTGATATCGATCGATCCCGTATCGACCCCGCCAGGTCCCTTTACGCCAATTCCACGGGATGCCTCCCAGAACAGCCCCGGCGGATTGTCCGGGGTCTGGTCACCGATGACCCCAAGCCGAAAGCTAGCGGATTGCGTCAACTCAATGGAGAACATGTCGTCCAGCTGGCCGGTGGCGCCACTGCTTATCCAGTAATCTCCTGTGATCACATCAGGAACCGGACCTGGGCCGGTTTGGTTTACATCATCAAATTTAGCCTGGTGAGGTTCCGCAATCTCGGGGCCACCGACCAGCACCGTGACGGTCGCATACGGTGGCTGAGAAACGTCGTTCCCATCCCCGAATGACGCGATGTAATAACCATCCGTCCCGTAAATGTTGTCGACGTCGCCAAATGGCTTCACCACGTCGGTGGTGCGCCAGGCATCATTGGTGTCTTCATCGATTCCAACAATCGTGATGCCCGTTCCGGGAATGAAAACCTGGACGCGTTGATCCGCAGTGGTGGTGGCACTCGCGCCCCGCACTGCCACCAGTTGGTAATCGGTATTCTCGCTGGGGCCGGGATCGATGGGCCTGGAACCGACCCCGCTGGCATTGGTGTCCCCCAGGACATCAATGTCTCCGGGCTGCAGGGTGAGCGTGGTGTAGGGAGGAGTGACCTCCCAGGAAAGGGTGAAGGACTCACCCGGAGCGATGGAGGGTTTGTCGGAGGTGAAGGAGACGATTTCGGGAGGGGTGATGGCGACCCGCACCGAGGCAGTGCCGGTTTCCCCGCCGAGGGTGGCCTCCAGTATGTAGGTGGTCGTTTCGTCCGGGCCAGGATCAAGCGTATAGCCCCCCGCCCCGCCCATGTCGGTGTCGCCCAGCACGTCGATGTCGCCGGGCTGCAGCAGCAGGGAGTCCAGCGGCATCTCCACTTGCCAGGTGAAGTTGATGGCGGTGCCGGGCGTGTCGGTCTCGGTCGGGTCAGCCGTAAAGGAGGAAATCTCCGGAGCGTTGGGATTCGAAGCCTGGTCGAAGAAGACCCCGCCCAGGGCGTTGGCACCCCAGCGGGAGTCATTTTCGCCGTACACCGTGAAGACGTCACCCACATCTCCGGTGATATCGAAGAGGACGTAATCCACATCGGCATCCCGCCATGACTCGCCGGGGCCGGTAATATCGATCGATCCCGAATCGACCCCGCCAGGCCCCTTCATGCCAATACCACGAGATGCCTCCCAGAACAGCCCCGGTGGGTTGTCCGGGGTCTGGTCCCCGATAACCCCAACCCGATAGGTGCCGGCCTGCGTCAGTTCAATGGTGAAAATGTCCTCGAGCAGCCCTTGGGCGCCACCACCAGTCCAGTAATCTCCCGTGATCACATCGGGAACCGGACCCGGGCCGGTTTGGTTCACATCATCAAATTTAGCCTGGTGAGGTTCCGCAATCTCGGGGCCGTTTACCCCTCCGACGAGCGAAACGGTCGCATACGCCGGATCAACCTTGTCAGTAGCATCCCCGAACGACCCAATAAAATAACCATCGGTCCCGTAAACGTCGTCGGCGTCGCCAAAGGGTTTTGCGACATCGGTAGTGCGCCAGGCGTCATTGGTGTCTTCATCGATTCCAACCAGATCGACGGTCGCGGAGAAAGCCCGCGGGCTGGTTGAAACCAGGCCAACAAGAATGAAGAGGGCAGGAAGGGGGAGAAGGATTCGATTCATGGGATTCAAGAGATGGATTTACAAGAAGAAGCGAGCTCCAGCCATCGCCGGCGCCCGCCCCAAATTATTGTTGTAGTTGGCTTCCGAAGCCCGATTAGCGGCGGCGACGCAAGATCAGTCCAACCCAGCCCAGAGCCGCAAGGATGGGCACGCCGGGTTCCGGAACGGTATCGAAGAAGACCCCGCCCAGGGCGTTGGCACCCCAGCGGGAGTCATTTTCGCCATACACCGTGAAGACGTCACCCACATCTCCGGTGATGTCGAAGAGGACGTAATCCACATCGGCATCCCGCCATGGTGCCCCGACGCCGCCGGTAATATCGATATTTCCCGAATCGACTCCCCCAGGTCCCTTCAAGCCAATCCCGATGGAAGCTTCCCAGAACAGCCCCGCCGGGTTGTCCGGGGTCTGGTCCCCGATGACTCCAACCCGATAGGTGCCGGCTTGCGTCAGTTCAATGGTGAAAAAGTCCTCAAGCAGCCCTTGGGCGCCACCACCAGTCCAGTAATCTCCCGTGATCACTTCAGGAACCGGGCCCGGGCCGGTTAGGTTCACATCATCAAATTTAGCCTGGTGAGCTTCCGCAATCTCGGGGCCGACTACGAGGATCGAAACGATCGCATACGCCGGATCAACCTGGTCACTAGCATCGCCGAACGACGCGATTAAATAACCATCTGTCCCGTAAATGTTGTCGCCATTTGCGTCCAAGGGTTTCGCGAGGTCGGTGGTGCGCCAGGCGTCATTGGTGGATTCGTCGACTCCAACGAGACTGACGGCCGCCGAATATGCAAAAATGGCCGTCGCGAACGAAAAGCCAATGGCGATGGAAAAGGAGCGCATTTTCATAGTTTTATTGCTGGGTTTTCCGGATTTGAATTGGGTGGATCCAGCTCCTAAGTTTTCTAGGTTGGTCCCCTCACCCGCGCAAGGAAATATCTCCAAAAATCGAACCCCCGAGCTCATTCGCGTCAATCTAGGAGACTGTTGAAATACCTCCGTTCGGCGAGAATCGAATTTGCTGATGGTAGCGGAGTTGGTTAAGGTTCGTTAATGATCCGCAAGAAGACTCTC
>CAUZKZ010000137.1:0-11499 GCA_963580345.1 Verrucomicrobiia bacterium | reverse complement strand
GATCCCGCCCTGCGCAGGATCCCGGTGGTGGTACTCTCTTCCTCGGAAGATGCCGAGGACATCGCCTCTGCCTACGATCAACACGCCAATTGCTTCATCACGAAGCCGTCCGACCTGGACCAGTACATGACCGTCGTCAACACGGTCCGGACCTTCTGGTTGACTACCGTCCGGCTCCCTCCCGAGCAGGCCGAAGGGGCACGCTAGTGTCCGTCCTTCAACCCGGAATCATACAGGGATCACAGGAAATCTTCGAGGACCTTTTTTCTCCAGGCCGGATCCCCATGAAAATTGCGCCTGATGCGCACTCGCTCTGGACAGGCCTGGCGCTCCGGACCACACTGCCCCACATGGATCATTCACTGGTTATGACTGTTCTAGGTCCCGACCGCCCGGGGCTTCTGGCGGAACTCTCCGAGACCATCTACTCGCACGGCGGCAGCTGGTTCGAGTCCAAGCTGGCCCGCTTTGCCGGTCAATTTGCCGGCATTCTGCGATTCGATTGTCCGGACGAGAAGCACGACGAGATGTTGGAGGCCCTGGGCTCCCTCGAGAACCTCAACGTGCAGGTCGTCAAGGAGGTCAAGGTCCCGCACCGCATCGTGAAAAAGCTCAACTTCGATGTGCATGGGCATCACCACCCCGGCATTGTGCGGGCCATCTCATCCGTCATCGCAAAGATCGGCGGCAACCTCGAGGAACTCAGCACGGAGCGCGATGCCGCCCCCCAGCCGGGGCACGTCTTCTTCCGCACGGTGGGGACGGTGGCCGTGGTGGAAGAACTCGACCCGCAGGAATTTGAACTCGGTCTCCAGGCCCTCGGAGCCGATATCACGGTAAGTGTCGAGCCGGTCGCTACCCCGCGGGAGCACCAGCACGTATAGCGAGGAAGTTTCCAAGCAGCTTTTTCCCGCACTCCGTCAGGATCGACTCGGGGTGAAACTGGACTCCGTGCACGGCGTGCTCCTTGTGGCGCACGCCCATGATGACTCCATCGCTCCAGGCCGCCACTTCGAGACAGTCCGGCAGGTCCTCGCGCCGCACGATCAGGGAGTGGTAACGCGTCGCCTCGAAGGGATTCTCCAGCCCCGCGAAGACCCCCGCGCCGTCGTGTTCGATCATCGAGGTCTTTCCGTGCATCAGCTTGTCGGCCCGGATCACCTCCCCGCCGTAGACCTGCCCGATCGCCTGGTGACCAAGGCAGACCCCGAGAATGGGCAGCTCCGGGCCGAGTTGGCGGATCACTTCGCAGCTGATGCCGGCCTCCTTCGGAGTGCAGGGCCCCGGTGAGATGCAGATTCGATCCGGCCCCAGTTCGCGGATTTGCTCCACCGTCACTTCATCGTTGCGCCGCACTTCCATCTCGGCGCCCAGTTCCCCGAAGTACTGCACGAGGTTGTATGTGAAGGAATCGTAATTATCAATGACGAGGAGCATGGTCTGTTCAAGCTTGGTGGGCTGGCTGGTGGCTTGATCCGGGGGCGGGCTGCCCACGCGCCTTCACGAATCATCGGATTCACGAATCAACTCTCGAGCGTCTTCGCCAGGCCGATGGCCCGCAGCATGCCCATGGCCTTGTTGACGGTTTCGTTGTATTCGTAGGTTGGATCGCTGTCGGCCACCACTCCGGCCCCGGCCTGCACATACACCTTTCCGTCCTTCAAGAGGCAGGTTCGCAGCGCGATGCAGGAGTCGTGCGCTCCGTCCCAGCCAAAATAGCCGACCGCCCCGGCATAGGCGTTGCGCTTGTTCTTTTCCAGCTCGTTGATGATCTGCATGGCGCGGATCTTGGGGGCCCCGCTCACCGTCCCGGCCGGAAAGGTGGCCCGGAGGACGTCGTAGGGGCTGTGCTCCGGGGCAAGCCGCCCCGTCACGTTGGAGACGATGTGCATGACATGGCTGTAGCGTTCCACGATCATGAAATCGTCCACCACCACCGAGCCGTGCTCCGCGATACGGCCCACGTCGTTGCGCGCCAGGTCGACCAGCATGAGATGCTCGGCGCGCTCCTTCTCGTCGGCAAGGAGGTCCGCGGCGAGAGCTTCGTCCTCCGCGGGCGTCTCGCCCCGCCACCGGGTCCCGGCGATGGGCCGAATGTCGATTTTCCCCTCGATGCAGCGCACGTGCACTTCGGGGGAGCTGCCTACCAGCGCGAAGTCGTCCAGCTCCAGGACGAACATGTAGGGCGAGGGATTGACGTGGCGCAGGGCGCGATAGAGATCGATCGGAGCGGCGGTGAAGGGCACCTCGAATCGCTGGCTCGGAACCACCTGGAAAATGTCGCCCGCCGCGATGTATTCCTTGGCCTCGCGCACCATCGCCTCGTACTCCGCCTGGGTGGTGTTGCTGTGAAAATCCGGGGTTTCGATTTCCTGCAGTCCGTTCAAGGCCGGCACGTGCAGCGGACGGTCGAGGATTTCGATGGTCGAGGCGATCCGCCCCACCGCTTCCCCGTAAGCTTCCTCCGGCGATGCGTGCTCTTCCAGGAGGGCATTGGCGACCACCAGCAGGCGCCGCAATTTGTGATCGAAAAGCAGAATCGTGTCGGTGATCATGAAGACCGCCTCCGGCAGTCCCAGATCGTTTTCGGGAGGATCCTCGATGGTGGGCTCGAACTGGCGAACCGCGTCGTAGGCGAGATACCCCACCGCCCCGCCAAAGAAGGGGGGCGCATCGCCGTGGGGGACCGGCCGGTAGCGAGCCATGAATTTCTCGAGTTCCGCCAGGAGATCACGCTCCGCCTCGATGACCTCCTCCTCGCTTCCGCGGCGGATGCGCACCTCTTTCCCGCGCGCTTCGAAGAGTCGGCGCGGCCCGCTCCCGAGGATCGACCAGCGTCCACTGGCATCCGTGCTCTCGGCGCTCTCGAGGAGAAACGCGTGCTTCCCGTCCCGGATCTTCAGAAAGGCCGAGAGGGGGGTCTCAAAGTCGGCGGCAAGTTGGGCGTAAACCGGCACGACGTTCCCCTGCTCCGCGAGCGTGCGGAACTCTTCGGGCGACGGTTTGACGGCCGGGATCGTCAAGGCGCGAGAGCATGACGGGGAGGCGCGGATTCGCAACGGTTATTTGGCGACCTGAGCGCAACCGGAACCGCAGGAGATTCGGAGCTTCTGAATCCGGTGCGGTCGGAATTGTTCCCGATCCCCACGCCTCCGCAACCTTACTCACCACTCGGGCCAGAGGAGGGTCTCCACCGCTTCCTCTTTCGGGCTTGGCCTTCCCGCCTTCGCGTCGACACGCACCTCGACCCACCCCGTCGGCTTCTCCTGGCTGGCGACGTACACCTCGATCTTCCCGGGCGGCGACGAGGCGCGCATCACGGCTGCCACGAGGTCGGGACAATTGCATTCCTGGCTCAGATGGCCGAGCACGACCGTCTCCAGCCCATGCTCGACCAGGTCCGAAACCAATTCCGCAGTCTGCGCGTTCGAGAGGTGGCCGTGCCGCGAGGAAATCCGCTGCTTGATCGCCCACGGACGCTTGGTGTCGGCATCGAGGAGACCCTGGTCGTAGTTTGACTCGACAAAGAGGGCGCGCACCCCCTTGAGCTCTTGCCTTACCAGGGTCGTCACGTGACCGAAATCCGTAGCCAGCCCCACCCGCGTCCCCTCCGCTCCGCACACGAAGCCCACCGGGTCGACCGCATCGTGCGGGACCGCAAAGGAATTCACGGAAATATCGCCAACTTCGAATTCCTCTCCGCGCTGAAATAGCCGCCAGTCGATTCCGGCTCCACAGCGGTCAGAGAGTGCCTCCCGCGTCAGGGGGCTGGCATAGACCGGCACCTCCCGCTTCCGCAAAAAAACTTCGAGCCCGCGGGTGTGATCGCTATGCTCGTGCGACAGCATGATGCCATCGAGCGAATCCGGGGCGATTTCCATCGCTTCGAGGCGCTGGCAAAGTTGCCGGGCGCTCAATCCCGCATCCACCAGCAGCCGGGTTCCGCGAGCCTCGAGCACGACGGCGTTCCCGCCGCTGCCGCTACCCAAGACCCCCAGCCTCATGCTCCAGGTATCTTAAGGATCCCCCCCTGATCCGGCGAGATCCAATTTCAGTATTCAGTTTTGAGGGGTTCCGATCCCGGGCCAAGGCGATCGGATTTCTGATTTCCGGGATTCCTTTGATCGCGGACGCAATCTTCGCTATAATCTCTGCGAAGGTTCATTCATGCTGAGACCCCGCTGGTTCCACCACTTCAAGGCCGTGCTGATCGCGTCGGTGATCCTGCTGGTGGGAGGAGCGGCGGCCGGCCTGCTGTGGATGAACCGGCGCGGCTTCGAGGGTGAGTGGAGCGAACGCATCGCGGCGGAACTTTCCCGCCGCGGGGTCCACGCCGATTTTCAGTGGGTGCGCTTTTCGCCTTTGCGGGGCGTCATCGCGCGGGAGGTGGTGGTTTATTCCGACGAGTCCCGCCAGGAGGTCGTCGCCCGCATTCCACGACTGATCTTTGACGTGGACCGCGGCAAGGCCCTCCGCGGCGATCTTCAGATTCGCCGCGTCATCCTGCAGGAGGCCCACCTCTCGATTCCGATCGATTCCAATGGGCGGCAAGTCCTCGAGATCACCGACCTGAGCGGGCGGGCCACCCTCGATCGCCAGAATCGCCTCGTCCTGGAGGGGGCCCGCGGAACCCTGGGCGGCATGAGCTTCAATCTCGACCTCGATCTCGATGAGTTCAACCCCACCAGCCTCGCACAACCGAAGAAACCGGACGTGGCCCGCAGGCGGAACGAATTCGTCACCAGCCTCTTGCGAGAGGTCGAGCGGTGGTCCTTCCCCCAATCGCTGCCCCCCGAAGTGGGACTTCGCATTTCGGGCAACCTGCGCCGCCCGGGCTCGATCCGAACCTCCTTCTCCCTCGACGCCGCGGAACTCACCCGGAGGGACTACACCATGGAAAAGGTGCGGGTCACCGGGGAACTGTACGGCCGGACCCTCGCAATCGACCACCTGAGCATTTCGGACGGCTCCGGGAAGCTCACCGTGAGGGCCGACTACGACCTGCAGGAGAAAAACGGGCGCTACGATGGGACCTCCACCGTGAAAATCGCGGACCTCCTCCGCAAGGCCCTCGGCAATCACGCCCTTGACGACATCGTCTCGGCCCACGCTCCGGAAATCGAGGCGCGCGGGCAGTTCGCCCAGACCGACGAGGGCTTCAAGCTGGGCGCTATCGGCCGGGTGAAGTGGCAGCGCTTCCGCTTTCTCGGCACCCCTTTCCTGGGCCTGAAAACCGAATTCTCGTGGCAGGACGGTGACATCTACCTGCGCAAGCTGCTGGTCAATCACGAGGACGGCGATCTCTCCGGGCAAATCCTCTTGCAGGGCGATGTGATCCGCTACAGCACCAGTTCCAGCCTCCCCCTTTCCGCCTTCCGCGCCTTTATCAAGGACGACAGCGGGCTCGAGAGGTCGCTCCAGAGAAGCCGCTTCACGCCGCAGAGCAAGGTGCTCGTCGACGCGGAGGGCACCATCCAGCGGAGCAACTTGCGCGAATGGGCGGCCCGCGGAAAAGTCAGCTTCGAGAATTTTTCCTATAACGACGTCCCCCTCGTTCGTGCCGGCGCCATCTTCGACATCGACCCTCTCGACTCGGTCTTCACCAATGTCGAGATCGAGTTCGACTACGGCTCCTATGAAGCTCACCAACGCCATGGCGGACCGCGCACCGCGGTAGTCCACGCCGAACGGGTCCATTTCGACAGCGATAGCAGGCTGGTTGAGCTCACGAAGCTTCACGGGACCGCCTGGCCGGTGCCCATCCTGCGCCTCTTTGCGCAACGCGCCGCCGCCCACGTCGAGCACTACGGTTTCCGCAGTCCCCCCAAGTTTGCTGCCAACGGTGTCATCGACACGCGCAAGGCCGCCACCCCCACCGATCTCCTTCGGACCGATGTCACCACCCTCGTGCAGACCGACGGCATCACCGACTACGCATTCCTGGGCCAAACCCTGCAGCTCACCGGACTGTCCGGCACGGTCCGGTCCCGCCACCGTCTCAACGACATCACCAACCTACAGGCCGGGGTCCTCGGCGGAACGGGAGCCGGAAACATCACGGTGCAATCCCGGCTCGACCGCTCCACCTTCGTCACCGGGGCCCTCCGGTGGGACAAGGTCAGCGCCGCCGAAATCGGGAAGAAATACCAGTTTAAACAGGTGCGAGAGGGCACCCTCAACGCCCACGTCACTTTCGAGGGAGAGGGAACCATTGCGGAAAACGAGCGCCGCACCTGGGTCGTGCAGGGCAAGACCCGGTTGAATCCTTCTCTCTACAACGGAGTCCCTCTCGCCGGGGGCTCCGCCGACTTCAATATCAACTCGCAGGGCTCGACCTGGACCAAGGTGGAGACCTCCTTCGACTACACGAATTACCTCCCCCGCCGGCGCCACGGGGGTCCGGCCACTGCCGTGGTGCAGGTCGATGAGATCCAGCACAACAAGAAGGCCAAGCTCACCCGCGTCACGAATCTTCGTGGCACGGCCTGGCCCGGGCCGCTCATGCGGCTCTTCAGCCCCGACTCCGCGGATTACGTCGAGGATTCCTACGAATTCCGAATACCGCCCAACTTCATCACGAGCGGGGTAGTCGACAACCGCACGCCGGCGAGCAGGACCAATCATGTCACCCGCGTGAGAACACGTGGGATCGTCGATTACGAGTTCCTCGGCCGCACCCTGCAATTTACAGAAGTCTCGGCGTCTCTCCGGACCCGCCACGGCAGGCATGATGTCCGCGATCTGCGGTTCCGCACTCTCGGAGGATCCGGCGCCGGTTCGATCACAGTCAAAACCGGTCCCGCCGCGCCGCCTGCCGTCGAGGGCGGGATCAAGTGGGACAACCTGAGCCTCGCCGAGATTGGCAAGAATTACCAATTCGAGAAGGAGTCCAAGGGAAGGATCACCGGGCGCATCGACTTCACCAACGTGGTCGGCAACCCCCGCACCCTGAACGGCAATGGAGTGGTCGCGCTGAAGGACGGCCAGCTCTTCCACGTTCCGATCTTCGGCCCGCTCTCCATTCTCCTCGGTCCGATCCTCGGCAAGCAGTTCAGCCACGAACAGGCCCGCGACGCTTCCGCCACCTTCGTGATCCAGGATGGAGTAGCCCACACCAACGACTTCCTGACCTCCACTCCCTCCACCGTCTTCACCGGCGAGGGCCGCATCGACCTCCCCACCAAGCGCCTCGACATGACGATTCGAATGAATGCCCGCGGCCTCCTCGGGCTCGTCACTCTGCCACTCAAGCCGTTCGGCGGCCTTCTCCAGTTCCGGGGGACGGGACCCATTGCCATGCCGTCGTGGAATCCCTCCCCTTTTACCCAACCCGCTCGCGGCAGGAACGATCCGGTCTTCCGCAACCCCCCCCGCGCCCGGATCGTCCCGGAACCCTGAGGGGATCCGCCATCGCGGCTTGCCCCCGCGACCGTTCTGGGCCACGGTCGATCCCGTCAGGGTGCCCGCCTGCCCGGATGTCGGGCCGAGAATTATCAATCGCTACCGCACATATCATGAGTGAAAAAATTGCCACGCCGGAAGGCGATACCGAGGAATCGCCGTCGGTCCAGCAGGCTGCCAACGACCTGCGGGAGGCCGCCGACCAGAAAGCGCGCAAGATCGCCCAGAGCGCCGAAGAACGAGCCCAGCTCCTCAAAGAGTCCGCAGCCCAAAAGGCACAGCAGTTCCGTGAGTTCGCAGGGGAAAAGGCCAGCCAGATCAAGGACGTCGCGGAGGAGAAAGCGCAACTCCTCAAGGACTCCGCCGAAGAGGGGTGGCAGGAGACCCGCGTCAAGGCGCGTGAAATGCACTCCGAGGTCGAGGAATACATCCGCCAGCACCCCACCAAGTCGGTCCTGGTGGCGGCCGGGGTCGGCTTGCTTCTCGGCCTCATCGTCCGGCGCTAATTGGGGTTCGCGGGCCGGTTTCGGTCCGCCGGCCCGGCGCATCACGGTATCCCATGCCCGGCTGGTTCAAGAAGTCCGGCTCCCGGCCTTCCTCGTCGAGCGAGGATGACGGGGAGGAATCCACCCGGGAATCGGCCCAGGCCTTGCGCCAGGGGCTCGAAGACCATCTCAAGGCGCGGGCTGATCTCCTCGGCCTCGAGGCCCGCGAAGCCGGCGAAATCATCGCCCGCAAAGGCGTCCTCGGCGTCGCCATCGCCGGCCTCGTCTTCTTCGCCTACGCCCTCCTGCTCGTCGCCTCCGTCTCTTTGCTCGGCCGCTGGCTGGAAAACTCCTGGCCCGATCCGTTCGGTGGCATTGGCTGGCAACTCGCTGCCATCTCCCTCGGCGTCCTTCACTTCCTCATCGCCCTCCGATTGTTCACCCGGCTGAAACGCAAACCAGGCCTGCCCCTCTTCGAATACACCCGAGCCGAATTCCAGAAAGACCGCGAATGGCTGCAGCAGAACAAGAATCAATCCGGGAGCGCAAACGACAGCTCGCTTTGAGCCTCGATGCCTCCCGAAGTCGTCTCACCTCCCGTGGCCGCGAACTCCGCCGGCGGCTCAGCCCCGCCAACGCCATCGGGACCTATTTCCGCAAACACCCGCTCCGGGTTTTCGGAGCAACCGCTGCCGGGGTCGCGATCCTCACCTACTTCCTGCGCTCCCGCCACCGGATCCGGAAATCGCGGAAATCTCTGAGCCGCCGCTCCGTCGGCTGGGTGCTCGCCCTCCTCAAACCTGCGCTCCGCTTCTGGTTCCTCAATCAGGCCAAGACATATATACACACAAAACAAGTCCCGCCCGAAACGGAATCCTTGCTTGGCCCCTAGTGGTTTCTATGCTTTCCACTTCGCCACACACCCGCTCTGCCCCGCCCGTCCACCCATCCCATGTCCGAACACCAAGTCCTTGCTCATGTCGATGAATACCTCGCCATCGGCATCGAGTACGATTGCTCTGACGTTCACCTCCCCACCCGCTACCCCCCCGCCTGGCGCAGGTACGGCACCCTTGCTCCCATCTGGGAAGCTCATCCCCCCCTCACCGCCGATGATACAGAACGCCTCGCGAAATCCTTCCTGACCGAAAAAGAGTGGAACCGGCTCCAGGAAATTGGAGACGTCGATTTCGCCTACGCCAACAGTCAGGGCCGTTTCCGGGCCTCCGTCGTCAAGCAGCGCCTCGGTCTCGACATCGTCTTCCGGATCATCAGCACCTCCCTTCGAAGCCTTCCCGAACTCGGCCTCCCCGTCGATCACCTCGTTCCTCTCACCCGCTATCACAACGGTCTTCTCCTCGTGACCGGCTCGGTCGGCTCCGGGAAGTCCACCACCCTCGCCGCTCTCGTCGATTTCATCAACCAAGACCGGGAAGACCACATCCTCACTCTCGAGGATCCCATCGAGTACCTCTTCGATTCCAAGCGCTGCCACGTCAACCAGCGCGAGATCCACTCCCACACCGAGTCCTTCCCCAAGGCTTTGCGTGGCGCCCTCCGGGAAGATCCCGACGTCATCATGGTCGGAGAAATGCGGAACCTCGAAACCATTTCGCTGGCCCTCACCGCCGCCGAAACCGGCCACCTCGTCCTCGCCACTCTCCACACCGGAAACGCCCCGCGAACTCTCGACCGGATCCTCGACGTCTTCCCCGTCGATCAGCGCGACCAGATTCGCGTCATGGTTTCCGAATCGTTGCGGGGCGTCATCTCCCAGCAACTCGTCCCGAACATCGCCGGCGACGCACGCTGCCTCGCCATCGAACTCCTCGTCAACACCCCTGCAGTCGCCGCCACCGTGCGCGACGGAAAAACCTTCATGCTCCCCGGAATCATGCAGACCGGCAAAAATGTCGGAATGATCACGATGGACGAATCCTTGCGCAACCTCTACGTGAAGGGCTTCATCTCCCAGGAAGAGGCCCTCTTCCGTGCCGAGGACAAAGTCCAGATGAAAGCCTTTTTCCAGTCCTGATCTGCTCCATGGCCAGAATCGACAGCTATTTTCAGTATCTCATCGAGAACGGTGGCTCCGACCTCCACCTCTCGGAGGGCGCCCCTCCGAAGGTCCGCATCCACGGCTCCATCTCCGTCATCCCCGAACAGGATGTTCTCAATGGCGGGGACTTCCGGTCCCTCCTCGCTGAAATCTGCGAACCGCACGCCTTCGAGGCCTACCTCCAATCGGGCGACCTCGACTTCGCCTACGAAATGGACGAGGACTCCCGCTTCCGGTGCAACTACCTCAAGCAAAAGAACGGCCTCGCGGCGGTCTTCCGGCTCATTCCCACCGAAATCGCCTCCCTCGAGGCGCTCAACATCCCGACCGTCGTGAAGGAGTTCGGACACATGCGCTCCGGCCTCGTCCTCGTGACCGGCCCCACCGGTTCCGGAAAGTCTACCACCCTCGCGGCCCTCCTCGACTACATCAACGCCAACTTCTCCCGGCACATCATCACCGTCGAAGAACCGATCGAGTTCGTGCACACCAGCAAGAATTCCATCATTACCCAGCGCGAGGTTCCCATCCAGACCCCCACCTTCGCGGACGGCCTGCGGGCCGCCTTGCGGGAGGATGCCGACATCGTTCTGGTGGGAGAGATGCGCGACCTGGAGACCATCTCCCTCGCCCTGACCGCCGCCGAAACGGGGTTGCTCGTCTTCGGAACCCTGCACACCAATAACGCCCGCAAGACGGTCGACCGTCTCGTGGATGTCTTCCCGGCCGACCAGCAATCCCAGGTCCGCACCATGCTGGCCGCTTCCCTCCGTGGGGTGGTGGCTCAGCTTCTCATGAAGCGATGCGACCGGCCGGGGCGCTGCGCCGTCAACGAGATCATGTTCGCTACCCCCGCGGTGTCCGCCATCATCAGGGAAGGCCAGACTCAGAAGCTCTACGACGTCATCATCGGCGGCAAGGCCTTGGGAATGCAGTTTATGGACGAATCGATTTGGGAGAAACTGCGGGCCGGCATGGTCACCGCGCAGGAGGCTTACATGAAGGCCATCGATAAGACGCGCTTTAAGAAGTTTCTCCCCGAAGAACACGCCGCCCTCGGAGAGGCTTCCGGCGAAAACCCGATGGAACACTAAGCGCGTGAGGATGGCACAGACCGGAGCCCCCCATGCTCCGGACTGCCGCCAAAAGTTCTTCACATCGGTTCACAATCGGCAAGCGGTCCCGATTTTATGTCCTCCGAGGCATTATGGATTTGCTTTGCTTCGCTTTACTATTTGGATTCCAGAATTGACGCTTGATCGCGGACTCCCTAGATTCGCGCTTGGACTCGCCGCGATTCCTCAAGAATGAGCCAAGACACGATTTCCTTCGGCTGCCCGACCTGTGGCGTCCAACTCCGCGTCCCCTTTTCCATGGCTGGCGTCAAGGGACCCTGTCCGTCCTGTCGCAATCCCATTGAGGCGCCCCTACCGGAGAAGGCTCCGGAGCCCGAAACGCCGGATTCCTTTCCCCCTCAAGCCGCTGCGCCCGAGCAGGCCTCGCGCCAGCCCGACCCCCTGCTCCCCTCCGAGCCTGCTCCCGCTCTTGCCCCCG
>CAUZKZ010000136.1:0-11527 GCA_963580345.1 Verrucomicrobiia bacterium | reverse complement strand
AGGCGAACTTTTCCGGCAAGTTCTACGACGTGACGCACTACGGGGTGAGTGAGAAGGACGAGCGAATCGATTACGACCAGCTGGCCAAGGCGGCGCGGGAGGTGCACCCCAAGCTGATCACGTGTGGAGCGAGCGCTTATTCGCGGGTGGTCGATTACGAGCGGATGGGTGCGATTGCGAAGGAGGCGGGGGCGTATTTGTTCGTCGACATGGCGCATGTTGCGGGCCTGGTGGCGGCGGGGGTGCATCCCAGCCCGATTCCCCATGCCGATTTTGTGACGACCACGACCCACAAGTCGCTGCGCGGCCCGCGTGGCGGCCTGGTTTTGTGCGGGGAGGAATATGCCAAGAAGATCAATGCGATGGTCTTTCCCGGGGTGCAGGGCGGTCCTCTCATGCACGTCATTGCGGCCAAGGCGGTGTGCTTCGGCGAAGCGCTGCGACCCGAGTTCAAGGATTACCAGATCCAGGTGGTGAAGAACGCGCAGGCCCTGGCGGCGCAGCTGGGGGCACACGGATACCGGATCGTTTCGGGTGGCACCGACAATCACAGCATGTTGATCGACATGCGCCCGGCGGGGCTGGATGGGACGGAAGCCGATGCGGCGCTCGACGCGGCCGGAATCACGGTGAACAAGAATGCCATTCCGTTTGACAGCGGGACGCCGATGAAGCCGAGCGGAATCCGGGTGGGGACGCCGGCCGTCACGACGCGGGGCATGGTGGAAAAAGACGTGGTGCGGGTTGCGGACTTTATGCACGAAGCGATTCAGCATCGAGGCGACGGGGGCAAGCTGGCGGAGATCCGGGAGCGGGTCTTCGCCTTCAACGAGGTTTTTCCGCTGCCGGAGTGATGTCTGTGAGGGTGGGGAGGAGCGGACCGCAGGCCCGGCCTGCCGGCTTGACGGGAACGGGATCCCGCCTGACTTGTCGAGTCAGGAGGCGGAGGAACGCGCCGTCTTCATGGTTGGGGCGGTGAGGCCCTGCGGGGGGGAGGGCCGCGTTCATGGATCCGGTTACCAGAAATCATCAAAAAACTCCTTTGCGAAGGGGGCGAGATTGCGTGAGAACCCCGTGAGCCGATGACGAATCCCTTTCGAGAAGCACTTGTGTCCCGAACCCGGCCGGAGGCCTGCACGGTCGTGATCCTGGGGGCGACGGGAGACCTCACGCATCGCAAGCTGGTGCCGGCCCTCTACAATCTGGCGGCGGACGGGGAGCTTCCGCCCGGCGTAAAGATCGTGGGCTTGGCGCGGAAGGACTGGAGTGACGAGTATTTTCGGGAAAGCCTCGAGAAGGTGAATCGGGCCGTCTCGCGCAACGGGCACAGCGAGGAGTTGTGGACCGAGTTCCGGGAGGGAGTTTCCTACCATCGGAGCGAATTTCAGGACCCGGCGGGCTACCAGGCGCTGGCGGAGCGGCTCGAGGCCATCGACCGGGAGCGGGGGGGCCGGGGGAACCGGCTCTATTACCTCGCCAGCGCGCCGGAGTTCTTCGACGACATCCTGGAGCGGCTGGGGGAAGCGGGACTGAACGAAGACCGGGAGGGCTGCTGGTCGCGCGTGATCGTGGAGAAGCCCTTCGGGACGGATCTGCCGACGGCCCGGCACCTGAACCGGATCGTCAACGCCACCTTCGAGGAACGCGACACCTACCGGATCGACCACTATCTCGGGAAGGAAACGGCGCAGAACCTGATGGTGCTGCGCTTCGCCAACGCGATCTTCGAGCCGATCTGGAACAGCCGCAGCATCGACTCGATTCAGATTACCTGTGCGGAGCACTTCGGGATGGAAGGGGGGCGTGGCGGGTACTACGACCAGGCGGGGGCGCTGCGGGACATGGTGCAGAATCACCTCCTGCAACTCCTGAGCCTGGTGGCGATGGAACCGCCGACCGACCTGAGCGCGAACGGGGTGCGGGACGAAAAGGTGAAGGTGCTGCGGTCGTTGCGCCAATGGGACACGCCCGAGCTGGTGGCGGCCAACGTGGTGCGGGCCCAGTACGGCACGGGCTACGTGGACGGGGAGGCAGTGGTCGGCTACCGCGAGGAGGAGCGGGTCGACCCGGAGTCAATGACGGAGGCGTATGTGGCGTTGCGGGTGCTGGTGGACACGTGGCGGTGGAGCGGAGTGCCCTTTTATGTGCGAATGGGCAAACGGCTGCCGAAAAAGGCGACGGAGATTTCGGTGCACTTCAAGGAGGCGCCCGGCGTGTTGTTCGGGGCTCTGCCGGGGCGGGTGCCGCAGGGCAATGTGCTGGTCATCCGCATCCAGCCGGACGAGGGGATCTCGCTACGGATCATTTCGAAGCTGCCGGGAGCGAGCCTGCGGATGGAGCCGGTGAAGATGGATTTTCACTATGCTTCGAGTTTTGGGAAGAGCAGCCCGGAAGCCTACGAACGGCTCTTGTTGGATGCCATGGCGGGGGACGCCACCCTCTTTGCGCGGCGGGACGAGGTGGAGGAAGCTTGGCGATTTATCGATCATATCGAGCACGGCTGGCACCGGAGCGACAGTCCACCCCCCATGGCGGAGTATGCGTCCGGTTCGTGGGGTCCGCAGGAATCGGACGCCCTCCTGGCGGGGGAGGGGAGAACGTGGAGGAGGTTGTGATAGCAGTCAGCGTTCAGCGTTCAGTGTTCAGTTTTCAGTGTTCAGAATCCGGGAGTGAGGGATGACGACGGCCGGGACAGCGCAACTTGGACTGGAGGTTCCGATCGGGAGCATCGAGGGGGAATTGAAGAAGCTTTGGGAGGCGGACGAAGCGAGCACGAACGCTTCCATGATGAATCTTGCAATCTACTCGGAGGATCCCGACTCCCTGGAGCGCAACTCCCGGGCCATCCGGGAGCTGACGCGGGAGCACGCCTGCCGGGCCATCCTGATTGGAATGGACCGCCAGGCGCCCGAGATCCGAATCAAGTCGTGGATCACGGCCCATTGCCACCTGGCGCACGGACAGAAATCGGTCTGCTGCGAACAGTTGTCGTTCCTCCTGGAAGGCAAGGCGATCGGGCGCCTGCGCAACACGGTCTTTGCGCACCTGGCCAGCGACTTGCCGCTGGTGTTCTGGTGGCAGGGGGAGCTGTCCGATTTGTTCGAGCCGGCGCTCTACGGCCTGATCGACTGTCTCGTGTTCGACAGCACGAAGTGGGCTGACCCCCTGCCGGGATTCAAACTCATCGAGGAAGCGGCGGGGGATTCGCGGAATCGGACCGCGGTGCAGGACCTGGCCTGGACCCGCAGCAACCATTTTCGGCTCGCGGTGGCGGGACTATTCGATGACCTGGTAGCACAACGGGCGCTGCCGGAAGTGAATGAAGTGCGGCTGGTGGCGCATCCCGGCCAGCGGACGACGGCTCTGCTGCTCATTGCGTGGCTGGCAACGCAGGCGGGATGGCGGCCGGGATTGGAACTCGGGATCGCTGCGGAGCGGGCGGCCGGCTGCGCGGAGTGCTTCAGGTTGGAGTCGCGGGAGGGCCGCAGCATTGCGGTGAAGGTGGAGTGGAAGGAGGACAGCGCACCGCTCGGGCACCTCGAAATTCGCGCTCCCGGATGCGAAGTGAGCGTTTGGCGGGAGCGGGGGTCGGGGCATCTTCGGCAGCGCCTGGAGTGCCCCGGGCACCAGTTGGCGCTCAGCGGTCCGGCGGATGCGGAGGACGAGGTGGCGTTGATTGCGGAGCAGCTTTCTCGGGGGGGGAAGGACGCCTTGTTTCGAAAGGTGTGGCCCGCCTTCCTGGAACTGCTGGGCCTGGTGTGAATCGGAAGCTCCCATTTCAGGTATCAGAGAGCCACAGGGTTAATATTATGGATCCGATATTTCAGGTTTCAATACGACAGGAATTGCGCAGGAAAAGAGGGTGCGCATGAACTACGACCTGTTACGATCCGCCCTCCTTATCGCAAGGACCCCCAATGAAATCATCGCTTATTCGTTATCGACTTGTTGTTACCGCGTTCTCGCTTGGCCTGGGCGGCCTTGTGGCTTTCGGCCAGGATCCCGCCAGTCCTCCCGCCGCTCCGGAGCGGTCGGCAGAAGTGATGCGTGCCCTGAAAGTAGTGGAGCAGTACGTCGCTGCGGAGAAGTCGAGCGCAGGGGAACGGGTGGAGAGCCGGAGAGGGATTCTGGAATTCAGTTTTCGCACCACGCGGGAGAATGGGCGCTACCGGGTGCTCAACGAGCAGGCCTGGCGGGAATGGGAAATGGACCGCTCCTCGGACCGTGAAGTGCGGCGCCTGGAAATGTTGGGCGAGCCCAAGGTGGAGAAGATCGGGGACAACCTGGTGCGGGTGCATTGCGCGGTGCACCTGAGCGTGGTGGAGGACGGAGAGCCCTGGGAAGGGGTTTCGCTCCGGAGCTTCGAGGTGCGCCTCCAGGACGACGGGGCGCCTCGGATTCGACACGAGCGACTGCTCGCGAACCGCGAGGGGATCCAGCCCGGGCAGTGGAAGAAGCTCAGGAAGGCCGAATCGAAGTCGGGTCGCAGCAACATTCGCTCCTCGCCCAGCACGACGCGAAACAACATTATCGGAAAGGTGGAAAACGGGGAGAACCTGCACGTCTGGGACCAGAAGGACGAGCGCTGGCTGCTGGTGCGCACGGACGGCGGGTTGCTGGGGTTCATCCACCGCAGCCAGATCGACTTTACGGCGCCTCCCGTTCCGAGCGAGGGAGGGAAGCCGGGTGCTGCTGCAGAAGCAGCCCAGGAAAAGAAATATCCTTTCGCGGTGATCCTGCCCGGGAAGCCCGGATACGTGCTCAATCCCTACACGAACACCATCGTGGATGTGCGGCAACTGAAAGCGGGAACCCTGGTGCGCGATCCCCGCGATCCGGTCAAAGACCGCCCGTTCCGGGTTCCGTTCGAAGGGCGGCCGGTGCGGGCCGTGATCGTGGACGAGTAGGACTGGACGACCTGCTGACAGAGCAGGGTCACGGCGCGGCCAGTTCGTGAAGCTCCCGGCGCCGGAAAATTTCTTTGCCACCGGCGGAGGGGTTGATAAGAGCCAGGCAATGAAGGCCGGTGGCACGCTCAGGTGGATGACGGGACTGGTGTGGCTACTCTGCGCCGTGTCCTGTGAGAACGGGGAGAAGAAGAAGGCGGCGGGGGAAGGTGCCGATCTGCCTGCTGCGACCGGATACGTGCTGGCGAGGCCGCACGCCCTGCCACCGGCGGGAACCAAGGGCCACGTATCGGGACGGTTCGAGATGGTCGAGGCGCCGATGACATTGAAAATGCCCGACGAGCAATTGGTGGGGACCATGACGACGCGGACCGAGAAGGCAATGAGGTATGAAGTGCTCTCCGCGACCGAGGTGAAGATCCTGGTCGAGAAGGACCGCGATACGCAGGAAATGACTCTCAAAGGCGAGCGGCAGCCGCGGCCGCCCAAGGTGAGTCCGATCGAGGGACAGGCCCTGACCTTCACTCTCCTCGACGGGGCGTGGGTAGCGAGTCTGGACGGGGGCGGGGAACTGAGCGACGAGCAACGCGAAAAGACGAAGCGTCTCTCCGAAAAACTCGGCGGCAGCGAGAAGGTCGGGATTTACGGAACCGGGCCGCGAACAGTCGGCGAGGACTGGGAGATCGATCCGAAGCACATTCCGGGGATGGGGGTGGACTCCAACTTCCAGGGAACATTTCACCTGAAGTTCGACCGGGTGGAGGATTACGAGGGTCACCGATGCGCCGTCCTGCTGGGGAGCATGAAAGTGGTGGGAACACCCCGCGAGGACGATGAGAGCGGACTGGAAATCAATGTCACGGCCAGCGTGACTACGTACCGATCGCTCGAGCACCTGGAGGATCTGAAAATGGAGCTCGCGGGGGAGATGAGCATGTCGGGTTCTCCACAGCCCGGGGTCTCGATGGCGGTTCGCGGGCCGCTCCTGATCCAGCAGAAGGTGGATCTGGTCCTTCCCTAGCAGGGCCGGGGAGTGGCGGGAGGGCTGCTCTGTTGGCCCGCAAACTGCGTAGGTCAGGGGGCTCGCACCGGATCGGGGCTTGCACGGCGGGACGATCCCCTTATCTTCCGCAACCCCGGCGGGAGCCGGAATTTCCAAGCATGCCGGACCGGATTCACGTTCCCGACGATGCGCCGTTCACGCCTGAGCAGCGTGAGTGGCTGAATCGTTTTTTCGATCAAATGCTTGCTGCGTCCGGGGAGGGGGCGGCCCCGGCAGACGACGGACCGGCGGTGCCCGTAACGATCCTGGTGGGTTCGCAGACCGGAAACGCGGAGGGCTGCGCGAAGAAGATGGCGAAAGCCATGAACGGGGGGCGGTTTGAGCCCGAGGTGATCGACATGGCGCAATACGACCAGGGACGCCTCCCGAACGAAAAGCACCTCCTCGTCATCACAAGTACTTACGGGGACGGCGAGCCGCCCGACAATGCGACGGATCTCTATGAATTTCTTCATAGCGAGAAGGCGCCGAAGCTGGCAGGGGTGAAGTTTTCGGTCCTCTCTCTGGGCGATACGGAATACCCGGATTTCTGCAAGTGCGGGAAAGACTTCGACACGCGGCTCGAGGCCCTGGGGGCGGAACGACTTTACCAGCGGGTGGACTGCGACGTGGATTACGAGGAGGGCTTCGCGGGCTGGCGGAAGGGAGTTTTGGAGACGCTGGGGGCGGCGGGGCGGAGCGAGGCTCCGGGCGCCGAGGTGGCGGAGGAGATTCCGTATGGAAAGAAGAATCCCTTCCCGTCCGCGATTCTGAAGAACGTTAACCTGAACCGGAGCGGATCGCCGAAGGAGACCCACCACGTCGAACTCTCGCTGGAAGGATCGGGTCTCGAGTACGAGGTGGGCGATGCCCTCGGAGTCTTTCCGCGCAATGGGGAGGAACAGGTGGACGAGATCCTCGCCAACCTACCTGTCAATGTGCGCGAATCCGTGCCGCTTCCGGACGGCGGGGAGGCCCCGCTTCGGGAGGCCCTGATCAGTCATTACGACACTCGCTCCCTGACACCGAAGTTCCTGAAGACCTGGCAGGTGCGGAGCGGCTCGCCCTACTTGCGCTCGGTGGTCGAATCCGACGATCGGGTGGTGATGAACGAATTTTGTTGGGGCCGGGAGTTGATCGACCTGGTCATCGACTATCCTGCCGATTTCTCGGATGCGGAAGAATTCGTAGCGGTGCTCAAGAAGCTTCAGCCGAGGCTCTACTCGATCGCCTCGAGCCCGAAGGCCCACCCCGGGGAAGTGCATCTCACAATTGCCATCGTGCGCTACGTGTCGCATGGGCGCGAGCGTGGAGGAGTTTGCTCGACCTTCTTTTCGGATCGCTGCGCGGGCGTGAACCCCGGGGTGTTCGTGCACAGCAACAAGGCCTTTCGCTTGCCGGAGGACGGGGACACGCCGATTCTCATGGTGGGTCCCGGGACGGGAATTGCGCCGTTCCGCGCCTTCCTCGAAGAGCGCCGCGAAACGGGGGCAAAGGGCAAGAACTGGCTCTTCTTTGGCAGTCCCTATCGCGCCACCGATTTCCTTTACGAGGAGGAGCTCAGCGCCATGAAAAAAAGCGGAGTGCTGCAGCGCCTGGACCTGGCGTTTTCGCGCGACCAGGCGCAGAAAATCTACGTGCAGCACCGCATGGAGGAGCACGGGACGGAGATCTGGAGCTGGTTGCAGGACGGAGCCTCCTTCTATGTCTGCGGCGACGCCTCGCGCATGGCGAAGGATGTGGACGCCGCCCTCCACAAAATCGCGGAGACCCATGGAGGCCTGAGCGCGGAAGATGCCGTGGCCTACATCAAGGGGCTCAAGAAGGAAAAGCGGTACTCGCGCGACGTTTATTGAGGAGGTCGGGTGCCGGCTCTGGTTCCCGGGCTAGCGGGAGGGCGAGGTGGCAGGCGGGGGGGGCGGAGGCAGAGGGACATACTTTCCTACCTGGAGTTCTGGGGTGCGGGGTTCGACCCGTGGCGTCGCGCTGGTGCCGGCACGTGCGGCTTGCTCAAACGACTGTTTGAGTCCAGATTGGCGGTTGCGCTGACCAGATGAATTTATTCCGCCAGATCGCGTCGAACCTAGTGAAGGGGCCGGTTCCCGGCGACGCTGCAGGTGGCGGAACGGGGGGCGGCTCAGACCCCGAATCCGACGCCGAATTGGTGAGCCGGAGCCAGAAAGGCGACTACAGTGCCTTCGACGCCCTGGTGACCAAGCACCGCGGACGGGTGTATGCGATGATCCAAAACATGGTAAAAAACGAAGCGGACGCGTGGGACCTCGCCCAGGAGGTTTTCGTGAAGGTGTGGAAGGCCCTTCCGAAGTTCGAGGCCCGGGCCCGCTTTTCGACCTGGATGTACCGCATCACTCACAACGTGGTCTACGATTGGATGCGCAAGCGCAAGTTCGAGACGGTGGGAGAACTGGACGACAACGTGCTGAACCGCGAGCGCATTGCGGTGGGGGCGACCGCCACCCCGGCTCACGGTGCCCGCCCGGACGAGGCCCTGGTGCAGGCAGAACTGCGCAAGAAAATTGAAGGCGCCTTGGAAAAGCTGAACCCCGAACACCGCGAAACGATCCTGCTTCGCGAAGTGCAAGGATTAGAGTATAAAGAGATCGCCGACGTGATGGATTGCTCCATCGGGACGGTGATGAGCCGCTTGTTTTATGCCCGCAAGAAACTGCAAACACTGCTGACCAGGACCCATGAACCAGAATCGTAAAGAAGAACTCCTCACGTGTTGGATGGATGGAACGCTGAGTTCCGAGGAACTCAGCGAACTCGAGCCGGTATTGGCCGGCCACCCCGAACTGCAGCGCGAGCGCGAGGAATACGTGAAGCTGCGCGAGGATCTGCAAGCGACGATCCCGGCCGAGTTGGAGCCGCCCTATCCGGATTTTTTCAACGCGCACCTGGAGCGCCTCGTGCACGGGGCCTCCCGGTCCCCGCATGCCGGGCCAGGGGGGAAGACCGGCTTGAGCCGGCTCTGGAACTGGTGGATGGTGCCAGCCGGACTGGCCGCCCTGCTGGCGGCGTTCATGGCGGGAACGCTCCTGAACCCCTCCAGCGTTCCGCCGCCGTTATCGGCCGCCACCGCAGTGTATGCGCCCAACAAGAACGTGGAAGCGGCAGCGGTGGACGACAAGGACCTCCAAGCCACCGTGATCGTGCTGACGGGTCTGGCCGACCTCCCGGACGAGAACCTGATCGGGTGGGGCGGCGGTTCGCACTCGGAAAGGCCCGGATTGCTGATCTCGGCCTTCGAAACCTACTAGGCCGAATGAAACTCTCCATGTCAGTGCTGCTGGGAGTGCTGTTGTTCGGTGCGGCGGCGCGGGGGCAGGATCCGGGCAAGGACGAGATCGGGACGGTAAAGACGGAACTGATTTTCGGGACCGATGGAGAATTGGAGGCGCTGGGACCGAAGGCCAAAGAACTGAGAGGGGCGGAGTTGGAGCGCTTGCGGAAGTCCAAGAATATTCCAAAGTTCAAGTTGTTCGCGCGGCTTGGTTCGGACACCCAACCCATCCTGCGGGGCTACAAGAACTGGGCTGCACCGCTCGCGGGCTCGAAGGCCATCATGGTGACCTTTCAGCCCCAGGGAGTGGTGGGGAACAAGCTCCGCATGGACCTGGAGCTCTGGCAGAAAAAAGAAATGGTCATGCGGGCCGATCCGACGCTCGATCGTGGTGAGCGGGTTTACATTCTCGGTCCAAAATGGCGGGGTGGACGCTTGATCATTAGGGTTCAGCTGGTCAGCTTGAGGGACAAATGAAGATAGCCGCAGCAACGATTTTCGCGCTGTTGATTGTCGCCATCCCGGGCCTGCACGGGCAGATGGTGTTCGAGAAGCAGCTGGTGGAGGTTCAAGGGAAGCCGGACGACAACATCGTGACAGCCGAGTTTCCTTTTACGATCAAGGGAGATCAACCCATCACGATCAAGCAGTATGAGGCGGTCTGCAGCTGCCTGGCGGCGGAGATCAGTGAGGACGGAAAGCTGGTGTGGAAGCCGGGGGAGAAGGGCACCGTGAAAGGGATTTTCAAGATGGGGACCTTCAAGGGGACGGTTGACAAGCTCATCGTTCTGCGGCTCGCGGAGCAGGCTGCGCCGGTGAAACTGACCGTGCGGGTCCACATTCCGGTGCTGGTCGAAATCGATCCTCCGACCCTTTTCTGGGACCTCGAGGGCGAGGCCAAGCCACAAAAATTCCAAATCAAGGTCAAGCACGACAAGCCGATCAAGATCACGGACATCTCGGGGACGAATGAGCAGTTCGGCCACGAGTTCAAGACGATCAAGGAGGGCCGGGAGTACGAGGTTGTAGTGACGCCCAAGACGGTCCGCACGCGTGCATTTGGTCTGCTCCGAATTCGGACCGACTGCGAGTTCAAGAATCACCAGAGCGTGCAGGGCTTCCTGGTGGTGCGGCGTCCGAAGCCGGTGCCTCCGGCGGGGGGGAAGCGGGGGCCTGGCGGGTAGGCCCGAAAGGGGGCGGGGTCCGTGAGGGTGAGGACTGATCCGGTCTCTAGCCCGCACTTCTCACGCGTTTTCGTCGCGAGGCGCAGCAGTCCTCGATTCTACCAAGGCGGACGCGGAAATCGACGCAGCGGCCGGGTTGAACACCCTGCCCAAGTCGATTTCAAGGACAACGCTGGTAGGATCAAGGAGGACAAGCCGCAGCAGAAACAAGCGTGAGAAATGCGGGCTAGGGATTCCAGGTAAATCCGTCCACCCGGAGGAGCTCCACGAAGGGTTTATTGGGAGTGGAGGTATTCCACTTCACCGTTACGGTGCAGACTCCGGAGAAGCCCCAGGGAAGGGCATTGGGGCGGGAGATTTGTTGCGCCATCGAGGAGTCGCTGGCGAAGTAGGCCTTGAGTCTCGGCGTGATGCGGGGATGGGCCCTTAGTTTGATGAAGGACTTCTTGCCTGCCTCGGGGATGCTTTCGTCGAAGCAGTGCTTATAGGCGTCACCGACGACGTGGAAGGTGCGCTCTCCAGCCACCGGAGCGCGTGCAAAGACGGAGAGTTCATCGTCAAAGAGGTCGAGAAAGGCATCGGTGTGGACGCGGATTTGCCCGTCGCCCCATTCATTGAGCTGGACGAGGATGGGGACGGGGGTGACGTCCGGAGACCGGAGGAAGGAGACTTCGAAGAAGTGCTCGGTGTGTTTTTCCGAAGCGTCTTCCATGTAGTGGATGATGCGGCGGTGCACCACCTCGGGGAGAGGCTGGGCGAGGGGGCTGGATGCGAGGACCTTGTCGGAACGCCGGGACTTGGTGAGGAAGGGCCGCCGCTCCTCGAGGGTGGAGGCGGACAGGAACTTCTCGAGAATCGCGGCCGGTTCGTTAGGCGCCTTTCCGGCTGCCTTCTGGGCCGGGATGGAGTTGGTGGTTTTGATGGTCTCGCTGGAAAAATCGAGAATGGGAGGGAGGGGCACTTCGCCTTCCACCTTGCGATCAATCTCCTCGATAAGAGGTCCTTTGGTGGTTCCGCCTGGTTGGCGGCCCGTCACGGGAGTATTGTGTTGGGTCGGAACGATCGGATTGGTGGGCCGCTCGACGGCGCG
>CAUZKZ010000135.1:0-11668 GCA_963580345.1 Verrucomicrobiia bacterium | reverse complement strand
CTGGGAGTATCTCGGCCACCTGCTCCACGACGAGATACCGGACGTCGGCGTGCCTCGCAACGAGGACATTTCCTGTCCTAACATGTTTCAAATTGGTGACAAGTGGATGCTCCTCTGCCTGAGTCACTGGCTCGGTTGCCGCTATTACCTGGGCCACTTCAAGGATGAAAAGTATGTGCCGGAATCCCATGGCCTCATGAACTGGTTCAGCGAGTTCGACAAGGGTCATGAAGATGTGGATGTATTCGCTCCCGAGAGCCTCCTCACGCCGGATGGCCGCCGCGTCATGTGGGCCTGGTCGCGCGTGAAAGAACGGCTCAAGGGCGTCCCCATCCAGAGCAGCATTCAATCTCTGCCTCGAGAGCTCAGCCTTCCCGAAGACGGCGTTCTGCGTATCCGCCCGCTCCGTGAACTGGAGACGCTACGTTTTGACGAGTGCAGCGAATCCAACCTGACGCTCGAAAGCGGCTCCCAATACCGGTTGGAAGAAATCTCTGGCGATGCCCTCGAACTCCGGCTCGTCTTCAAATCCGGCGGCACCGCACGTCAATTCGGCGTCCGCGTCTATTGCGACCAGGATGGCAAGCAAGGCTTCCCCATCACTCTCGATCCCGCGAAGAAAACCCTGACACTGGGCGAAACGAAGGTGCCCTTCGAGTTGAAAGCAGGGGAAGATCTCCAACTCCGCCTCTTCCTCGACAAGAACATCATCGAAGTCTTTGCCAACGATCGCCAGGCGGCTCTCGCCCCCCACAAATACGCCCCGAAAAACCTCGGGGTCACCCTCTTCTGCAGGGAGGGCTCCGTGCTGGTGAAGGAAGTGAAAGGGTGGAAGATGCGGTCTATTTATTCCAAGGATCCAACACGCAGATGAGTCCTGGAAGCCTTGTTTCAAGGGAACGAGAATCATGGTCTCGCTCGCGCTTGACTGCCTCGCAGCTGACATGTCGCTTGACGCAGTCGTTGCCGAATACCCTTCGTTGATTGCTGGGAAATTCCTTTTTGAGACCGGGTTTCATTGAGCCTCAGGGGCCCCTTCTTCCCCCTTCGCCAACGCTACGGAGGACACGTCGTCGAGACTTCGAAGGGCAAGCCTGGGTTGGTGGGGGTACAACGCATCAGGTTCGGCGCCGCTGCTTGGACGACGCCGATGGATAGGACGCAAGCCACGGTTAAACTCAACAGGAAGGAGGGTTTCATGAATCGCGTGAAAATAAGTTAGACCCAAGGAAACGTCGTTTGCGTGCGAAGGGCAACGTGAAACTTTCGCCCCCGTTTGATGGGTGGAATTGCAGGTGAGAGGCGATCAATCCAGCCCGAGACTGAAACGAGTTTCTTCGTCCGATGGGCCACGTGCGTCCGCCCCACTCCTCATACCCCGTCCAGTTTGCCGACGCTGTCCGCGAAGGATTCGGTTTCAACGCCGAGACGTTGAAGCATGGCGACGAAGAGATTGGACAGGGGCAGATCCTCGTTGGTTGCCTTCTTCGTCCACGGTTCTGGATCGCCAGGTTTCCAACCACCGGCTTGCGCGTTGGCTCCGACATGATTGAGGTAGCGACCGTGCGTGAGTCCCATGTTCCTTCCCCCGGCCAAAATCAGCGGATAATTGCGGGAGAGGTGAAAGGCGCTCGACGCTGAACCAAGCAGCAGCAGGGTGTTGTCCAGCAGCGTCCCTTCGCCCGCCGGCTCCGGGGTCTGTTTCAGCCTCATCACAAATCGCCCGTATTCCTCAATCAGAAACCGGCAATAAGTCCCGAAATTCTTCCAACCGTCGGGCTGCTTCGTGTCATGCGACAACTGATGGGCCGTGGGGAACCCGACGGCGCGGGCCAAATGATCGCTGATGCCGACGCCATTCTCCCGGCCAATCTGGTAAGTTGCCACGCGGGTCGAGTCCGTCTTGAAGGCCAGGTAGATCAGCTCAAACATTGTCTGCAGATACAAACGAGAATCGTCGGGTGTGATTTCCAGATTGAGATGATCCGCATTCACCGTAGGGAGCGGCAGATTGATCCAACGCTTTGCCTTCTGCACACGGATCTCAGCCTCCCGGACGGATTGCAGGTATTCATCCAGGCTGCTCCGATCGTGCGATGAGAGCCTCGTCCGCATCCGACGCGCGTCGGCCAGAAGATCGTCAAGCGCGCTCACGTTGAGGGCGAGCTGACGGGCTGCATGAGCGTCGTTTTTGACAAAGAGCAGGTCAAAGATTTGCTTCGGGCGGTGTTCCGCGGGAATGGCTCTTCCTTGCCCGTCGAAGGAGATCGTATGGGCCCCTCGGGCCGTCCCCGTCCCTCCGTCGGTGGACATGACCAGGGAGGCAAACCGGCTCTGGTCGCCAACACGCCGGGCGTAGACCTGGTCCAGTGAAATGGTATTCTGGTAATCCGTATCGCCCGTGCCGGTCGCGGCCGCCGTCAGAAACTGGTCCGCGTTGTTGTGGCCGTGAACATTGCGCCCCGCCGGATGGGAGAGGCCGGACAGCACGGTCAGGTCGTTCCGCAACGGCTCAAGCGGCGCGAGGCACTGCGTGAAGGTGAATTCCTTGGCATTGCCGTGCGGGAACCATGACCAATCCTTGTAGGCGGGATCCTCCCGAAGCGGCATGGGAACGCCATCCGGAAAATAAAAGCAGCCCAGACGCCTGGGATTGGCCGGACCCTCGGCAGCCCTTGCGTTGGAGACAGGGAAGGATTCGAACAAAGGCAGGGCCAAGGCCCAACCAGCCCCGCAAAGAAAGCGACGGCGATCCAGCGATTTTAAACTTGAAGACATGGCAGATTATTCCGTGCGGTGATCATCTGTTTCGATGACGAAAATAATTTCATTTCGACAGGAACAATTCACTCGCGGCCACCTGCAGGATCAGGGTCGCCAGCCCGTCTCCCTGCTGGCGGACCTTGGTGGTGATTGCTTCAACGCCCGCCCGGTCGGCGAAGGTCAGGGGTCGCCCGAGGGCGTAGACTGTCATTTTATACACGATGGCTTGAACAAACTGGTCCTGACGATTCTTCAGCAGGAACCGTTTCAATCCGTCCATGCCGTTCAAGGGTTCATTATTGAACAGCCGGCTGGTCGCGTCAACGGGCTTCCCATTGATCCGGTCGCGCCAGCGTCCCAGGGCGTCGTAGTTCTCAAAGGCGATTCCCCACGGATCGATTTTCACATGACAGGACATGCAGGCGGCATGGTTCCGGTGATCCTCGATGCGTTCCTTGAGTGACATCTTCGCGATCTCCGGATCGGCGAGATCAATTTCCGGGACGGCCGGCGGCGGGGGCGGCGGCGGGTCGTTGAGGAGGCTTTCCAGCATCCAGATCCCGCGTTTCAGCGGATGGGAATCCGCGCCGCTGGAATTCATCGCCAACAGGCCCGCCTGGGTCAGCAATCCTCCACGCCTGTGGCTCACATCCAGATTGACGCGTCGAAAGTGATTCCCGTGGACGTTGGGCAATCCGCAATGCATCGCGAGACGCTCGTTTGCCATCGTGTAGTCGGCGTGGATGAAATTCAGAACGCTCTCGTCGTGACGCAGCATCTCCTGGAAAACCACGATGGGTTCCTGCTGCATGGCTTCCTTGACGAGCGGATCCAGGCTCTTTTTGGGATTCAGGAAGTCGAGCAGTTGCATGTCGAGCCACTGGCGGACGAAATGTTTTGAGAACCGCCTGGAGCGCGAATCCGCCAGCATCCGCCGGACCTCGCCGGCCAGGACGTCCGAACGACTCAGTTGGCCGCGGTCTGCCAGCTCCAGCAGTCGGTCATCGGGCACACTGCACCACAGGAACATGGAAAGCCGCGTTGCCAGTTCGTGTTCGTAAAGCCTCGCCGGTCCGGACGCCTTGCCGGAATTTCCGGCGGTTTCGTCCCGGACGATGTAGAGAAAATCGGGCGAGGAGAGAACCGTCGCCAGAACTTCGACCATGGCCTCCTCGAAAGTGTCACAGGATGATCGCATCGCGTGAAAGAGCTGGATCTTTTGCCCGATCTCCTCTTCGGTCGCCTTTCGCCGCCAGGCGCGGGACATGAAAGCGGTCAGGATTTCCCTCGCATAGACCGGTTCGTTGTGGCTGTTCCCGCTGTCGAAAAAGATCCGTTTGTGCGACTCCGGCGGCCACTGGTCATGAACCGGAGCCGTAACCTCCACGTAATCGATTTGAACATCCCCCCGCGAGGCGGAGCTGTTGACCAGCCGGATGTGCTCGGTAGGATTGGGCATGGTTCCCAATGGCGAGGTCTTTCTTACGGAGTTGCGGGGATAGATGTCGCCCAGCGGCACATCCCATTGGTAGAACTCCGGGTTGTCCGGACCGGCAGCGACGGGAATATCTTCGGCGCTCACCCGGAGCAGGGCCCTCCCCTCATTGCTGGCCTGCCAGCCGAATTCCAGCTGCAGGCTCGGGATCCGGCCATCCTCCTCAGAGGTCCTTGATGCGCGAACACGGACCCGAAGGATGCCTTCGTCGGGAACCTTCTCACCCAGTTCCACAATGAGTTTTTGGTTTCGCCCCTGGGGAATGACCGCGACATGGTCGAATGATCCGGGAACGTCAGGGCGGGAATCTGTCGGCTTGAAGGCATACTTGGCGCCGCGGTAATCCCAAGTGTGGGGCGCCGTTCGCTCGGTTGAAAGGTCCTTGAAATAGGGGCTCCGGTGAGGCTTCTTGAAGCCGGCAAGGAGCCGATCCAGCTCCTGCTTTTGCCTGGCCGGATCGTCCTTGAATTGGGCTCTGGCCTTGTCCAGCTTTGCCGTCTGTTTCGGCCATTCGATTCGGGCCGCTTGCTCCATTGTGACGCCCCAATTGAAAACCGGAGGTCGCGGGCCGTGGACGGTCGCCCGTAGCAACGCTTTCCTGGCGATTCGGCGGTAGGTTTCAAGCTGCGTGACGGACATGTGCAGCGTTTCAGAACTGTTCTGAAAGCCGTCTTCAGAATGGGCTTCCGGAGGAAGGTCTTTGGCAAAATCCCAGGGGAGCCCAAGGAGGTCTTGCAGCGCATAGTTGTATTCGTAGCGCGTCATGCGCCGAAACGAGGAATACCCTCCCGATGCCCGCTGAGCCATCGAGGCCGTGCGGATCTCGTCGGACAGCCACTCGATCGCCTTGGCCCGATCCTGGTCCGGCAACTCGGACTTGTCCGGGGGAGGCATTTCGCCGTTGCCCAGCACGGCCAAAATCTCCAGCCACCAATCGACGTCCTTTCCCTTCAGAAGATTGGGATCCAGCGTGTCGATCCGAAGATTCCCCTTCGCTTTTTTGGATCCGTGACACCGGACACAATTCTCCTTCAGGATTGGCCCGATCTCGTTGCGAAACCGGCCGAGCGACGGCTGCGGCGCTTCCGACGCAACGGCGTGCGTGGATCGATTCCTGAAACTGGATTTACGGGCGCCGGCCGCCTTGACTTCGTCGAGCGTGGGCAGTTTCGTCATCGTGGCTGAAGGCGCGGCGCCCGTCAGCGCTGGCACAAGCGCCGACCCGAGAAACAGCCCGAGCAGCGACCAGCGCACCTGGATCCGTTCAATTCGAGTCATGACGATATTGCTAGGAAATTCCTTTTTGAGACCGGGTTTCATTTAGCCACAGGGGCCCCTTCTTCCCCCTTCGCCAACGCTACGGAGGACACGTCGTCGAGACTTCGAAGGGCAATCCGGGGTTGGTGGGGGTGCAACAGGCTCGCGAAGGCTCTCCCCCACGAACTTCCATCCCTCTCTGCAGCGGGCGCGTCCAGTTTGACGTAACGGATCCTGGCGTCGGCGCCGGCCTGGAGGGCCCAACCAAAAAGCAACACGTAGAGGAGGGGACGGATCGATGACCGAGGTTCTTTTGCGAGTTCTCCAATTGCAGCCCAGTAGTGATCACAGGTCAAGCTCATGCAAATTCCTGCACACCGTTCTCAATCCGGGATCTCCCTGACTGACAAGGAGCGGGATGAGGTCTAGAATCCGTAATCCTTTGAGCGCAACGCATCGTCAGTTCGGTCTCTGGTCGTGGTTCACCGTGCTTCTCACGCCCGGTGTGTGCGCGGAGGACACGGCCTTCTTCGAGTCGAGGGTCGCGCCCCTCCTGGAGGCGCATTGCTACAAGTGCCACTCCCACAGATCCGGCAAGATGAAGGGAGGACTGACGCTCGATTCACGGAGCGGATGGGAGGAAGGGGGCGAGCAGGGACCCGCCCTCGTTCCGGGCAAGCCGGAAGAGAGCCTCCTCGTCAAGGCCATCCGGCGCACCGATCCGGAGTTCAAAATGCCTCCCAAGAAAAAGCTTCCCGAGGCCGACGTCGCGATCCTGGTGGACTGGGTGAAACGAGGCGCCCCGGATCCGCGCACCACCAAACCCGCCCGGGACTTTCGCGAGTTGACGAAAGACTGGTGGTCGCTGGTGCCCATCACGCCGCCTCCCCTGCCCGCCGCTTCTCCGCCGGCCGGCCATCCGATCGATGCCTTCATCCGAGCCCGGCTCCGCGAGGGGAAACTGTCCCCCGCCCCGCGGGCCGATCGACGCACCCTGATCCGGCGCCTGTACCTCGACCTGCACGGCCTTCCGCCCACTCCGGAGCAAGTGCAACGCTTCGTGGACGATCCGGATCCGCGCGCATACGAGAAGCTGGTGGATTCTCTCCTGGAGTCTCCGCGCTACGGCGAGCGCTGGGCCCGGCACTGGCTCGATACGATCCACTTTGCAGACTCCCACGGCTGCGAGCATGACGTGCTCCGTCCCAACGCATGGCGCTTTCGCGACTACGTGATTCAACGCCTTAACGAAGACATCTCGTGGGGACGGTTCATCCGCGAACAACTCGCCGCGGATGTCTTCTACCCCAAGGAGCCCCACCTCGTCGCCGGTCTTGGATTCATCGCAGCGGGACCGCTGGAACTGAGCCGGGCCGGCACCGCTCCGGTGACCTTCGATTATCTCGACCGCGACGACATGGTGACCCAGACCATGGCTGCCTTCGTGAGCACCACCGCGAATTGCGCGCGCTGTCACGCCCACAAATCCGATCCCGTCTCGCAGGAAGATTACTACTCGCTCCAGGCCGTCTTCGCGGGAGTGGGCAAGGGCGACGTGGAGTTCGAACCGGACCCGGCCCTCGTCAAGAAGCGCCAGGAGTTTCTCGATCTGAAGGAAGCCGCAGCGAAAAAAGACCACCAGGTCCTGCTCGCCGCGAATTATGCCGGGCTGGTGGCGGAGTGGACTCGCGAGCACGGCGGGAAGGGCGCGGACTGGCATTCGCTCTCCGCAGAGACTCTGCTCTCCTCGGACGGTTCCGAGTTTCAACCGCTGCCGGACGATTCCTACCTGGCCTCCGGAAAACGACCGGAGACCGACACCTACACCTTTACCGGCAGACTTTCGCTCGAGAAGCTCACTGCCATCCGCCTCGATGTTCTCGCCGACGAGAGTCTTTCCAAGAAGGGCCCGGGCCGGCAGGACAACGGCAACCTGCACCTCAGCGAGTTTGAGGCCCACCTCGTCGAAGAGGGCTCTCCCATCCCGCTGAAGATCAGACAAGCCACCGCGGACTGGAACCAGGAGGGCTGGACCATTTCCCACGCCCTCGACGGCAACGTCAAGACGGCCTGGGGGATCTATCCCAAGGTGGGCGAACCGCATCACGCCACCTTTGAGCTGGAACAGCCGGCCAAGCTCAAGTCGTCCACCCGCCTGGTGGTCGCGCTCCGGCAACTCCATGGCGAGGGCCATCTCCTGGGCCGTTTCCGCATCTCGGTCACCGGCGCGCAGAATCCCGGCGCCGAGATTCTCCCCGCATCCGTGCAAGGCGCGCTGAATGTTCCTGCCGAGGACCGTTCCGAGGAACAACGAAGCGCCATCGCCGCCCACGTCCTGGCGGCTTACGCCGACCGGCAACTAATGTCGCTTCCTCCCAAGCCGGTGGTCTACGCGGTCTCGACACACTGGTCCCACGCCAAGAAACTCGCCACGCCCCTCGCCACTCCGAAAACCGTGCACGTCCTGCGCCGCGGCAACATCGAAAAACCGGGCGAAGTCGCGCAGCCCGGCGCCCTCGCGGCCCTCTCCGCTTTGCCGGGACGATTTGACTTGCCGCAGCCCGAGAACGAAGCCACCCGCCGCGCCGCCCTGGCGCAGTGGATCGCCGCTCCGGACAACCCGCTCACCTGGCGCAGCATCGTAAATCGTGTCTGGCACTACCACTTCGGGCGTGGCCTGTGCGAGACGCCCAACGATTTTGGCCGCATGGGCGGATCGCCGAGCCATCCCGAGTTGATCGATTGGCTCGCGCACTGGTTTCGCGATGAAGCGGATGGGTCCCTCAAGCAATTGCACCGGCTCATCCTCACCAGCGAAACCTACCGGCAGACTTCGCGGACCGACGAGGAGGCCGCCGCGCGCGCCCTCGTGGTGGACGCCGAGAATCGCCTCCTGTGGCGGATGAATGGCCAGCGCCTCGACGCGGAAGCCTACCGCGACGCCCTCCTCCAGATCACGGGCCGGATCGATCTCACCATGGCCGGTCCCGGGGTGGAGCAGTTCGCCAAGAGCAAGGGACCGCAGAGCACCCCGAAACTGGATTACGAGGCCTACGATTGGAATCATCCCGGCTCGGCGCGGCGCAGCATTTATCGCGTGGTGTGGCGCGGCATCGCCGATCCCTTCATGGAGGCCCTCGACTTTCCAGACATGGCCCTCCTCTCGCCGAATCGCGGCGCCTCGGTCTCCGCCCTGCAGGCCCTCACCCTCTTTAACAACGACTTTGTCCTGCACCACAGCCAGCAACTGGCGGCCCGCCTCGAGAAGGAACACGCGACTCTCGACGCCCAAGTGCGCCACGCCGTCCTGCTGATCTTCCTGCGCGAACCGGCACCGGCCGAACTTGCCGGACTCAGGGCCTACGCCGAAAAGTTCGGCCTCCCCGCCCTCGCCCGCGTCCTCTTCAACAGCAACGAGTTTCTCTTCATCGACTGAGCAAGCGAAGCACCGTCATCCCGGGCCGCCGGTCACCCTCAACTCCATTCATCGATTTGCAGAACTTCCTCACTCAATCTCCCCGGTCTGAACACTGTACACTGAATACTGTACACTGACATGGCCCCCCATCTCCATCCCCTCTCAGGACCAACAACTCGCCGCGACTTCCTCTGGCAATCCGGCGGGGGCCTGGGCGGCTTGGCGCTGACCCACATGCTGGCGGGCGACCTCCGCGCGCAGGAGTCGAGGCCTGCCCTCCACGGGGGTTTGCATCACCCCGCCAGGGTGAAGCGCATCATCCAGCTTTTCATGACCGGGGGGGCCAGCCCGATGGACACCTTCGACTACAAGCCCGCGTTGGAAAAGCTCCACGGACAGAAGCTGGGGCCCAAGGAAAAACCGGAAGGCTTCACCGGAGTTCCCGGCGCGCTCATGAAGAGCCCCTTCGAGTTCAAGCAACACGGCGAGAGCGGGCGCTGGGTGAGCAGCGTCTTCCCGCACCAGGCCAAGCTGGTGGACGAGATAGCCTTCTTGATGGCCATGACGACCAAGACCAACGTCCATGGTCCGGGAACCTACATGATGAACTCGGGATTCCTCCTGCCCGGCTTCCCGTGCATGGGGGCCTGGATTTCCTACGCCCTCGGAAACCTGGCCGACAACCTCCCCACATTCGTGGTGCTGCCGGATGCCAAGGGCCTGCCCTACAACCAGAAGGGACCCTTCTCCTCCGGCTTTCTCCCCGCCACCCACCAGGGCACCATCATCAAGGGGGGCGCCGACAATCCCGTTCCGGACCTCTTCGCAAATAAGAAGTACGCCTTCGCATCCCGCGAGGCCGATCGCGAAGGGCTCGCCTTGCTGCAGACGCTCAACCGCAACCACGCCGCTCCCTATCCCGGCGATACTCGCCTCGCCGCCCGCATCGCCTCCTACGAGCTGGCCGCCAAGATGCAGCTCTCCGCTCCCGAAGCCTTCGATCTCTCCCGCGAGACGGAGACCACGCGCCAGGCCTTCGGCCTCGACAACAAGACCACCGAGGACTTTGGGCGGCGCTGTCTGCTGGCGCGGCGCCTGGTGGAGCGCGGCACCCGCTTCGTGCAAGTCTGGAGCGGACCGCAAGGTTCCACCGGAAACTGGGACAACCACGGCAGCATCACCAAGGAACTTCCCCCCATCGCCGCCTCGGTCGACCAACCCATCGCGGCCCTCCTGCGCGACTTGAAATCACGCGGCCTCTTCGAGGACACCCTTCTCATTTGGACCACCGAGTTCGGGCGCACTCCCTTTGCGCAGAACAAGGACGGGCGCGACCACAACGGCGGCACCTTCGTCACCTGGCTGGCCGGCGCCGGCATCAAGACCGGCGTGTCTTACGGGCAGAGCGACGACTGGGGTTACCAGGCCGAAGAGGACAAGACGTGGTGCTACGACTTTCACGCCACGGTGCTCCACCTCCTGGGAATCGATCACAAGAAACTCACCTTCCGCCAGAACGGGATCGACCGCCGCCTCACCGACGTGCATGGCCACGTCGTGAGGGAAATCCTGGCGTGATATTCAGCGGAGCCGGCCCACGGTGTCGGTCGGCCCGGTGAAGCTCGGCCCACCAGCGGCGACGAACCCGTGGCTGGCACCAGACCTGTCGGGACTGACCCAGAAGGCGTACATGGCGGCGTTGGTCAGGTGAAACCGGAACCGGACCGGCTTGCCCGACACCGCTGACAGGTCAACGGCCTGCTTCCACGTCACAGCCGCCAGCGTCTTGTCGCATGAGACCCGCTGACAGTTCCTGAGAGAAAACGGCTCGATCACTTTGCCGTCCTTGTCGATCACCTCAGCCTTTAGTTCGCCCTTCGGACCATCCACGTTGACGAACAGGTGCTTGCCCTTGAACGTCAGCGGCCGGGTGGTGAGCGTGCCGCCCTGGCTGCCGGCATCCATCGATGCGAAGCCGTCACGGCGGAGGATCGCCAGGCCCGTGCTCCCGTTGCCGTGCGAGAGGGCCGGATCCTGGGCGCGGGCGCTGACGTAGAAGTACAGCTTGTCCCTGACGATCAAGCATCCGCCCGCGGCCGACTGGACGTTGCCGAAGTTCCATGTATCGTCTTTCCAGCTTGCCGCCATGAATCGCTCGCGGCACGGGCGGTGCCAGTGGAAGCCGTCGCGGCTGAAGCCCAACAGGATGTCGTTGCGTTTCTGCCCCACCCTGCGGAATTCCTGCTGGTTGCCGGGACCGGTACAAATGGTGAACAGCCCGAGCATCAGGCTCTCATACGGCGTCGCATCGAGGTTGTACAGTTCGGGGGCAAACTGCCTGAACCTCGGATCGGGATTATCAGGATCGGCGTCTTCTCCCGCGCACCAGTTGACTCGTTGAGAGACGTTGGAGACGATCTTCTTCGGATCCGGGTCTTCGATGTAGGCACGGGCACGACCGTGAGTCCAACCACCACTCCACCTTTCGCTAAGCACCCAGACCTTTCGGAAGGGGTTGTAGAAGACAGTCGTACGGTCGCCCACGGCGGCGCGCATGGCCACCGGCTCGCTCCAGTGGACGCCGTCGGGACTGGTGCGGTAGACCAACGTGTTGCGGGGGCGATTCTCCGTGACGAAGTGCCTGAACCGCTCATTGGGATCCGTGGCCGCGTGGTCCAGCCAGACGGTGCTGGAATCGTGGCGCCTGATGATGACAATGTTTGTTTTGGCAAGTT
>CAUZKZ010000134.1:0-11698 GCA_963580345.1 Verrucomicrobiia bacterium | reverse complement strand
GTCGTGAAGAACTCTCCCCGGAACAGATCGAAATCTTGGAGCGTGAGATCAACTACTTCGACACTCACGCCGAGCGAACTCGCTACCAGCACTTTCGTGAGCAGGGCTTCTTCATCGGCAGCGGCGTAATAGAGGCGGGATGCAAAACCATCGTGGGCAAACGCATGAAACAATCCGGGATGTTCTGGGGAGAGCAAGGTGGCGAAGACCTGCTCAAGCTACGCTGCCTGATTCTTGGACCACACTTCGATGCGGCTTGGACCGCGCGCCGCGACATCCTGGAGACGCAACGGCAAGAGAAACGCCGCTGGTCTCCTTCATTAAATTAGACCATCTTAACTTTCTTGTCCTGCACCCGGTTCCCCCGGTCGTCCCAATTAATCCTTGCCATTCGTCCACATTCCCCGACGATCCGCGCCGCCGAATGGACGCTATTTTGGCTTTGGAAGACGGCCGCGTATTTCGCGGGGAGGGATTCGGCCACACCGGGACATCGACGGGCGAGGCGTGTTTCAACACCTCCATGACGGGTTACCAGGAGGTTCTCACCGATCCGAGCTATCGCGGCCAGATCGTGGCGATGACCTATCCGCTGATCGGGAACTACGGGGTCAATCGGGAGGACGCCGAATCGCGAGGGCCCCATGTGCGGGGCTTCGTGATTGGGGAACTCTGCAGGACACCTTCGAATTTCCGTTCCGAGCAGTCGCTCGAGGACTACTTTGTGGCGCGCCGGATCATCGGGATCGAAGGCGTCGATACCCGCGCCCTCACCAAGCACCTCCGCTCTGCGGGGGCGATGCGGGCCTGCCTCAGCACCGAGTTGGGCGCGGAGGAGGCAGTGGCGGCGGCCGGGGAGGCTCCCACCATGGAAGGAATGGATTACGTCCAGGAGGTCTCCACCACTCAAGCCTTCACCTGGAACGAGGAATCGCGTCCGTGGACCATTCCCAATCCGTCCGCCGGCCAGGAAGGCCACTACGGGGAGCTCCCCGAGCCTCGCCATCGCATCGTGGCCTACGATTTCGGAGTGAAGTTCAACATCCTGCGCCAACTCCGCCAGAACGGATTCGAGGTGGAGGTGGTGAACTCGCGCACCTCGGCGGATGACGTCCTCGCCTTCCAGCCCGATGGCATCTTTCTCTCCAACGGCCCCGGCGATCCGGCCGCCCTTGATTACATTCACGCCGAAATCAAGAAGCTCATCGGCAGGAAGCCCATCTTTGGCATCTGCCTCGGTCACCAGATCCTCTCCCACGCCTTCGGCGGCAAGACCTTCAAACTGAAGTTCGGGCACCGCGGCGGCAACCAACCGGTCAAGGACCTGCGCAGCGGGACGGTCTCGATCACTTCGCAGAATCACGGCTTCGCCACCGACAGTGAAGCCCTCCCCTCGCACGTCGAAGTCACCCACCTCAATCTGAACGACGACACGGTGGAAGGCATTCGCTCCACCCAGGATCCCGTCTTCTCCGTGCAATATCACCCCGAAGCTGCCCCCGGCCCGCATGACGCGTCGTACTTCTTCAAGGAGTTTGCGGACCTCATCGACGCAACGAAGTGAGTCAATCCGCGAATGAACACCATCGTCAACGGCCTCCAGTGGGGGGATGAAGGGAAGGGCAAGATCGTCGATTTCCTGACCGCCTCGGCGGACCTCGTGGTCCGGGGCCAGGGGGGAAACAACGCCGGGCACACCGTGATCGTCGGCGAAAACAAGTACATCCTGCATCTCGTCCCATCCGGGATCCTGTGGCCCGGGAAGCGCAACGTGATCGGAAACGGGATCGTGATGGATCCCATCGGGCTGGTGAAGGAAATCGAGACCCTCGAAGGCCAGGGAATCACGATCTCCCCCGACAATCTCCTGATCTCCGACCGCTGCCACGTGGTCCTCCCCTACCACCCGGCCCTCGACGCCGCGCAGGAGGAGGCGCGGGGGAAGTTCGCGATCGGGACCACCAGGCGCGGCATCGGGCCGGCCTACTCCGACAAGGCCACCCGCTGCGGACTGCGCCTGGCCGATTTGCTCGACCGGCAACTGGCCCGCGAACTCCTCGAGGTGCGCCTGGTCGATGCCAACCAGTTCCTCGCTGTGCACAACCTGCCCGCCCACGACCCGGACTCCGTCCTCCGCGATGTGGAGTCCGCCCTCGAGCGGATCCGCCCCCACGTCACCAACACCATCCCGGTGCTCCACGAAGCGTGGAAGGCCGGCAAGAACATCGTCTTCGAGGGCGCCCAGGGCACCTTCCTCGACATCGACTTCGGGACCTATCCCTACGTGACCTCGTCGAATACCACCGCGGGCGGCGCCTGCACCGGCAGCGGCCTGCCGCCCGTCGCGATCGATCGCGTGGTGGGCGTGTGCAAGGCCTATACGACTCGCGTCGGCGAAGGCGCGCACGTCACCGAAAACCAGGAGTTCTCCGACTACCTGCATGGACTGGGCCGCGAGTTTGGAGCTACCACCGGACGCAAGCGCCGCTGCGGCTGGCTCGACATGGTCCTGCTGCGCTTTGCCTGCATGGTGAACGGCGTCACGGACCTTGCCGTCACCAACCTGGACGGCCTCGATGAGCGAGAGGAAATCTCGGTCTGCACGGCCTACACCCTCGACGGGATCGAGCACCCCTTCCCGCCCGCCGAGCGCGGGGCTTGGGACCGGGCCAAACCCGTCTACGAGACCCATCCCGGGTGGCTGACCGACACCTCGGGCTGCCGCTCCTGGGACCACCTGCCGGAGCAGGCGCGCCACTACCTCACCCGCCTCGGGGAACTGGCCGGCGCACCGGTGAGCTTCGTGGGCATCGGGCCGGACCGGGAACAGACCATCCTTCATTAGGGCTTCTTCGCAGAGCCAGGCTCACGGCGCGGCACCTCCCAATTTTCCATGAGGCCCGGACAGGATTCGCCACACTGTTCGCACCGCGGACAAATTTGAGATTCCGTAATCGTAGAATCGCGACACAATTCCGCCCGCCTCGCACTGGATTGCAAGCGCGCACGACCCGATGGCTACCGATCCCGACCTCCTGGACGTCCCCCGGCACATCGCCATCATCATGGATGGCAACGGGCGGTGGGCGCGCGCCCGCGGACTCCCGCGCCGTGACGGGCATCGAGCCGGCGCCGAATCCGTGCGGGAAGCGGTCGAGGCCTGCAAGGAGATCGGCGTCAGCTTTCTCACCCTCTATGCTTTTTCCTCGGAGAACTGGAGCCGGCCCCAATCGGAGATCACGTCCTTGATGGATCTGCTGGAACGCTTCCTCAAGCAGAAGACCTCCGAGATGCACAAACAGGGGGTGCGGCTCCACGCCATCGGCCGCCTGGACCTCCTGCCGGATCGCTGCCGCCGCCAGTTGGATCGCGCCATCGAACAGACCGCCTCCAACCGCGCTCTCGACCTCGTCCTTGCCCTTTCCTACGGGTCCCGCGAGGAAATCGTGGATGCCGCCCAATCGCTGGCGCGGGACGCCGCCGCCGGGAAGCTCGATCCCGGCGACATCGACTGCGAACTCTTTGCAACCCGGCTCTACACTCACCAGTTCCCCGATCCGGACCTGGTGGTGCGCACCTCGGGGGAATTCCGGCTATCCAACTTTCTTCTCTGGCAACTCAGTTACGCCGAGGTCGTCATCACTCGCAAGTACTGGCCGGACTTCAAGAAGTCCGACTTGCTGGAAGCGGTCGAGGAATATGCTCGCCGTCACCGGCGCTTCGGTGCTATCTGATCCGGCGTATCCTCCCCCCTGGCGTTCGCCCCCTTTGATCCATGGCCACCGCCTCTACCGAACAGACGATTCTTCTCGTCGATGAGGATCGCGATTTTCTCGACTGGGCGACCAAGCGCTTGGAGACCAAGGGAATCCGCATCCTCCGCTGCGACAATGGAGAGAACGCGCTGAAGGTCGCCCAGAAGACCGACCTCGACGTAGTCATCGCGGACATCCAGCTCCAGCCCTTCGATGGATTGGAATTGTTGTCCCGCCTGCGTTCTCACAATACCAACACGCTGGTGATCCTGACGGCCGGCTTTCCCACCACCACCCAGATCATCGAAGCCACTCGCCGCGGGGCGCGGGACGTCCTGCGAAAGGAATCTCTTCCCTTCGAATTGCGGCCGGTGGTGGAGTCCGCCCTGCAGAGCGCCGAGCAACGACGGAACGCCGACGACGCCATCCCGAGCCTCCCGGCGGTCGACGGCCGCATAAAGATGATCGGCGTGTCGCGGCCACTGCAGGAAGTCTTCAAGATCGTAGGCCGCGTGGCTCAGACCGATGCGCCGGTCCTCGTCACCGGGGAGAGCGGAACCGGCAAGGAACTGGTGGCGTGCGCCATCCACGAGTACAGCCCGCGCCGCAAGAGCGAGATGGTGGCCATCAATTGTGGCGCCATCCCGGAAAACCTCTTGGAAAGCGAGCTCTTCGGCCACGAAAAGGGCGCCTTCACCGGGGCGATGGCAAAGCGGGCCGGGCGGTTCGAACAGTGCGATGGCGGGACGCTCTTTCTGGATGAGATCGGAGACATGCCGGGCTCGGTCCAGGTGAAACTCCTGCGTGTGCTCCAGGAAGGCAGCTTCTCGCGGGTGGGCGGCAACGAGACCCTCACCAGCGATGTGCGCATCGTGGCAGCCACCAACAAGGACCTCGCCAACGAGGTGGCGAAAGGAAAATTTCGGGAGGACCTCTACTACCGGCTCAATGTGGTGGAGATCAACCTTCCCCCCCTCCGGCTACGCCCGGAAGACATCCCGCTCCTGGCGGAGTTCTTCCTGCAGCGCCTGGCCCGCAAGCAGGGCATGGCGCGGATGCGGCTATCCGGCGAAGGAGTGGAAGCCCTCCAGAAACATGACTGGCCGGGCAACGTGCGCGAACTGGAAAACACCATCGCTCGCGCCTGCGCCCTTTCCACTTCCGAAATCCTGCTCCCGGAGGACATTCCCTTCGCCAAGAGTCCCTTCTCGGACGATCGCAAGATCAGCACCGCCTTCGACACCCTGCTCTCCATTGCACCGGAGGAGGGCACCGATTTGCTGGAGTGGGTTCGCAGCGAAATGGCACGCCTCGTCTTCGAGGACGCCAACGGCGATTTGAAGGAAGCGGCGCGCCGCCTCGGAGCCAGTCAGGTTGCGGTGCGTAAAGCGCTCGACTTTCGCAAGACGAAAAAGGCTGGCGAAGAATGAGGATCCGGACGCTCTCTCTCCAATCTTGACACCGGCTCCAACCTCCCCTCTCCTCTTCGCCGATGGACCCGCAATCTCGGCTCATTTCCGGGCTGGCCGGAGCGATTCTCGTCACGCGATCGCTGCTCGCCTTCGAAGCTGGCGGTAATCCCTCCGGGTTAGCTTCCGACCGAACTGCCCGGTGACGATCCTCGACCATCCCCTCCTCGCCGATCGCCTGGCCTGCCTGCGCGACGCCAACTGCGGTTCGGAACGGTTCCGCCTCCTGGTCGGTACCCTGGCGAAACTGATGGTCCCGGCCGTGACGGCAGGGCTGGAGGCCATTCCCGCCCAGGTCGTCACCCCCCTCGAATCGATGGAGGGCCGGCGCCTGGCGCGGCCCATCGTCCTGGTTCCGATTCTCCGCGCCGGTTTGGGCCTGCTGGACGGCTTCCTGGATCTTCTCCCGGAGGCCAAGATCGCGCACCTCGGCCTGGCCCGCAACGAGGAGACCCTGCGGCCCGAAACCTACTACTACAATGCTCCAATCGACCTGGTGGACGCCGAGATCCTGGTTCTCGACCCCATGTTGGCGACCGGGGGAAGCGCCGTCGAAGCGCTCACCCAACTCAAGCTGCAAGGCGCCACCCGGCTGCGATTTGTGTGTCTCATCGCAGCTCCCGAGGGAGTGGCCTGCCTCGAGAAGGCCCATCCCGACGTGCCTGTCTTCACCGCCGCGCTGGACCGTGGCCTGGACGACAAGGGCTACATCCGTCCCGGCTTGGGCGACGCCGGGGACCGCGCCTTCGGAACCTCCTGACAAGCGCTCTGGATTTGCGCGGGAGATGCGTTATACTGTTGCCCGTGTTCCGTCCTGCCTTGCTGTTCATTGCCGCCGCTTTGCTCGGCCCACCGGCCTCCGCCCAGACCGCCAAGCTCGAAGACCACAAGGAGTTCCAGGCCGGTCTCCGCGCTCTGCGGGACCAACTTCCGGATCTCGCCATCCGCAGATTTGCCCAGGCGAAAACGGACTTCCAGGACGACGAAGAGGCCAGCCGGATCCTCAACTTGAAAATCGGCGAAGCCTCGGTCCGCGCCGCACGCATGGAATCCGAACCGCCGGCCGCGATCGCTCGGGCCGAGATGGCATTGAAAGCCCTCGCGTCCCCAAGTCTGAAAAACAACGAAGGAGCCATTTTCTGGTCCGCTCAGGCTGCCCTCCTGCTCGGCCGCTTCCAGGAAGCCGCGGACTTTTTTGGCCGGCTCTCGAAGGCGGAGGATCCCGCCGTGCGCTTCCGGTCACAACTCACCGCTGCCCAGCTGCTGGCAGCCCTGCACCGGCGCGAGGATGCCACTGCAATCCTCGAAACGCTCTCCGGGGTGGCCGACCCGGCCGTCGCCACGGAAGCCCGTCTCCTGCACGCCTCCCTCCTTTTGGCGGAGGGCAAGCTGGGACTGGTGGACTCCCTCCTAGGGGAAGGAGTCGCACCCGAGAACCAGACCCACGCCAACTATCAACGCTACCTGCGGGCCCGGCTCGCCCAGGCCAAGGGTGCGCACGATCAGGCCGCGGCACTCTTCCGGGAGCTCTCCGAGGAGCCGGAGAAGACTCAACTTCCCACCGCCATTCACCACGGCGCGATCCTGGGTCACGCCGAGTCCCTCTACGCAGGAGAAAAAATCGACGAGGCCGTCGTGAGGCTTGTCGGCCTGATCGACAAGTACCCACGCACGCCCTTGCTCGAAGGGGCCTTCGCACGCCTGCTCGGCTGGGCACAGGCCAACGAAACCCTGAAACTCCGCTTCGAAGAACGCCTCGGCGATTGGGCCGGCGCTCCCAGCCTCGCGGAATACAAGGCCAAATCCACGCGGGCTCCCGAGGAAAACCCCGCCCCCAATCCCGTCATCCCGAAGGCCGCCGCGGAGCGAGCCGGCTACGCGCTTTACTACTACGCACTCCATCTTGCCGAGCGAAACACCAGCGAGTCCACCCAGCTGGCAGAAGTCCTCCTGGAGCGCCTCCGGACCGAATACCCCGACCATGCCCTCGCGCCGGCATCCCTGCTCGAGACCGCGTGGCTGCAGAGCGCGGGAGACGACCTGAAGGGAGCCATCGCGACCCTCACCCTCCTGGAAGAGTCCGCACTCTCACCCGATCTCCGGGCCAAGGCAGGGAAACTGGTGGCCCGTCTCCAGTTCAAGGACGGCGATTTCAAGGGCGCGGCCGAGGCGTTCAGCCGCGTCCGCAAATCTCTCCAATCCGACCAGCAAGACATCGCCGCGATGAATGCCGGGATCAGCCTGCTCCGGGCGGGCGACTCGGCCGGGTTCGGAAGCCTCCTCGAATCGATTGAGCCCTCCGAAACCCGGCTCTTGCTGCAACTCGAGCAAGCGCTTCAGCAGGCGGCCCGCGCCGAGGGCGACGCCCGCCCTGTCCTCCACCGCTTTCTGCGGGAAAACCCCAACCACCGCCGCGTCGCGGAAGCGCGACTGGCGCTCGCCAGCGAATCGCTGCGCCTTGAGCCTCAACTGGCCCCCGCCCAGGAGATGGCAAAGGCCCAGCTCGATTCCGTCGATCCTTCCACCCTCGACGATTCCGCTGCTCTCCGCAGGCTGCTGATCCGGCTGAAGCTGGCCCAGGTGACCGGCGACTGGGCTCCCGCCATTGCGGACGCCAATCGCTTCCTCGACCGCGAATCCGTCACTCTCGATCCCATCATCCGTCTCAAACTCGCCGAGGCTTACTTCAGGAACGGCGATCTCAACAAGGCGCGCCTCGAATTCAACAAGATCGCCGACGAACAGAAAGAAGGCCTTCTCCACGAGGTGGCCCTCTTCTTTGCCGCCAAGGCCGCACTCAAACTGGGCACGGAGAAATCTCCGGAAGAGGCCCGCACGCTGCTGCAACTGGTCATCCAGGGCAAGGGCGTCCTGGCGGATCAGGCCCGTCTCCTCCTGGCACGCAGCCTGATCGACAAGCCTCTTCCCTCCGAGGCCCTCGTGACTCTCCAACCGCTGCTCACCGGTGCGGTGGACGACGAAGTCAACCGGGTCGACGCCCTCGTCCTCGCGGCCGAGGCACACCGTGTCCTCGGCGAGGACACCAACATCCGGGAAGCTATCAAGATCTACGACCGGATCCTCGCCCTCGAGGAGCTCCCCTATTCCCTCAGCAATCGTATTCACGCCCTCAAAGGCCAGATCTACGAACTACTGAAGGAGCCCGGAAACGCCCTCGAGAGCTATTACCGCGTCATCAATCGCGAGAATCTTCCCAAGGGCCAGGAGCCCACCGAGTGGTTCTGGTACAACGAGTGCGGCTTCAAAATGGTGCGCCTCTTTGAGCAAGGAAAGCGCTGGCACACCGCCCTGGAAATCCTGCGAAGAATGGCTGCGAGCGGAAGCCCGCGCGCCGAGGAAGCCGCCGACCGCGCCAAGAAGCTTCAACTCGAGCACCAGATCTGGGACTTGAAATAGCCTGCGAGGGGGCGTCATAACAGCTGCCGGATACAAGCCGGACTCCTCGCATGGCGCGGGCCGCGGGGGCGCGACGGTTGGCCCCTCACAATTCAGAACGCGCTCGACACTTTGCGGGTGGAGCGCAAGGTTCGCCCGCCATGTCGAAGCCCAAGCTCTTTATCCCCGGCCCGGTCGACATCGCGCCGGCCACCTTCGCAGCCATGTGCGAACCGATGATCGGGCACCGCGGCGCCGATTTCGAGGAGCTTTATGCCGCCATTCAGCCCGGCCTGCAACAGATCGCCGGAACCGCGCGCCCGGTCTTTCTCTCGACCTCCTCGGCGTGGGGCGTGATGGAAGGCGCCATTCGCAACCTCGTGCAACGGAAAGTCCTCAACCTCTGCTGCGGCGCGTTTTCCGACAAGTGGTTCGACGTCTCGCAGCGCTGCGGAAAAGAAGCCGAGAAGATCCAGGTCGAGTGGGGCGAAGCGATCGACCCCGCCAATGTGCGCTCCAAACTGGAGGAGGGCGGCTTCGATACCGTCACGCTGGTGCACAACGAGACCTCTACCGGCGTTATGAACCCGCTCGCGGAGATCGCCGCGGTCGTGAAGGATTTCGAGGACATTTTGCTGGTGGTCGATAGCGTTTCCTCCTTCAGCGCGGTGCCCATCCCGTTCGACGCGCTGGGGATCGATGTGCTCCTGGCGGGCGTCCAGAAAGCCCTCGCGCTCCCACCCGGTCTGGCCGTCTTCGTGACCTCGGAAGCGGCCCTGGCCCGCGCGGCAACCACTCCCGACCGCGGATACTACTTCGACTTTCTCGAATTCGCCGCGAATGCCGCGAAGAACAATACGCCTTCGACCCCTGCCATCGCGCTTCTCCACGCCCTGCGGCAGATGGTCGGCGCCATCATGGCGGAGGGCCTCGAGGCGCGCTACGCCCGCCACGCGCGGACCAATGCCCTCGTCCACGGCTGGATCGAGAAACACGGATTCGAGCCCTTCGCCCCGGAGGGATTCCGCTCCCGGACCCTCACCACCGTCGCCAACAATCGCGACCTCGACGTCCCCGCATTCGTGAAGGAGGTGCGCGCCCGGCACAACTTCCTCATCAACGGCGGCTACGGAAGAATCAAGGGCAAGACCTTCCGGATCAGCAACATGGGCAACGAGACGGAAGAAACCATGAACGAACTCCTGGCCGCTCTCGACGATGTCCTCCCCGCGTTCCTCTGATCCCGCGCCCTCACAAATCGAAACCGGGAGCACGATGCCCGCCAATCGCTTCCTCGGAAATTCCCGGCTCAGGCGTTCATCAGTTCCTCGATTTCGTCCGCCTCGATCGGGAAATTCTTGAAGAGATTCAGGTTCGCCTCCCTGCCGATCAGGAGGTTGTCCTCAAGGCGGACTCCGAGGTTCTCCTCCCGGATATAGATGCCCGGTTCCACCGTGAAGACCATCCCCTCCCGCACCGGCTCGTGGGGCGGGCAAACGTCGTGCACGTCGAGGCCGAGATGATGCCCGATTCCGTGCATGTAGTACTTCTTCACCAGCGGCCGTTCCCCGGGATCCTGCTCCTTGGCCTCCTTGGCGTCGATCAGGCCCAGCCCGATCAGTTCCGCCTCCATCAGCTCCACGGTGTGGTCGCGCCATTCCTTGGGCGTGACCCCGGGCCCCAGAAAGTCGGCGGAGCCGCGCTGAACCCGCAGGACCGCCTCGTAGACGGCCCGCTGCCGCTCCGTGAAGCGCCCGTTCACCGGCACGGTACGCGTCATGTCGGCGTTCCAGTTCGCCCATTCCGCACCCACATCCATCAACACCATCTCGCCATCCTCGCAGACCGTGTCGTTCTCAACGTAGTGCAGGACGCAGGCATTCTTCCCCGTCCCGATGATGGGCGGGTAGGCGACTCCCCGCGAACGCATCCGCACGAACTCGTGCAGGTATTCCGCCTCGATCTCCCACTCCCCCACTCCCGGCTTGATGAACTGCAGGACCCGCCGGAATCCGGCCTCCGTGATGTCGATCGCTTTCTGGAGTTGCTCGATCTCCACCTCGTCCTTGATGATGCGAAGCTCGTTCATGAGCGGCGCCAGGCGCTTGTACTCGTGGAGCGGATAACGCGCCTTGCATTGCTTGATGAAGCGCGCATTGCGGGTCTCCACCACCACCTCGGCGCGCAAGTGCTCGTTGGTCGCCAGGTAGACCGACTGGACCTGGGGCATGAGCCGATGCCAGTGCGCTTCAAAGTTCTTCGTCCACTGCACCTGCCCGATCCCGGACACCTCCCGGGCCTGTTCGATAGTGAGCTTCTCACCCTCCCAGACCGAAATGAGCTCGCTGGTCTCCCGCACGAAGAGGATCTCGCGATCCTTCTCCTCCTGTGCGTCCGGGAAGAGCACCACCACAGTTTCCTCCTGGTCCACTCCGCTCAGGTAATAGAGGTCGCGATTCTGCACGAAGTTCATCACGCCATCCGCATTGGTCGGCATGATGTCGTTGGCGTGCACAATCACGAGCGCCCCCGGTCCCAACTGTTCACACATCCGGGCCCGGTTTCGCACAAAAAGTTCCGCGTCAATCTTGTCGTATCTCATGAAATGGAGTGTGAATCGTTCGAGGCGAGGCACAGAAAACCCTACCCGCCCGACCAGCCAAGCTTATTCCGCAGGGTCTCGTAGAAGGAGTGCCCAGGCAGGCGCACCAGTCGCAGCGGGAGGGGCCCCTTCTCAATCCGCACCACGCTTTGTTCCGCCAGGCGCAGCACGGCCCGCCCATCCACCGAGAAAAAAATCGCGTCCGAGTTTCCACAGCTCCCCACGATCTCAATCACCGCGCTGTCACCCAGCACGAGGGAGCGATTACTCAGACTGTGCGGGCAGATCGGCGTGATCACAAAGACCCCGGACCGGGGCCCGATCAACGGTCCCCCGGCCGCCAGCGAGTATGCCGTGGAACCGGTGGGCGTCGCCACGATCAATCCGTCGGCGCGGTAGTTGTTGAGCAATTCTCCGTCGACCCGTGCCTCCAGGGAGACCAGGCGTCCAGTCTCTCCCCTCATCAGCACCACCTC
>CAUZKZ010000133.1:0-11703 GCA_963580345.1 Verrucomicrobiia bacterium | reverse complement strand
CAGGCGAAGTTCCAGCAGTACGGGGAATCCGGCATTCCCGTTAGTGAATACTTTCCGCACGTCGCCCGGCGGATCGACGACATCGCGGTGGTGCGTTCCTTCTGGACCACCACCGCCCTGCACGAAGCGCAACTCCAATTTCATACCGGCCGCCAGCCGCGCGAAGGCGGGCTGCCCACCATCGGTTCCTGGGTGACCTATGGCCTCGGATCAATGAACGAGAACTTGCCCGAGTTCGTCATGATCGGAAAACCGGCGGATTCGTGCTGCGGCAGCGATTTGATTTACGGAGCAGGCTATCTCGGCCCACAGTACGGCGGAGTGCGGCTGCATCTGGACCGGAAAGATCCCCTTCCCTACCTGCGCGTCGAAGACGGCTCGGTCCTCCCGGAGGAGCGCGCCGCCCAGCTGCGCATGTTGCAAAAGCTCAACAAACTCAATTACATCGAGTACCCGGACGATCCCGATCTCACGGCACGGATCAAGTCCTACGAACTGGCCGCGCGCATGCAAACCTCGGTGCCGGACACTCTCGACCTGGAAAAGGAGTCGAGCGAGATTCGCGAGCTATACGGACTCGACGAGAAAGAGACGCGCGATTTCGGAACGATGTGCCTCGTGGCGCGCCGCCTGGCCGAGCGCGGGGTGCGATTCACCCAGGTCTTCCACCAGACCAGCGGCTTCGGCCCGTGGGACGCGCACCGCAATTTCGTCAAGGAACACGAGCAGCCGGCCCGGCAGGTCGACAAGCCCATCGCCGGACTCCTCGCCGACCTGAAACGCAGCGGGATGCTGGAGGAGACGCTGGTGGTGTGCGCCACCGAGTTCGGCCGCACCCCGACTACCGCTCTCTCCCAGGACGGCGGCCGCGGCCGCGAACACAACCCCTTCGGATTCACTTGCTGGCTGGCGGGCGGCGGCGTAAAGGGCGGCATCACCCACGGCGCCACCGACGAGCTGGGATTCTACGCCGTGGAGGACCGGCACTACGTCACCGATCTCCACGCCACCGTCATGCACCAACTGGGCCTCGACTCGCGCCGCCTCGACGTCCCCGGACGCCGCCGGCTCGACATCGATCACGGCGAGCCGATCAGGGCGATCCTGGCGTGATTTGAGAACCGGGAACTCCCCGCAAAAGGCGACGGCCCCGGCCCAGCTCTTTTCACCTTGACCTCTCGCCTCGCGGAGCGCCAAAGTTCCCGTAAACGCGGTAGAACGCCGAATTCGTCGTCGTCTCCCCCACCAGCTCCGGTTCAAAATCGGCCAGGCGACCGTGCTTGGCGGCAGGTGCCTGGCAGGATCGCGCATGCCAGGCCGAGAAACCGGTCACGTTCGCCACTCCAAATCTCAACTCGTCGGAGATGCGATGTCATGGAACAATCGCATCATCAGAATCTAACAGAGCGGAACCGCTCAACCCGTCCCCAAACCCGCAATGGTTACAGGTCGGGTGGGCGTCGGCTGGCCTTCCAAGGCCGGAGCCAAGTCAACTCTCGCACACGTCTGCGATTCAGAATGTTCAGCTCATGGACACGACGAAGTTGCGCGACAGCCTGTCTCATCTGCCTGGGTTTTGCCACAGCGGGCGCCCATGCGCAGCTGTCCTGGACGCTGCAGCCCACCACGTTCGGTGACACCTTGAACGCGGTGGCTTTCGGCATCGATGACGCAACGGGGGACCGCCAATTCGTCGCAGTCGGAACCAACACCGTCAATGCAACGGTCGCAACCTCGCCGGACGGTCTCAACTGGACGCGACAGAACTCGGGCATCGGTGGTGCTTTTTCCGGTGTAGCGCATAACGGGGCGGTCTGGGTGGCGGTGGGGACCAATTCCGCCGCCGCAATCGCGGCCACCTCGCCGGACGGCATGACCTGGACGATGCGGAGCACCGGCCTCGGCGGCACGCTCAACGACATCATCTGGTGGGGAACGGAGTTTGTCGCCGTCGGTGGCAACAGCGGCCAGGGAATCGTCGCGCGGTCACCCGATGGGGTGGCCTGGACGTCGGAATTCACCGGAGTCGCGACCACCTTGAACGCCATCGACACGAGCGGATTCAAGGCGCTCGCGGTGGGCTCGCAGGGACAAATGTTAGAGTCCATACAGCATGGCCCCTTTCAGCTGCGGACGGCGGTGACGGGGAACGAACTCTTGGGGGTGACATTCAAGCGCGCGACGCCGACCGAGGGGCTCTTTTTCGCGGTGGGAACCAATGGCGCGTTGGTCCGTTCCGACGACTTCGGCGGCACTTTCGGCGTCGTGCCACCCGTGACCGCCGATCACCTGCACGACCTCGCGTGGTCAGGTGCAACCACCGTAGCGGTGGGGACCGATGGGCGCGTCCTCTGCTCGACCGACAACGGTTTGATGTGGAACGACCAGATCTCAATTACGGGCAACCACCTGTACGGAGTGACCTTCGGAGTGTTGCCGGACGGCACCGGGCGCTTCGTGGCGGTCGGGACCACGGGCGCGGTTCATACCACCGATTTCGGGATCAGTTCCGGCGGCGGCGGCACCCTCAATATCACCGTCGATGGTCCGACCTCGTTCACACACCTGGATGGCAGCGGCGAGATCACCCTTGCCGCGAGCGGGGGCGACGTCGATGTCGCGGTCGTCTCACCTGCGAATTGGATTACGAACGACTGGGGCGGCGGCAGCCAGACGATTCCGGAAGATACGCAGCGGACGCTCACCTTCGGGGTAACGCAGAACTTCGAGCACACTCCCAGATCCGGCACGATATTCATCCACCACAACGGCGTGACGGAGGTCGGAATCTCCCAGTCGGGCGGGGTGCCCGCCACGCCCAGCACCATTCCGGCAAAGTCCACCACGGGTGAATCGATCGGGCTCACGCTCAACGAACCGGTGCGGCCGGTCAGCGGCCACCGGGTGGAGCGCTTCCTCGGACTCGACGGAGGCGGCGGCGAAATCTGGCAGCTCGAAACGACCCTCGGGCCCGCCGCCCGCGACTATCAGATCACCGGGCTCGACCCATGGACGCAATACAGAATTCGGATCACCGCCTTCAATCCAAACGGCGCCTCGCTGCCGCACGAATTCACCGAACGGACCGATCCGACCTATCCTCAGAACCTGACCGTCACACCAGAAAACTGGTCACAGGCGACCGTCACCTGGAACGATGTCCCCGGCGCATTTCTCTACGCACTGGAACGCCGCATCGGCGCGGGCGGGACCTGGGTTTTCCTGGGAGATGTCCCCATCGGGACCCAGATCTTCCGCGACGGAGGGTTGCCGGCGGACACCGAGATCGCCTACCGCATGACGACCAAGCCAAACCTGGCCGGCCCGGAGCGATGGTCGGAGACCTCCCCCGAGGCGGTTGCCCGCACCGGTGTGTATGCCGGTGTGATCTATTGGGGCGACGCCGAAGCGGTCCCCATCGGTGGGGCTCCGCAGGCGGACTTGATGGCGGTGGCCGCCGGTGGTGGGCGCTACACTGCGGTCGGGGACAGCGGCGAGATCGTTGGTTCGAGCGACGGCACGACCTGGACCGTCGAAAACTCAGGAACGTCTGAGTTGTTATTCGATGTCGCGCATGGCAACGGAGTCTTTGTCGCGGTCGGGGGCGGCGGGACGATTCTGACCTCCTCGGGAAACGGGACCTGGACGCCGGCGGTCTCCGGGACGACGAATATAATCACGAGGGTGGCGTTCGGCGCCGGCACGTTTGTCGCCACCCAAATCGGAGGCCCTGTTCTCAAATCGGCCGACGGCGTCACCTGGACCCCGCAGGCGGATTCCTTCCAGGCGTTTTCACTCACGTTCGACAACGGCCAGTTTCTGGTTCTGCATGGCTTTGGCGGTGCCATCGACTCCTCCACGAACGGATCGATGTGGACGGAGGTCCGTTCCGGTGGCGCCCTCCGCCTGTCGTTCGCGTGGGGTGGCGGCCTCTGGCTGGGCGTCGGAATCGCGGGCGGTATTACGACCTCGCCGGACGGGCTCACCTGGACGGACAGTTCCCGCACCAGCACCGAATCGCTCAATTCGGTCACCTACGCCAACGGACGCTTCATCTCCGTCGGCATGAAGGGGACGGGCGGAACGATTCTCCGCACCACCGATGCGGTTACCTGGAGCGAGGTAGCGGTGTCAGGATCCGGCGGGGTCCTTAACGATGTGGCTTGGGGCGCAAATGGTTTTGTCGCAGTCGGCGACGGTGGCGTCGTGTTGCTCTCCGCCGATGGTGAAACGTGGGGGGAGACGCGTCCGTCGATCCCGGCCGGCGGGGCCGGAGGCGGGTTGACGGCGGTGCGCTACGGCGCCGGTGCGGTGGTTGCGGCCGGCGACGGAATTGTCTGGCGACGGGATCCTGCAACCCGAACTTGGTCGGAAGTGGGAACCTTTCCCGCCCCCGGGATCGCCTGGTGGGGCGTGTCGTTCGCGAACGGAGCGTTCTACATTTCGGGGGCGACCGACTCGGTCTTCTCCTCCAGCGATGGCATCAGTTGGACGACGATTCCCCTGCCGGCGGAGGCAGACGGTTATCAGGCGGTGGAATACGGCCTGGGGCGCCTCGTCGCGGTGGGCACCCAGAGCATCGTCTATTCGGACGACGGCGGGGCAAATTGGGACCAGTCCATGGGGTCGTTCATCGGTCTGAACCTCCGTGACGTGATCTTCCGTGACGGCCTCTGGGTCGCGAGCGGCCAGGACCGGGCGCCGCTCCGAATTTCGACCGACGGTATCAAGTGGGATCCGCCGCGCTTTGTCAGCACCATTGCGGCGGTATCGGGAGGCGCCGAGACGGCGCACGGACTTGTTTTCGGCGCGAAGACGTTCGTCACCCTGGCGCACAGCGAGACCCACGTCTCCCGCGACGGACAGTTCTGGGTCCCGAATGCGCACACCGCCCAGGATGTCGCCTATGGGGATGGCGTCTTTGTCAGTGTCGATCAACAAGACGTCGTCCGCGCCTCACTCGATGGCGTAAACTGGGAGACCGCGCCGGCACCATTCCTCCCGCCGATGAACGGTTACCTGGGCATTGCCTACGGAGGGAACGCCGAGTTCACCACGGTCGGGCACGACCGCGAAGTTCACACCTTCAGGGTCAGTTCCACACCGATTATGCGCGCGGATGACGACGGCGTCCCCGACGCCACTGAAGCAGCCGCCCCCAACGGCGGTGATGGGAACAACGATGGCACCGCCGATGCACAGCAATCCAACGTAGCTTCCGTCCCCGCTCTGGGCGGAAACTACGTGACGATTGCCGCACCTGCCGGGCAGCAATTGACCGGCGTCGCCGCGGTAGTCAATCCGTCCCCCGTCAATCTGCCCTTCGGGGCTCAATTCCCTCTCGGGTTCATCACCTTCACCGTCACGGGAGTGCTGGTCGGCGGCGCGACAGTAGTGGAGATTCACGTTCCGCCCGGGGTGCAAATCAACGCCTACTACAAGTACGGCCCCACGCCCGGAAATCCGACTCCCCATTGGTACCGTTTCGATTTCGATCCGACGAGCAACACGGGTGCCGTGATCACACCAGGGCTTGTAACGCTTCAGTTCGTCGATGGTGCCCGCGGTGACGACGATCTCACCGCCAACGGAACAATCACCGATGACGGAGGGGCAGCACTCGTCATGGTGCCACCCGGGGCCGGGCAGATTCGAGTGATTGAGCTCGCTCAACCGCCCGAAGGACACTTCCGCATCGTCGTAGAAACCGAAATTGGAGAGATTTATCGCCTCCAGTCGACTGAAAACCTACTGGGATTCCAGACCCGGGAGATCATTCAGGCCAACGCAACTGAGACCGAGTTTGTCGACGCCGATGCGCCCTCCCAGCCCAAACGGTTGTACCGCGTCCTGAAGGATTAGTGAATCGGGTTGCGGGCGGGAAATGGAGACAGTCAGAAGGATTGAACATGCTTCTCCAGTTCCCGTAGGAGACGGCGGGCCTCGCGCCGCCTCGACATCCACGAAAGTCTCGACCCGGCAGTCGTCGATCTCGAAGCGCCCGCCAACCTCATCGATATCGATTCCCGCTCCGCTCGTGTTCGAAATGGTTACCTGCGCCAGTCGCACGCTCGCAACGTCCACATCTGTGAGTCGAATCCCGTTGGTTCCTCCGTTCACGGTCAGGCTGTTTGCTGCGCGGTCACCGCTTGCGAAAGCATTCCCGCCAGGAGCAATGCCCAAACTCGGCTCGCTCCGCGTCTCAGAAAAGGTGCATTCCCAATCAGGATGAACCGCACCGCAAGGGAGTCAAGGTCCGGCCCGATGCTGGTGAGCTGACAGGACACCAGGACAAGGACAAGAAGCGGCCTCCTCGGGGTGGCATGACCGTCCCGGTCGTGACCAACCGGAAGTCCGCAAAGCGGCCGAAACTTCCCGCCCGATGGGCGGTCGATCTCCTCATGTTTCCGAATACGTATTCGTATTCATTCGTGAATATTCGTGCTGATTGGGGAAAACCTTCGTTCAATACGAATAAGCACGATTGCACTTCGCGTACAGCCATGATCACGAGTGAATGGATTCGATCTCAGGCACCGCTTCACTAAAATGAATCCCAAAACATTCCTCTACCCGGTGAGTCTGGGAATTGTCCTCCTCTTGCCGAGGGCCACGATCTCAGCCCAATCGCCTGCTGCCTCGGTCAAGTTGAACGAAATTCAGGTGATTGGAACGCACAACTCGTATCACTTGGAGCCCTCCAAGCCGGTCATGAAGTTGATCAAGAGATTCAGTGCGAAGGCAGCCGCGTCGATCGCCTACTCACACAAGCCGCTGGAAGAACAACTCGGCCGGCTGGGAATCCGGCAACTGGAGTGGGATCTCTATGCCGATCCTGAAGGCGGCCTCTTTGCCGAGCCGGCGGCGCGAAAAATCATCGCCGCGGGGGGCGGTGATCCCGGGCCGTCCCACGACCCTGATGGCGTCCTCGAGAAGCCGGGCCTCAAGATCATTCACTCTCCGGACTTCGACTATCTCACGACATCTCTCACGTTCAAGCATGCCCTGACGTCACTCCGCTCGTGGTCGACGGCGCACCCCGACCATGTTCCCGTCATGGTGCTCATTGAGTTGAAAGATTCGACCCGCACGCCCCTTGGCGTGAAGCCACTCAAGTTCGATGCGGAGCACCTCGATGGGGTAGACAGGGAGATTCTCGCGGTGTTCGGGAAAGATGAAATCCTTTCGCCCGATGACGTTCGCGGTGAGGCGGAAACGCTGAGAGAAGTGATTCTTGGCAAGGGCTGGCCGTTGTTGGATTCCGTGCGAGGCAAGGTGATGTTCGCCCTCGATAACGGCGGATCGGTGCGCGACGCCTATGTAAGAGGACGCCCTTCGCTGCGCGGCCGACTACTCTTTGCCTCGGTCGATGAAGAGGATCACGCTGCGGCATGGTTCAAGATCAACGACCCGATTCGCAGTTTCGGCCGTATTCAGCGTCTCGTGCAAGCGGGATTCATGGTGCGGACCCGCGCCGACTCCAACACGCATCAGGCACGCGAAAACGACCCGGAACAGAGGGACAGGGCGCTGGCAAGCGGCGCACAGTTCGTCAGCACCGACTATCCCGAACCGAACCCTGCCTTTTCGCAGTACCGCGTCCGGTTCGATCGTGGAATCGTCGCTCGTCGCAACCCTGTGAGCGGTTCCGCCGAACTCGGGAACGCCGATCTTGAAAAGGCACCGTCCTGGATCGAATGCGATGGCACCTACGGCGGGCATCTTCAGGGCGTCGCCACTGACGGAAAATCGATCTACTGGTCCCACACCGTGCAACTGGTCAAGACCGACCTCAACGGCAGGATCTTGAGGCGAATTGACGTGCCTGACCACCACGGAGACCTGACGCACCATGACGGTGAGGTTTTCGTTGCAGTTGAATTCGGCCAATTCAATCGCCCGCCAGGGGAGTCGGATCCGTGGGTCTATGTTTACGATGCCGAATCTCTCAAGCTGCTGAGAAAGCACCGTGTTCCCGAACTCGTGCACGGCTCGGGAGGCATCGCCTACCACGACGGAAAGTTCATCGTGGTCGGAGGCTTGCCAGGCGACCACCCGCAAAACTACGCCTTCGAGTATGACCAGGAGTTCAAATTCTTGAAGCGCCACGTGCTACCTAGCGGCCAGACGAGCCTTGGCATCCAGACCGCCGGCCACCTGCACGGCCGCTGGTGGTTCGGTTGCTATGGCAGTCCGGAGAACCCCGGGCTTCTCGTGGCCGACGAGACGTTCCGGCTCGTGGGGCAGGCCTCCACCGACTTCAGCTATGGCGTCGCCGGGTTGGACGCGAACACAATGATTCGGGGCGAGTGTTTCGCCGGCGGCAAACGGGGAAAAGTGGAACTGCTCCGTAGCGGACGCCCGAAAGTCGGACCGGTCGCGACGCAAGTGCGACTTGCGGCCTACAATGTGCTCTTTGGAATCTGGGCCGATCCGGAACGCATCGGCGAGATGTTCAAACCTTACGATCTGGATGTGATCGGATTCAGCGAGGTTCCAGATGGCGACTGGACGGCGCGCGTCGGGCGTGTCCTGGGAATGGAACACGCCTATGTGGGAAAAATCTCCTCGGCAAACCACAAGGACAAGTTCAAATCGATCCTCAGTCGAACGCCCCTGGCAAACCCGCATGAAATCGAAATGGCCGGCCACGAAGGGTGGTCGCCAGCTTCTCTGGTAGGCGCCGAAACGGTTGTCCGCGGAAGCCCCATCCTGGTTTACTCGACCCACCTTCCCGGCCGGCCTTCTCCCGAGGGCTCTGCAGCCGAATTCATCGCTCAGTCTGTGATCCCCAAAGCCACTGAAAAAGTGGAGAACCTCGTGATTCTGGGGGATCTGAACAATCTGCCTGGCGACGCCACGCTAAAGCGAATCGAAGCGGCCGGAATGCGATCCATGTGGGGAGATCTTGGGGTCGATACGGCGAAGCTGAGTACTCACCGGCACATCGAGTCCGGCGCCGAATCGGGCGTGATCGATCACATCTTTTTCACAACGGCATCGAAGGCCAAGGCGATCGAAGGCGGCGTGCTCTACAATGCCTTCAATCCTCCAGGCACCGACAAGGAAATGCCGAACTACAAGGCAGCCTGGAAGCAGTACGGCAAACCGCTTTCGGACCATCGCCCCGTGTGGGCCGTGCTCGAGTTCCCGCCAGGGGCCGAGTCTGACGGCGCCCGATGAAGCTCGGCGGGAAAAGAGAGGGCGGCCATAGAAAACCCAAAACCAGGCCAAAATCCCGGCACGAGGCTCCAAATCCCAAGCTTCCGCCTTGACCTCGCCCCCAACGTCTTGGCCCTCTTCTCCGCTTTGGTTCGAACCACCAACCGTTGAAACAAAGTGCGGTCTGCCTCACCCGGAAGCTGGTAGAATAGGCGCGGGGGCCACTGTCAGGTTGCCAATTCCGAAAAATCACTCAAACTGGGCCGCATGACACGCCTCCTGACTCTCCCTTTCCTGATCGTCGTTCTTGGCTTCGCAGCGACTGCGAGCGCCAAGGATCTGCCCGCCGTGGCCTACAAGAAGTTCGCCTCCGGATTCGTCTCGCCCGTGGCCATGATTCCCTACCAGGGCGGTGCGCAGGCCTTCCTCGTCGTCGACCAGGCAGGTGTCATCGCCTTTCTCGGCAAAGACGGTGGCAAACCCGGCAAGCCCTTTCTCGATTTGAGAAAGAAGATCGTCACCCTGAAACCGGCCTTCGACGAACGCGGGACGCTTGGCGTGGCACTGCACCCGAAGTTCGCGGAAAACAAGAAAGTGTACGTCTACTACAGCAGTCCTCTCGCAAAGGATGGCAAAGAGGGCTACGATCACACCGCACGGCTTGCGGAGTTCAAGGTGAAAGAAGACGGCACCGCCGATCCAAAAAGCGAGCGGGTGCTACTCACGGTCGACCAGCCCCAGTGGAACCATGACGGCGGCAATCTCCTCTTCGGGCCGGACGGGTATCTCTACCTCGGCCTCGGTGACGGTGGCTCCGCCAATGATCTCGCTCCGGGACATGAGAAGGGCGGCAACGGCCAGGCGCTTCATCGGCTTCTCGGCAAGATCCTCCGCATCGACGTCAACTTCGGAGAGCCCTACGCCATCCCGGACGGCAACCCCTTCAAGGGAACCAAGAAGGGGCGCGAAGAAATCTACGCCTGGGGCATCCGGAACCCGTGGGGCATGACGCTCGACCGGAAAACCGGCGACCTGATCGTCGCCGACGTGGGACAAGGGCGCTTCGAGGAGATCAACGTCATCGCAAAAGGTGGGGGCAACTACGGCTGGCCGCGTTATGAAGGATACGCGACGTTCGATCAGAAGAATCCCGCCGAGGTCGTGAAGCTGAAACCCGCTGCGGCGCCCACCGGCTTCAAGGCTCCGGTTCTCGTCTACCCGCACCCCGGTGTCTACGGCAAGGCGCCCGGCTACGGCATCAGCGTGACGGGCGGGCACGTCTACTATGGCAAGGCCTTGCCGGGATTGCAGGGCGTCTACCTCTTCGCGGACTGGGCCATGAGCTGGGCCGGAAACAAGTACGGTCTCTATGCCGGGGTGCGCGACGACCCGGAACGCTGGACCATGCAGATCGTGCCCGGAGACAAGTCCCCGGCCGGCCCCGACCAGTTGATCGTCGGTTTCGGCCAAGACCGGGACGGCGAGGTCTACCTCCTGACCAACCCGGGGCGCGGCCCCACCGGGAAGAACGGCGCCATCTGGAAGATCGTTCCCGCGAAGTAGAAAACCCACCTCCACACCGTCCCACTTCCCCACCTTCAAACCTTCCCACCTCCAGTTCCGCTCCGCCCTACTTCCTGGCCTGCCCAAAGAGCCAGCCCCACATCTCGTCGGAAGCCCACGCTTTGCTCCAGGCGTTGTGCCCGACTCCTTTGAGTTCGGTGTACTTTGGTGATCCTCCCGCCGCCTCGATGGCCGCGATCATGTCGCGGGAACGGCTGACCTTGATCGCGCCGTCCTTATCCCCGTGCCAGGCCCAGACCGGGATCTGTGCGATGACCTTGCCCATCGTCTTGTCGCCTCCGCCGCAGATCGGAACCGCGGCCGCAAAAAACTTGGGCCGGCGCTGGATGGCATCCCAGGTCCCGTATCCGCCCATGGAAAGTCCCATCGCATAAATGCGCTTGGGATCAACCTCGTTCTTCTCGCCCGCGACAAAGGCGTCGATCACCTCGAACATCAACCGCATCGAATCCGACACGGCGGGCATCTTGTGCTCCAGGGTGGACCACTTCACGTCGACCCACAGCTTGTCCCCCGGGACCTGGCCGGCGAGGAAGTACGCGGAATGCTTGCTGAAAACACCCGCCTTCTCCATGGCGTTGATGGCGCCGGCATCCGTGATCTGTCCCAGGTTGTTGTCTCCTCGTCCGCCGGCCCCGTGATAGAAAACGATCAAGGGGTACTTCTTGCCCGGCTCCACGCGATCCGGCGCACGGAACCGGTAATTCAGGGTTTCCCCCTTATCGTTCTTCCAAACCGCCGGAGTGTATTTTTCCTGCTGCTTCTTGGGATCGGCGTGGCTCAGGGGCGACATGATGGCGATCAGGGCGAGGGAGGCGAGGAGCTTTTGCATGCGAGCGGATCGGTGATTGCGAGGGCGGGCGCCGGGGGAACCCCCCAGGTTGAGGCAACGATACGCTCTTCCTCAGGATAGCGGCCATGAAAATCTCCCCACGTAAATACCAGCCCGGGCGCACT
>CAUZKZ010000132.1:0-11712 GCA_963580345.1 Verrucomicrobiia bacterium | reverse complement strand
CGGGATGGTGGCGCGCTGCCACCGGGTCGTCGACGGGGTGGAGGAGATCCTCGAGGACGAGGTCTACCACTATCATTCCAAGATGATCCTCAAGGACGCCAAGGTCGGGGGCGCCTGGGCCTGGCACCAGGACTACGGGTACTGGTACCAAAACGGGCTCCTCTTTCCCGATCTTGCCAGTGTCATGATCGCGGTGGACGACGCCACCAGGGAGAATGGTTGCCTCCAGGTCCTCAGGGGTTCGCACAAGATGGGCAGGTTGAATCACATCCTCACCGGGGACCAGGCCGGGGCGGACAAGGAGCACGTCGAGCAGGCTCTCAAGCGGCTCGAACTGGTGCACTGCGAAATGAAGGCCGGCGATGCGCTTTACTTACACTCCAACACCCTGCACTGCTCGGCGGCGAATCTCTCCGAGCATGCCCGCTGGGCCCTGATCTGCTGCTACAACACCAGGACCAACGATCCCTACAAGGAGTCTCATCACCCCGGGTACACCCCGCTCGAAAAGGTGGACGACGACATGGTTCTCAAGGTGGGACGCGACGATGCGAAGCGCTCCAGTGTCGAGTTTGCGAACCTCGTCGAGGAAGACAAGAGCGCCAAGAGCCTCGCGGAAACCGAGGGGTAGAGGTTTCCGGAAGACCCACTCTCACAACTACAATGAAACTCGGAATCATCAACAGCGCCTTTGGCCAGGCCGGGATCGATACCAAGACCGGCCTGGAACACATCGCCCGAATCGGGTTCGATTCGGTCGACATCTTCACGGAAGCGATGACGATCGGACAGGAGGAGATCGATCTCATCCGCAAGACCTGCGACGACAACAACCTGCCCATCGTATCCACGGTGGTGGTCTCGGCGGGTCTCATCGACTTCAATGATCCGGTGCGCGACTATCACGTCGAGCGCTCGAACAAGTTTGTCGATCTGGGGCAGAGCTTCGGGTCGAAGAACCTCCTCCTGGTCCTGGGCGAATACATCTGGCAACGCGAAGTGATTCCTCCGGAGGCGCAGTGGGAGTGGGGAGTGGAAGGGGTGCGCAAGATCGGCGAGTACGCCGGGGAGCGTGACATGGAGATCGCCCTCGAACTCGAGCCCTTCCGGCTCAGTCTGCTCAATAGCGTTCCGAAAATGGCGCAGTTCATCGACGACTGTGCCATGCCCAACGTGAAGGCCAATATCGACGTGAGCCACCTGGTGCTGGCCGATACGCCGCCTGATGAGTTGGAGTTGCTCAAAGGCAAGGCCACCCACGTTCACATCAGCGACTGCGACGGGAAGGTTCACGGAGATCTCCCACCGGGGCGCGGGGTCGTGAAGTTTTCGCCCTATCTTCAGGCCATCAAGGAACTCGACTTCGACGGAGCGGTCTCCCTCGAACTCGAGTATTCCCCCGATCCCGACAAGATCGTGGAGTGGGTGGAGGAGGCCTATAACGCCACCGACAGCCTGATGCAGCAGGTCGGGCTGCGAAATTAGAGCACAGAGTGCGGTGACATGTCACCGCTTTCGAAAGCACAGGCATGCCTTCGCCCTCCAAAGTGCTGCCCACTATCGAAACAACACCATGTCAGAAGACGACGACTACGGCCTCAGCCCCACCAAAGAAATCGTGGAAATCGATCCGCCTGTGGTCGATTACAAGCCGCCCAGGCCGAAGAGCTACAACCCGAAGATCGGGCTGATCGGCACCGGCGGGATCAGCGAGTTCCACCTCAAGAACTACCTCGCGTGTGGATACGAGGTGGCAGCCCTGGCGAGCCGGACCAGGTCGAAGGCGGAGGCCAGGCGCGACGAATTTTATCCCGAGGCCGAGGTTTATGACGACCACCACGCCATCCTCGCGCGGGACGACATCGAGGTGGTCGATGTCACGCCGCACCCTGCCGACCGCCTGCCGATCCTGCGCGAGGCGATCGAGGCCGGGAAGCACGTGCTCAGCCAGAAGCCGTTCGTGCTCGACCTTGCGGAGGGCGAGATGCTGGTGAAGCTGGCGGAGGAGAAGGGGGTGAAGCTGGCGGTGAATCAGAACGGCCGTTGGGCGCCGCATTTTTCGTACCTGCGGCGGGCGGTGGCGTCCGGCTTGATTGGGCGGGTCACCTCCCTCGATTTCTCCCTGCAATGGGACCAGACCTGGATCAAGGGGACCTCCGAGTTCGAGAGCATCCACCACCTCATTCTCTTCGACTTCGCGGTACACTGGTTCGACATCACGACCTGCATCATGGCCGGGCAGGAACCCACCCGCGTGATGGCATCCGCGGTCCGCTACGATGAACAGGTGTACACCCCGCCCGCTCTGGCCGCTGCCATCGTGGACTATCCCGGGGCGCAGGTCCGCATGTCCTTCAACGCCCACACCACGCGGGGAGAAGAAGACGTCACCACCGTGGTGGGCACGAAAGGCACCCTCCGCACCCGCGGCCCCGGTCTCAACGAGCAGCCGGAAATGGAGATCTACCTCGAGGAGGGGCAATGCCGCGTCCCGCTGGAGGGCTGCTGGTTCGACAACGGCTTCCAGGGAACGATGGGAGAACTGCTTTGCGCCATCGAGGAAGACCGCGAGCCGAATCACAGCGCCCGGAGCAACCTGAAGTCCCTGGAGCTCTGCTTCGCGGCGCTTGCATCCGCCGACACCGGCAAGCCGGTGGAAGTGGGCTCGGTGCGAACCGTGCCGTCGTGATGGTGGCGGCTGTTTCGCCGGGAAGTCTGCCCCCTTTACCAAGCCCTAGTGTACTGGCCGCCCTGATTTGATGGGCAGATTTGTAGGGCGGCCGCTCCGGCTGCCATTTTCCGTGCAATGTCCGGCAAGCGGAGCGCTCGCCCTACAATTCCCATCAGATGACCCCGGCCGAAGCCCTAGACCAATTGCGGGATCGGGCTTGAGTTCGTCACGAACGACTGCACGTCCCGCGGCAGGTTATCCATCAGGCGCGTCTGGCCCACGTCGAGGAGGGTGTGCATGATGGTGCCGATCAGGTCCTCGGTGGTGACGGCTTCGGAGGCCGGTTCGCCGGCGTCGTGGGTCGAGTGTCCGATGACCTGGCCCATCGTGAGTCCTCCGCCCGCCAGCATGAGGGGGGCGAGCCGGCCCCAGTGATTTCGGCCGCCGTTGGGCTGGAGCTTTGGCGTCCGGCCCATCTCGCCGCAGCACACCAGGAGAATTTTTCCGCTGAGCCCGCGCTGGTGGACGTCTTCCAGGAAAGCCGAAACGGCGTGATCGAACGGCACACCGGCGTATTCCATGCCCTCCACCACTCCGGCGTTGTTCTGGTCGCGGTGAAAATCCCAGACGAAATTGGTGGTGACGGTCACGAATCCCGCTCCCCGCTCGCAAAGCCGCCGCGCCAGGAGCATGAGCTTCCCGAGAGTCTGGCTGTGGTCGCGGTAATTCTTGTGGTTGTTCCAGGCCTTGCTGATGGAGTTGGGATTGACCAGCGGAGCGGTGTCGTAACGGGCCAGGGTGCGCGGATCCTCCTTGGAAAGGTCGAAGGCATCCGCGATGCCGCCCATGATCATATCGACCGCCTGTTGCTGCAGCTTGGACATGCCGTCTGCGTCGCCCTGATCGAGGGCCCGCTTCAGGCCGTCGATCTTCTCCAGGAGGTAGATCCGGTCCTCCAGTCGCTGGCGCGACATCCACATCGACATGTCCTTTTGCAGGCCGTTCTCGCCGCTGCCCGGAGCGAAAGGCGCATAGGCCGAACCGACCGACCCGGTGGCCGTGAAATTGCCGAATTTCTTCACGCGTTCCTGCGCGCCAGGGTCCACCGCGCGGGGAAAGAGGGCCACATTCCGCGGCATCCCCGTCTGGGGAACGTTGGCTCCGGCCACCCGTGCATAGACTGATCCCAGGTTCGCGCCGAGGGAGCTCTTCCCAACGATTGGCTTGATGTCGTGGTTGCCGTTTCCGGTGGTGTAAGAGCGCACGACGGCCATGCGATGCGCCTGCCGGGCCAGCTTCTGCAGGGTGCCCCCGAAAGTGACACCTGGAAGGGTGGTGTTGACCTCTCCCGTGGCGCTCCGGATCTCGGAGGGCGCGTCCATCTTGGGGTCGAAGGTCTCCTGCTGCGGAGGCCCGCCGTGCATGAACAGAAAGACCACCGACTTGTCCTTCACCGGCAGGCCGGCCTTGGCAGCAACCGCCTTCCAGCCCAGCAGTTGGGAGAGGGTGAGACCGCCTACACCCAGTCCGCCAACCCGGAGAAACCCGCGGCGGTTGACAGAGTGCCGGTCGGAGATCGTGATCATGGCTGCGTGTTTTTCGGGGCACGGCTCCCGCGCTCCGGAGGACTTTTCAACTGCCCGTTCACGCTCAGCGTGCCGCTGTTTCGGTGGGCTTTTTGGCGGGCGGCGGAAACGAGTGCAGGAGCTTGCGGTCCTTTTCCCCCCACACCCGCAGCACCCCGTCCTCTCCGCCCGCCACGATGACGGTGCCATCGGGACTGGCTGCCACGGCGTAGACGAAGCCCTCGACGCCGGCGAGGTTCTGGGCTGCGGCTTTCACGATCTTGTCGCCACCCGCCATCACCAGGGTTTCGCCTGTTCCCAGGAATCTGATCGCCGTCAGCTCCTTCTTGAATCCGGCCTCGGTCTTCTTCTGGCGGCCTCCTTCCGCCGTCCAGAGCTTGGCGACGTGATCGGCCCCGGCGGAGGCGATGGTCTCGCCGTCTGCGCTCCAGGCCACATCGAGCACATGATTGGTGTGTCCCTCCAGTTGCTCCCGCAGTTCACCCGACTCCACTTCGTGAATCTTGACGAAGCGATCCGTGGATCCGGAGGCCAGGAGGGTTCCATCGGGAGAGAAGGCGACCCCGGTAACGGTATCAAGGTGGGCCTTCTCGATCATTCCCTCCGCGAAGCCGTCCCGCACCCGCCAGAACCGGAGTTGGCCACTGCGCGATGGTATGCCGCTGCCGGTGGCGAGGAGGTGACCGCGGGGATGGAAGGCGAGGGCAAGAACACGGTCCGGGAAGGACTCGGGTTTGCTTCCGTCGCCGATCTGGCGCGTTTTGGCCCACGTCGCAGGTTCCTTCCAGGCCGCAATCTTCTTATCCGGGAAGGCTGCCAGCAAGCGGCCGTCGGATGCAAAGACCAGGGCGTTGGCGGACGGTGTGCCCTGCAGGACGTCGAGTGGTTGGAAGGTCACGGCGCTCCACAAGCGCACTCCGATCTTTTCGCCTCCGACCGCCATGGATTTTCCGTCGGGCGAGAACGAAAGGCTCTTCACGGCACCGGATCCGGCGTCGGCGGCTTTGCCTTCGAGGGCCTTCACGATCTCCTCGGCCGTGGCGAGAAGGGCATCGGCCTCCGCTGACGACGCTTGAATCGAGAGCAGGGCCTTGATGCCGTCGCGCATCGCGAGGTCGCGGCTGCGGACCACGGTTTGGTGGGCCCGTTCCGCCGCGACCAGTTCATTGTCGGCCTTCGAGGCTTCCTCTCCGGCTTTCTTGGCGCGCTCCTTGGCTGGGCCGAGTACCGGGTCCTTCGCCGCTTCCAGCGCCGCGACTTCGCGCTGAACGCGTTCGGATGCAGCGCGTTTGTCCTGTGCCACCGATTCCTTGGCGCCGAGGTCCTTGAGCGCGGCGGCCACCTTGACGGCTTCGGCTTTCGACTTTTCCTTGAGTTCCGTCCACTTTTTGTCGCGCTCCCCGAGCCTCTTCTTTCGGAGGTCTGCAACGCTCTTGGCGACGTCCCGCTCCCGCACCGCTGTGCTGCGCTGAATTTCGAAGTCGAGGTCGCCTTTCAATTCTCCAACCTTGTTGCCGTTGGTGGCATCCCAGAGGCGGACCACGCCATCGCCGCCGGCCGTCGCGATCCGGTTGGTGCCGGAATGGGTCGCCAGGGCTGCGATGGCCGAGCCGTGATTGACTTGGCGAAGTTCCTTACCCGCGAGATCCCAAACTCGTGCCGTGCCGTCTTCGCCCGCCGAGATCAGTTGCGTGCCTTCCGGGTTGAGCGGGAAGAGAGAGATGATCTTCCCGGCGTGCCCCTTGCACTCGGTCGGGGGCAGGACGGCGGCCGCCTCGGCTGGCTTGGCCGCTTCGGCTGGATTGGCCGCCTCGGCCGGCTTGGCCGCTTCGGCTGGCTGTTCGGGTGATGCGTCGCCGGGTGGATCGAAGATGGCGGCGGGGAAAATGCGGATGATTCCGTCCGCCCCGCCGACCGCGAGCTTCTGCCCCTTCTTGAGCACGGCCAGCGCGGTTCCCTCGCTGGGGAGCGGGACCTTGTGCCATTGCTTGGGGTCCGCGACGCCGGCGCGGCCGAGGCTCTTGTCGTCGGAGACCGAATACACGAGGGCGGCATCGGGAGAAAAGGCCAGGGCGCGCACGGCGGCGTCGTGGCGCTTGTGGTTGGGCGCCTTGGCGGCCTCGCCGGGCTTTTGCACAATGACGTTTCCTTTCGCATCGCCGGCCGCCAGCCATAAACCATCCGGGCTGATTGCCATCACGGCCGCCGCCTCTGGAAGGCTGTGGCCGATTTCCAGTGGGAAGTTCACCTGGCGTTGCCACAGCTTGACGTTCCGGTATCCCCCCGAGGCCAGCAGGCCGTAGCGATTGAAGGCGAGGGAGTGCACGTTGTCGCGGTGGGCGGATCCCTTGGTATCCGCATCGACCAGCTCCGCCGTCAACGATCCGTTGCGCAAATCATAAAGATAGAGGCGATTGCCCCGCCCGCACGCCGCGAAGCGCCCGTTGTCCGAGAGGGCGACCGAGTAGATCGTCGTGACGTCGTCGAGTGCCTGCCACTCCGTCGGCCCGGCCAGGACCGAGGAGGAGGCACCCTTGGCGCCTTGTTCGATCCAGAGCTTGAGCAGGGCCAACTGCTCCGGGGAGAGATTTTCCGCCTTGGACTTGTTCTTGGCCGGAGGCATCGGATCGTCTTCGAGGTGGGCGGCGTAAGTGAAGATGAGGCTCTCCATTGGCTTCCCCGGAACGAGGGCCGCTCCGCTGTCGCCGCCCGCGATCATGGCCTGCGGCGATTCGAGATTGAGGTCTGCCTTGGCCTTCTTTTCGTTGTGGCAGGCAAAGCAGTTCTTCCTCATGAACGGAACGACTTCCTTCGCATAGTCGACCGGCGTGGTCCGCTCGAGTTTGGCGATAGGGAGTGCCTCTTTCCCCGGCGAAAGAGCGCTCGCGCACGCCAGGGCTGCAACGACAAGAAAACGCTGTGCCCTCACTTTCCTGCCTCCTTCGGCGGTGGGGGTTTCACGACGACGGTGATGGGTAGCGAGTAGGTTGCGTATTTCAATTCCTTCTCCTTGGCGATCTCGGAGGCCTTCTTTACGCGCTCGGCGGCCGAATTCTTCGCCTCTGTAGCGCGTTTTGCCCGGTCCTCAGCGGCCTTGGCCTTGTCTTCGGCTCCCTTCAACTGGGCTTGCTTCTCGTTGAGGGCTGCTTCCAGACCGGCCTTTGATTCGGGGGTGGCGCTCTTCAAATTGTTATCGGCGTCCTGGGCTGCTTTTGTGGCCGGTTCCACCGCGGCACGGGCCTGCTTGGCCTCCTCCTGGATTTTTTTTTCGAGTTCCTCGACGCGCTTGCGGTCCTGCTCGGCGCGTTCGATTTCCGGAAGGTTGTGTCGGTGTTTCACGATGCCGTTGGCCATCAACGAGAACTGCCACTCTCCCGGCCCGATCGGAAACTCGCCGGTTTTTTTGAAGGTGATGACCAGCTTTCCTTCGCCGGCGCCCCCCTTGATTTTCAGTTGGGGGGCATTCTTGGTGTAGGGCAATCCAGCCGGGCCGATCGTGATATCGCCTTTCACCTCGAAATTCTTCGCGAGCTTGACGGGCAACTCCACCTTGCCGTTCATCTCGACCTCGTACTTCATCTGCTCGGGCGGCTGCACGACAAGTGGCGCCTTCTCGTCGGCGCACACGGAGAGGGCCGGGCGGGCCGAGAGGCGCGCCCTGATCCATTCGGTATCGAAATTCGCAACCGACCAGGAAATGGCACCGGCCCGGGCATCGCGAACCAATTCGCCCGCCGTACCCTTGATCGTGATGAAACCCTTCCAATCCGGAGCGTCGTCGGTGCCCTTGAAGACGAGGGTGGCAACTTCCTTGTCCCTGCGCACCGTCACGGGCGGGCAGCTGACACCCGGCGGTAGTCCTTCGGCGCTGAGAACAATGGCCTCGGCGAATCCGTTGCGGCGCAGCGCGAAGACCCGCATCAGGGCCGTCCCCCCACGCCTCACGATGGCGGCGGTGCGGTCGATTCGCTTCTCGAGCGGGGTGGCATCCCAGGGCGTCGCCACCAGCTCGAAGTCGGGCGCGGCCGGGCGCACCACGAGGCGGTAAATCGCGCCGGGCCCTCCCGTCCCCACCTGGTTCAGGACCGTCACGCGATGCAAACCGTCTTCGGCAGGAGTGAATCGCAGAAAGGCATCACGGGATTGAAGCGGGAAGTGCCGTCCGCCCGCGCCGCTGCCGGCGTCGTCGTTGGAGGCGACTTCCTTGAACTGCTCGACGCCCTTGTCGTCGGCCGTGATCCGCTCGATGATGATGACTGGATCGCAACTGCTTCCGAGCCGTTCCGCCATGCACTCGATCCACAATACGGCGCCCTTCTTGCCTTCGAATCGATAGCGATCCAGGTCATTGCCCCGGTCGAACCGGCCGTGGATCTCGCTTGGGATGGCCACGGTCTGGTCGGTTTCGTCTTCCGTTGCAGCCACGATCGGAGCGGCGGCAAAACCGATGCGGACCGCATTGGAGAACATGCCGTTCGACTCCAGGCGGTACTCCATGCCGGGCAGCAGCGCGGCTTGCGGCGGGCCGATCCCGAGGGCGGATCGGGGTTGCTCGGCAAGCGGGACCTCGACCTCGACGGTTTCCAGTTCATGGCGGCCGAGGCGGACTCCTTCACCCTTGCTTCCACCCGGCAGATTTCGCCCATAGATCTTGAACTTTCCCTTCGTTCCCGCCTGGCCGGCCGGGGGGTAGATGAAGTCGATGTGCGGTGCGCCGCTGGCGAGCAGCCGGTAAGGAAACTCCGCTCCTCCCCGATAGGTAAAGTCGAAGACCTGGATGAGATAGGCGCCGTCTTGAGGGGCCGTGAAATCGAGGAGGGCATCGCGGCCGAGAGTGTCACGGTCGCGCACCAATTCGCCGCCCTTTGGGTCGGAAAGAACGAGAGTGGCATCGATGCGGGAATCGATCGGTTCGCCGCGGCACTGAATGATCACGCGCTGGTCGCGCTTCAACTCGAGCTTGTAGTGATCGATCTGATCCGCATCGGCGTGCGCATTGACGATCGTGCCGACCGGGAGCGGCATGGGAGTGGCCGGATCATTGTTGGTGGCAGCGTGCGGAACCTCGGGGAAGGTGTCGATCGGGAAGGAACGGGGTGCGCTGAGGCCCAGGCGGGTCTTGGCGCGAATCTCGTAATGGCCCACCGGGACGTCGGGTCCGGCCGTGATGCGGTAGCGAAGCGGCTCCTGGCGCTCCGGAAAGAACTCGGTGGCTGGAACCTTGATGGGCTCACAACGAATACCCGGATGCGAAAAGACCAGCTCGGTGGTGTCCTCCAAATTCGCGCCACCGATGCTGACCTCCACCGTCTCGCCCGCCCTGGCACCGGGGGGCGTGACCGTGCGCAGTTCCGGGCACGGGAGCTGCGCCCCCGCGCTGAGCGTCCCGAGCAAGGCCGCAACGGGAAGGGGGAGCCACCGTGAGCGATCGCGACGCGGGTTGGTTGTCATGGGCGCTGCGCTGGTTGCACGGTTGGAGGGCGGTCACCGATACGGCCGGCGCAGAGCGCCGCGGGCACGTGGTCAGTGGTTGAAGAGAAATTCCTTCGTGTTGAGGAGCGCCCAGATGATATCCTCGAAGCCGGCCCGCTCGATTTGTTCCGGGGACCTCGTCTTGCCTTTCTTGGCTTCCTCCTTGATATCGGCATTCTTCTTCTCGATCTCGGCGTTGGCGGCTGCAGCGTGGGTGCGTTGCGTCTTCAGGTGCTCGAGCGCAGCGGTGGTTTCCTCCGGAATTGGCGGGCGGGAGAGAGCACGGCGGTAAAGCTCCGCGATACGGTCCTCGTCGGTGCGCTCACGGTTCGACACCAGCTGGAAGGCCCGGGCCTTGTCGGACGCGAGCTTGTTACGAATGTTCTTGGAGTTCACGAGGTGCAGGGCCTGCGCGAGATTCACATCATCGGCACGTTCGCATTCGCACGCGCTGTTCATATCCGGCCGGCCGAAAACCGAGAGGAAATACGACTCGCGCGTGAAGAGGTCATCGGGAAGCTGCACCGCCTTCACCCCAAGCGGTTGTCCGCCAAACTTGTCCTTCGAGTCGGTAACGAGATTGATGGCATCGAGGAGGACTTCGGCCGGAAGCCGGCGAGGGTAGAAGCGCGAGCAATTCTGCCGGTCGACCAGGTTGTAATCGTTGGGAATGGCGCTCAACTGGTAGGTGCGGCTGTTGCAGATCTTCCGGACAATATCCTTCATGTCGTACCCGCTTGCCACGAAATGTCCGGCGAGATCGTCCAGGAGCTTTGGGTGAGTGGGTGGGTTCGTGACGCGCAGGTCGTCTTCGGGGTCCACCAGCCCGCGTCCGAAGAAGTGCTTCCAGTAGCGGTTCACCAGCATTTTCGCCAGGAAGGGATTGGAATCGTCAACCATCCAATCCGCCAGCGCGCTGCGCGGGTCCTGGTGAGGTGCGAGAGCCAGTTCCTTCTCACCCAGCGGGGTCGGCTTCAGGGACTTGCCGGTGCGGGGGTTCTGTGCGCTGGCGGGGCCGCGCTTGTGGTAGATGAGTTCCTCGCCGGGTTGATCGCCGGGTTTGCGGGCCACCGTCGAGAAGAAGGCCTCGAATCCGTAGTAGTCGTCCTGGCTCCACTTTTCGTAGGGATGGTGGTGGCATTGGGCGCACTGCAGCCGGATCCCGAGAAAGATCTGGGCGACGTCCTGAAGCTGCTCCTTGCGGTCGGTGACGGTGCGATACCAGATCACGGGAGGATTCCGGCCGGCTTCACCGGAGGCCGAGACGAGATCCTTCACGACCAGGTTGTAGGGGCGGTTCGCATGGATGGCATCCCGGATCCAGGAGTGAAAGGCGTAGCTTCCCCGCGCGTGGTGCGGCGCCTTGCGCTTGTTGCGGAGAATGGCGGCCCACTTGCCAGCGAAATAGTCCGCATGGTCCGAGCTGGCCAGCAGCTCGTCGATGCGCCGGGAGCGCTTGGCGGGATCGGGTTCGGCGAGAAAGGCGTCGGTCTCCTGCAGCGACGGGAGGCGGCCCGCGATGTCGATCGTCACGCGGCGCAGGAAGGTCGGATCGTCGCATGGCCCGGAGGGCGGGAGGCCCAGCGTCTCCAGCTTCGCGAAGATGCGCTCGTCGATAAAGTTGGCGGGATCGGGAAAGGTGCCGACCGGTGCCCCGAGGGGGATAGTCGCACGGAACACGTCGACATGCTCCTGGAAGCGGATCATGACGGAGGTGCTTCCGGGGCGGTCGTTCATGGTGACGCGGCCGTTCTCGTTCACCTCTGCCATCTCCTCGTCGTTGGCTTCGAATTGCACGGCGCGCGTGACATCCGACTTGGTGCCGTCACTGAAATGGGCCGTGACCTGGAGTTGCTGAGTGGCCTTGGACCGTGTCAGGCACTCCCGCGGGGAGACTTCGATGCGTTCCACGCTGGGATCATCCTTCGGGCCGTATGAGAGGCCTTGATTGATCCAGCGGACGAGGAGCTTGTAATCGTCGCT
>CAUZKZ010000131.1:0-11730 GCA_963580345.1 Verrucomicrobiia bacterium | reverse complement strand
CCGGCAGCAACACCACTCCAAGCGCAATACCAATCATTCCCAGCGGCAACTGGTAGACGCGATCCGAATAGTAGAGAAACGCGATGGCCCCCTGCTGAAAGGAAGCGATGATGCCGCCCACCAGGAGGTTCACCTGCTGGATTCCGGCCGCGACCACCCCCGGTCCCATCAGGAGGAGGAGCTTTTTCAATTCGGGAGTCCAGACCGGCTTCCCGACCAGCATGGCTGCCTTGGCGTGGGCACAGGCCCCCCACAGGGCTGCAAATTGCAGAAAGCCCGCGATCGCCACTCCCCACGCCAGGGTCTTCCCGATCTCGAGATCGCCTTTCCAAGGCATGATCCAGATCAGGACCAACGCTCCGATCAGGACGATGTTCAGGAGAATCGGCGCCGCAGCGGGCACCGCAAATTTCTTGAAGGTGTTGAGCACTCCGCCCATGTGAGCCGCCAGGGCCATGAAGAGCAGGTAACAGAACATGATCCTGGAGAGCCCCACCGTCAGTCTGAAGTTGTCCGGATCATTGCGGTAGAGGCGCAGGGTGGCCCGTCGCACCTCGTCGTCCGCGGGGCTTTCCTTCACCACGATCCGGGCCCGGAACTCCTCGAAACGATGCCCGTCGGGCAACCCGATTCTCACCACTCCCTCCCTGGTCATTCCGTACACCGCGGCCACAATCTCTTCCCCCTTCTCGAGCTCGAAGTCGAGGTCGGGCGACCATGGGACCTCCCTCTCCACTCCGCTTTGGGCATCTCCACTCAGCGTCACCCGCGACGCGGCCAGGCCCGCAACGTCGCCAATGACACCCCGAGGGAGCACGCGCCTCTCCGAATCGTCTTTCCCGGGGCCGGAATCTTCAAGGAACCTCATATCCTCCAGGACGATTCGCCCCGCCCAGTGCTCGATCGCGGCCTCCGACTTGGCACTGACCTGGATGAAGAAATCGCGCGCTCCGCGGGTGTTCACCTCGACCGACCAGAAAGCCTCGCCGGCTCCCACTTCTCCGAGGTCCTCATCGAACTTCGGCAGGAACCCCGGAACCACCAGCATCATCAGCCAGTGCATGCAGGGGATCGCAATGAGGGTCAGGATTCCGAGCGCGCCGAGAAGCGTGGAAAAGGTGTTGCGCGCGAACTTGACCGCCTCCTCCCGCCCCTCTTCTTCCAGCTTGCGCCCGAAAAGCGGAACGAACGCCGCGTTGTAGGCTCCCTCGCCGAAGATGCGGCGAAACATGTTCGGAAACCGGAAGGCCGCCACGAAGGCATCCGCCACCGGACCGGTCCCCACAAACTTCGCGATCAGGATGTCCCGTAGAAATCCCAGGAGCCGGCTCACCAGCGTGAACCCGGACACCGTCATCATCGACCGCAACATCCAGCTCCAGGATGCCCGACATAAGAGGATTGTTCAATGATTACGAACGTCCCGCGGCGGCCCGGCGCAGGCGATCCATGATGGCCGAGCCCAACCCGACCTCGCTCACCGGCTCCGCCACGATGGCGTCCACCCCGCAGGCGTCCAGATCGCGGAGCGCGAAAAAGAAGCGGATCGCCGCTTCCGCCAGCTTCCCCTTCCCCGGGCTCAGGACCCCCACCCTGGCCCAATCGTGGCGGTGGAGGTAGCCGTCCCGGGCCTCACCGCGGTAACTGAGGAGGGCATAACGCTTTCCCTCCTCCGGCACGAAGTCTTCCGGCTGGTCGAAGAGGAGCAACGGAGTGGCGGGCGCGTAGTGCGCCTCCAGGGTGCCGGGCGCCTCGGGCTTGGCGGTCACGCGGCCCGACTTCACCACCCGGCCAAACCTGCGAAGCTCTTCCCGCGTCACCGGTCCCGGCCGCAGGATCCGGATCGTGGGCCGTTTCTCTCCGGGCTCGATCGCCACGATGGTGCTCTCCAATCCCTCCGAGCAGGCCCCGCCATCGATGATGAGAGGAATGCGGCCGTCCATTTCCTGCTGCACCGCCGCGGCGGAAGTGGGACTGATGCGCCCGAAACGGTTCGCACTGGGTGCCGCGATCGGCCGCCCCAGTCCCTTCGCAATGGCGCGCATCACCTCGTGCTTGCTGACCCTGACCGCCACGGTCGGCAGCCCGCTCGTCACAATATCGGGCACCGCTTCCCTTTTTGGAAGCACCAGGGTGAGCGGACCAGGCCAGAAGTTGGCGGTCAGCTTCCGGACCACCGGTTCGATGTCCTCCGGCACCACGGCGACCCGCTCGAGCTGGCCTCCATCCGCGAGGTGCACGATGAGCGGATCGAAGGACGGGCGCTCCTTCGCCTCGAAGACCTTCGCGACCGCCTCGGCATTGAAGGCGTCGGCCGCCAGGCCGTACACCGTCTCGGTGGGGACCGCCACGATCCCGCCTGCTTGCAGGACCTTCACGGCTTCTCCCGCCGCCGTCCGCCAGTCCTCGAAATCGGCTCTCTCAACCCTCGTCTGCACGCCCCCCTTCTAACAAAAAATTCTTAGGGTTTAGAATTTAGAAATTCGCAATTAGAGTTGCGGCCAGATGGAGGCTCCCACCACCCCGAAAAACATCATCCTGATCGGCTTCATGGGCTCGGGAAAGTCCTCGATAGGCCGTGAATTGTCGCAGATCCTGGGCTACCCGGTGGTGGACATCGACGGCTTGATCGTGAGGCTGGCCGGCAAGCCCATCCGGAGGATTTTCGATGAGGAGGGCGAGGAAGCCTTCCGCGATCTCGAAACGGCCGTTCTCGCGGACCTCGAAAAAAAGCGGCCCAGCCGCCGCATCATTGCGACCGGCGGGGGCATCATCCTGCGGCCCGAAAACCGGGCCACTCTCCGCCGCCTCGGGTTTGTGGTGTGGCTGGTGGTCTCCGCGGCCGAAATCATCCTGCGGACCGGCCGCAACAAGGATCGCCCCCTTCTCAACAAGGAGGACCGGCAGGACACCATCGCCCGTCTCCTCGAAGAGCGCGTCGATCTCTATCATCAGGCTGCCCACCAGGAGATCGAGACCGACGGCCTCACCTTCCCGGAGATCACCGCCGGGATTATCGAGTCCGCACGCTACTTTTTTGCAACCTTGTAGGTTCAAATCTGTTTTCTGTTCACCGTCCACTGTATACTGAATACTTTCTCGATCGACCCCGCTACCGCCAAATCCAACCTGCAGTTCATCGCGGCCCAGCTCGGCTTCGATGAGTGCCGGATTGCGCGCGCTGATCGCGCCGCCCATGCCGAACAATTCCTGGAGTGGATCGACGCCGGCAAGGCCGGGGACATGACCTGGCTGGAGCGGGGTCTCGACCGGCGCACCGATCCCCGCGTGGTTCTCCCCGGCGCGCAGGCGGTGGTTTGCCTTGCGCTGAACTACTATCCGGGCCCTGCCGAACCCAATCCGAATTACCGCATCGCCCGTTACTCCTGGAACGACGATTACCACGATGTCATCGCGGCGAAGCTCGTGGATTTGGACCTCGCCATGCAGGAGATGGGCGGAACGCAGCGCTATTACGTCGACACGGGTCCGCTCCTGGAACGCGACTTCGCCTCGGAGGCCGGGGTGGGCTGGAACGGCAAGTCGACCGTCCAGATCCACACCCAACTCGGCACCTGGTTCTTCCTCGCCGAACTCATCACCACCCTGCCACTCCCGCCCGACCAGCCCAAGAACGACCACTGCGGCACGTGCACGGCCTGCATGACGGCCTGCCCCACCAACGCCATCCCGCGACCGCACTTCGTCGACGCCCCGCGCTGCATCTCTTACCTCACCATCGAGCACAAGGGCCCCATCCCGGAAGAACTGCGTCCCCTGGTCGGCAACCGCCTCTACGGTTGCGACGACTGCCTGGATGCCTGCCCCTGGAACCGCTTCGCGCAGACCAGCCGCGAGTTGCGCTTCCACGCCCGCGGCGAAGTCTTCCGCCGCGAACTCCGGGACTTCCTGCCTCTGACGGACGAGCAGTTCCGCTCCCTCTTCGCGAAGTCCGCCATCAAGCGCCTCAAGCGTCCCCGCTTCCTGCGCAACGTCTGCGTGGTGCTGGGAAACGTCGGGACCGCGGAGGATCTTCCTGCGCTCCAGGAAGCCGCGCAGGACCCCGATCCCCTCATTGCCGAACACGCCGCGTGGGCCATCGCGCGCATCGCACAGCGATCCGTCTCATCGTAACCTGTCTCGGAAAAGCCATGCGCTCATTGGGGTGAGCAGGCTGGAAAGGTTACGGAGCGCTCACGACATCACCACCCCGCCCCGCAGCCGGCGCCGCAGCCAATCGGAGAGTAGGTCCCCTGCAAATATGACGGCCGCGCCCAGCAGCACGTAAAAGAGCATCTGGTCGTAGTGGAAGTAATTGCGGGAGATGGAGATGTAATAACCCAGCGAACTGATTGCCAGCATCCCCAGGATGGTGGCTTCGCGCACGCAGGTCTCCCACCGGTAGAAGAAGAAGAGCAGGAAACGGTTGAAGGAGAGCGGGGCCAGGCTCCCGAGGTAGGTTTGCCCGCGGCTCGCCCCACTGCGCACCCATTGCTGCGAAGGCTCCGGGCGCTCGTTCTCCATCACCTCCCCCCACAGCCGGCCCAGGATCCCCACGTTGTGAATCGCAAGGGCGAAGACCAGGGGCCACGCACTCGGCCCGAGGAGCGCCACCAGCAGGAAGGCGTAAATGTACTCCGGCACGGAGCGAGCCAATACGAAGATCCCGCGGGTCAGGAACCCCAGCCCTTCCCAGAACAAGCGCACCGCCCCCGTGGCCGTTCCCAGCACCCCGAAGGGCTCCCCGCGAGCCAGAGCACGGCTGCCCAACGGCAACAACAACGCTGTGCCCAGTCCGGCCAGGATGATCGCGGCAGTCGCGATTGCCACGGTGGTCAGGAGCGCTCTCGCCCCGTTTCGTTTCCACAGGTCCGCCGCCCAGGTAGCCACCTCGCCGCGGTGCTCCCGCAAAGCCGCCAATCGCTCGCCCGTTGCCGCCAACTTGTCGGCGGGCCGGGCCGGCTCCGGGGTGAGCTTGGTGAGGAATCGACCCATGCGATCGCTGCGTTGCCGGGCGCTGAGGTCGGTGGTGAGCCGCTCGCCGAGATTCCACGAAAGCAGCACCAACCCGAGCGTCACCAGCACCCCGCCGCGCACCAGCCAATCGCGCGGCGCGGTTCGCCGCAATGCCCTCTCCGTGGCGGGCGGCGATCCGCTCGTTGCGGCCACCGCCCGTCGGCGCAGCACACCGCGGTTCAAGCGGTCCCGCAAGCGCGCCCCGATCACATCCACTGCGATGACCACGATCATCAGGACATAGAGCTGGGTCCACACTTCGCCGAAGTAGAGGTTGTTGAATGAACGCCGAATCCCGAGGCCGATCGTCTCCACGCCGATAAACCCGAGCACCGCCGACGAGCGCAGGGCACACTCGAATCGATACAGGACGTAGGTCAGCAGGTCCGGCAGGGCTTGCGGAAGGAGCGTCGCGGCAAAGGCCTGCATGGGGGAAGCCCCGGTCGCCAGGAGGGCGGCCCGCGGTCCCTGTCTCTGCTCATCGATCAGCTCCGAGAACACCTTCCCCAGGGTTCCCGCAAAAGGCAGTGCGAGGGCCACGCACGCCGTGCCGGGAGCATCGCCCACCGCGGAGAGAAAGAACATGGCCCACACCAGTTCGTGGATGGAACGGCAAAGCGTAATCAGCAGCCGGCAGCTCCAACGTAATCCCCGCAGGACGCCCCGGAGGAGACGCCTGCTCCCGCCGGGCCGCCCATACGTCATCGCTCCCGGCCACCACGCGGAGGAAGAGAAGAAGCCCAGCACCAGCGCGGTCGGGACCGCCAGGCTCATCGCGATGAAAGCGTAGCGAAAGGTCCGCAGGAGATCACTGCCCATCCGTTCCAGGAAGGGCGTGGCATCGGGAGGAAGAGAGGGGTTCTGGTCCGCGAACGATGGCGCGAAGGCCGCTCCGAAAAACCGGCCCATCGCGCCGAAGGGATCGGCGCCCTCGCTCAGCCCCACCACCTTCGGCCCGAGCCGGACCGCGCAGGCCGCGAAGATGACGAGGAGGGCCAGCACCACCAGGCGCTTTCCCCGCCACATAGTGCCGAGCCCGTTCATCCCGCCCCTCCCCCGCCCTCGAGTCGAAACAACTCCGTCAACTGGTCTTCACTCAGCTCCCCGGTGGAACCGTCGAACGTCACGCGCCCCTCTTTCAATCCCACCAGGCGCGGAAAGAACTCCTTCGCGAGTTCAAGCTGGTGCATCGAGACCACCAACGTCAGTCCCTCTTCCTCGCATAGCTGGCTCAACAATTCTAACAGGTTACGGGCCCGGGCGGGATCGACCGCCGAGACCGGCTCGTCCGCCAGGAGCGCCACCGGTTCCTGGAAGAGGGCCCGTGCCACCGCCACCCGCTGCCGCTGTCCGCCGGAAAGAGTATCAAGCCGGTCGTACATCTTTTCCGCGATGCCCACTCTTTCCAACAAGGCAAAGATCTCCCGGCGCGCCTCCACCCCGGGGAGAATCAGATCCCGCAACGTCCCCCACAGCGAGCGCCGCCCGCAGCGCCCCGCCACCACGTTCTGGATCACCCGCAAGTTGGGGACCAGCCCCAGATCCTGCGGAAGAAAGGCCAGCCGCGAGCGCAAGTGGCGCAGGCCTCCCTCGCCCAGGCCCAGCGGATCGGATTCCATCACCCGCACCGCTCCGGCATCCGGCGCCAACTGCGCGCCGATCAGTCGCAGCAGGGTGGTCTTCCCGCTTCCCGAAGCCCCGATCAGGGCCACCCGTTCGCCCTTCTCAACCGTGAGGTCCACCTCACGAAGGGCCCGCACCGCGCCGAAGCTTCGGCAGGCGCCTTCGAGATGAAAGACCGTTTCCATGGAAAAGTGTCCTGCCGACGGGTCCTCGCCGACAGGAGGGATGAGACCCATGGGCGCGGGATCAGTCAAACTTCACTTTCTCCAAGACCGAGGCGATGCCGGCAAAGGTTTCGTTGGTCACCTCTACCAGCTTATTGCGGTCGAGAGCCTTCAGGGCCGCCGCATCGTCGCAGCTCACCAGTGCGGCCTGCAGCTTGTCGAGGAAGCCGGCTCCGAACCTCTTCTCGAGCTCGGGATGAGCCGTCATGTTGTAGTCGGCGTAGGGCGGCGTCTCCCAGATCACCACGCACTTGGCGGGGTCGATCTTGCCGTCCGCCACCAGTTTGTCGTAGGTGCTGTAGTTGAGGGCGCCGGCCTGGAAGGTCCCGTCTTGCACCTGCATGGCGGTCTTGTCGTGTGCCCCGGAAAACCCGAGCGGCTGCTTGGTGAAAAACTCCAGGGGCGTCTTGCCGGTGTTCTCCATGATGAAGTGGCTCGGCATCACGCAGCCGGAGGTCGAACTGGAACTTCCAAAAGTGAAAGTGAGATCCGCGATCCCTCTCGGAAACTCCGCCGAGGGCTCCAGCCCGGTGGAGGCGTTGGCAATGAAGTAGGACTTGAAAGCCAGGTCCTTCTCGCCGGCCACCAGGGCCCGCGCGCCCTTCACCGCCTTCGTGGCCTGCACCCCGGTCACCCCGCCAAACCACGCCAGCTGGATGTCCCCGTTTTCGAATTTCTCCACCGAGGCGCCGTAACTGTCGGACGCAACGAACTCGACCTCGATGCCGAGAGCCTTGGCGAGGTAATTCTGCATGGGCTTGTAGCGCTCCTTTTGCGCGGTGGTGTCCTGGTCCGGAATCGCGGAAAAACGGAGCACCTTCCCCCCGCCTCCCGCTCCGACGCCATCTTCTTCCTTGCCGCTACAGCCGACCAACAGGCCGGTCAGTCCGCAGCCAATCAGGTTGATTGCATGTCGTGGTTTCATGATTTGTTGCTGGGTTGCTCGATCATCGATGGGTTGGGGATCAAGGCGAATTGGAGATAGATTTCCGGCCCGCAGGGCCAGTTGGCGGGCGCAAAGAAAAAGCCGCTGAACCAGCAAGAGAACGCGTGGCCAAGCGGCTAGGGCTCGTGTCGCTGAGCGTGGACCCACGCTCGGTGGTCATATCTCGTTCTCGTCTCACCGTGTCGCGTCCTGGTGATTTCCCGTAGAGGAGATGGCGGTCTACAGCACCTGATTCCCGATTCCAAGGGAAAATAGCGGCCGATCTCGCGGGTTCCGAGAGGGCGGCCAACAATTGCAATCCTCCGATCCCGCCGGCTTCGAGAGTCCTAACTCCCGATTCTTTCCAGCCCGCACATCTGCTTGAGGCACCGCCAAGCCATCTGGTGCCTGTCGCGAAAGGGACGCGCCGGCCGCATCACCCGCCAGCCGTGCTCCTCTGCGAGGCTGCCCAGCTCCGCACCCGGGTTCACCACCGTAATTTCCTCGCACAATCGCAGCATGGGAAGATCGACCGTGCTGTCCGAATAGCCCGCGCTGTCCTCAAGCACTTCGACCTGCTCGATTTCCCCTTCTTCCAACAGGCGCTGCACCTTGACCTCCCGCTTGTTGTTCCCTCCGGTAAAGTCGGGAAAAAGCGGCATGGTGTCCCCGAATTCGACCCGCGTCCCGTAGCTTGCATCAAATCCCAGCGCCTCCCCGATGGGCCGCGCGTAAAACTCCGGGCTGGCCGACAACAGGATCGTGCGCCTGCCCCGCTCCCCCTCCTTCGCCAATTCTTCCAGCAACCCGGAGTAGCACTCGGACGGCACGTAGCGCTCCACGAAATTTTCCACCAACTCCTCCAGCCGCTCCCGGCGCATTTTCCACAGGAAGGAAAGAAAGACGCGTTTCATCCCCTCCGACCCCAACACCCACCAGAGTGGAAGGAAGGGCAGCAGGAACAGGAGAAAGAGCCGCCGCACCGGCTCGTGGCGGAGAACCCAGTTGCAGAAAAGAAGCTGCGTATCCCACGGAATCAAGGTCTGATCGAGATCGAACAGCGCCAGGCGCGGCTTGCCGGAAGCAGATTCTTGCACGGCGCGAAGCATCCGGACCGAATTCCGGATTGCAAGCCCCGCCTCCCTCGCTTTTGTTCCTCGCCGTGAAAGCCCTCCCCCTCGGCCTGCTCCAACTGCTCGCCGCCACCGCCAGCCTCCCGGCGCAAATCTACGCCGACTTCACCGTCTCGCACGGCACTACCGCCCTCGGCACCTTCCGGGCGCAGCTCCCCCACGACAAGGCTCCTCGCCCCGTCGCCAACTTCATCGGCCTCGCCACCGGGCAGCGCCCCTGGGTCGACCTCACTACCGGCCAGATCTTCAGGGACACGCCTTTCTACGACGGCACCCACTTCCAGCGCCTCGTTCACGACTTCGTGATCCAGGGGGGCGATCCTCCCGGCCTGGAGGGAGAACGGCCCGGTTATTTTATCCAGGACCAGTACCACCCGGATCTGCGTCACTCCGGCCGCTACATTCTGTCCATGGCAAAATCTTCCCTCCCTCACACCACCAAGGGGCAATTCTTCATCACCCTGTCCCGCGCAAGCGTCCCCAGCGAACTGGAAAAAATTGCACGGCTCGACGACAAGCACTCCGTGTTCGGGGAGGTCATCGACGGCAAGTCCCTCATCGACAACTTTGCCGATCCGGCTCTCTTTCCCACCGTGCATCCCGGAACGGATGATAGGCCCCAAACCCGGATCAACCTCGACACCGTGGTCATCTCGGGTCCCTCGCTCGCTTCCTTTGACATCAACGATCCCGCCCTGCGCCTGCCTACCGTGAGCGGAAGCCCGTTCGTGCCCGACTACGATCCCGTTGCGAATGAATTCACCCTGACGTGGGATCGAGCCGACAAGACGGACTACATCCTTTCGTTGTCGCCGAGCCTTGAGAGCCTCTCGCGGTTTCGGAACTTCCTCAGCCTGGGAGCCCTTGACGGCCATGTTTACACCCTCAGCGGAGTTCCTCCCGACCGCTTTTTCGGAAGACTTACCGCGATAGACTACTCGCTGATCCCGAACGCTCCTGCCGAGCTGAATGGAGACGGCAGCGTCCTCGTCATCACAAATCGAAACGGCGACTCCGTTACACTCACCTTCGACGGGGCGGAGGGTGGCACGTGGTCGGACTCGCTGGGGAACTCGGGAACCCTCTCCGCGGTGAGTTGGTTCGACGGCCAGGCCACCGTCGGGGTGGTTTCAAGCAATCCCAATTTCCCTTTCTTCAGCAAGAATCCGGCCCGGCTCATCCCTATCGGAGGCCTCCTCGCCGAGTTCGATAGCCCGGCCGGATCCAACGGCTGGATTTCCCTCGGTGTGAACCTTTCCTTCCACGAGGACACCACCGGGTTCACGGAGGGAAGCGCGGAAATCACGGGCGGCGCTACCCGCGCCGTCCAACAGGCCTTCCTGTACACTCCCTGAAGGAGATTGGTGGTATTCCGGGAGCCGGATATCATTGTCACTGCATTCCCTACCCATTTTCCGGTGAAAGCGTCCGTGCCCCTCGCCCTCGCCCTTGCAGCCCTGTCCTTCCTTCCGGCCCGGGCTCAGATTCTGGCCGACTTCGAGACCAACCTGGCGGGAGCGGAGTTCGGCCGCTTCACGGTCGCGCTCGATTTCAGCTTCGCGCCCTACGCCGTCGCAAACTTCATCCGTCTCGCGGAAGGCCTGACGCCCTGGATCGGAGCCGGGGGCCTGGTGAAAACCGGTCCGTTTTACGACGGTCTCACCTACCACGCCGCGACTCCCGGCCTCGAGATTGTGAGCGGGTCTCCCAGCGGAAACGGAACCGATGGCCCCGGCTACCTCTTTCGAGACGATTTCCGTTCCGCGCCCTCCCTGTTCTCCATCTACATGGAGAACGACGGTCCCAACACGAACGGCAGCCGCTTCTTTATCAGCAAGCCTGCTCTCCCTCCCGGCGCCTACAGCCGCTTCGGGGTTGTGATCAATCCCACCAACCCGCTCGGAGGGAACGGACGCTTCACCGTCGAGAACATTTCCATCGCCGCCCCGGGTCTCGTCACGATCGAAACCGTCAAGCTGCGCTACCTTGATGCCGATGCCGTCAACTTCCGTCTCGCAGTCGAGGATCCGAACCATCCCGTCCTCTTCCGGCACCCGACCGCCCGCGCCGCCACCTTCACCTTTCGACGACTCCCCGGCCGGATCTTCCTCGACTGGGACGATACCACCGGCTCCATCGCGCTGTTGTGGAGATCGACCGATCTGCGGTCCTGGTCCGGTCCCCTCACCGTCGGCAATGTCCCAGGAGGTATCGAGTTCGGGTACGACCTCACTTCCTCGATCATCGCCATGCCGGTCCGCTATTTCCGCGGCGGGGTGGCGGAATACCCCGATTGGCCGTCAACCGGGCGCCCCCTCGCAGGCAACACCATCCAGACCTTCTTTTCGGACCCGGCCACCTTTGCGTTCACGACCGTCTACAACTTCGACCACACCGCGATGGCCGGCACCTACCTCAGCCCCTTGGGCTCGGGGACGTTCACCGTCACCAGTTCCAGGGTCCTCGGTCCCTATGCGACCGAACTCGAGCTCACCCCCACCAGCGGCCCCCAACCCACCTACCGATTCACCCTGCATTACGATCTCACCTGGACCACCACCAACCCGGTCACGGCCCTTCCTCTCACCGCCAATCCCAGCCGCCTGGAGGGGTTCAATCTTGCGGATCCAGGCACGCCCCTCCAGCGTGGACGATGGACCTGGGTGAGGAGGCCTTAGGGCAGTCGCGGTAGGACCGCCGGTTGCCCGGCGGCCCCCGCACAGATCCCAGCGGGCGCGATTGACGCACTGGGCTCCTGCCTCGGGTCTTAACGGCCAAGCGGTATTTACCGCCACCCCGTATCCCGGCG
>CAUZKZ010000130.1:0-11751 GCA_963580345.1 Verrucomicrobiia bacterium | reverse complement strand
AACCCAAAAAAAGTGTCATGAAGGTAGATGTGACAGACTGCTGACTACTCGGACTATTAGGCCCGGTTATCCCTCATTTCGTCAAGGTCAATGAACATAAAACATCCCTTTTTTTTAAAATTCCCGCCTGCCCCATCCCCTTGACCACCCCTTCTTTGCCCTCTAGCGTTCCGCTCCCGCGACCCGATCAGCCTCCGGGACGAAACGATGAACATAACCCTCGAAAGACAGTCCAACTGTGCCGCCAAGCTCAAGGTGGAGATCCCGGCCGAGGATGTGAGCGGGGAACGAAAGAACATCGTGCAGGCTTTCAGCCGTCAGGCGCGCATTCGCGGATACCGCCCCGGGAAGGTCCCTCGCACCGTGATCGAGAAGCGATTTGGGGAGCAGATCACGGCCGAACTCGAGTCCCGTCTCATCCAGAAAGCCCTCCGGGAAGCCGCCGAAAAGGAAGATCTGCGCATCATCGACGCCAAGCCCCCGGAGGACACGGCCCATCAACCCGATGGAGCCCTCACCTTCTCCTCCACCCTCACCATCGCGCCCGAATTCGAGTTGCCGGAGTACAAGGGAATCACCCTGGAACTCCCGAACCGGGTGATCGGCCCCGAGGACGTCGACCAGGAACTCGAGGACCTCCGCAGCCGCTTCGCCGATTTCACCGACGTCACGGACCGCCCCGTCCAGAGCGGCGATTTTGCGGTGATCGACTACTCCTCCCAACACGAGGGCAAACTGCTCGAGGAGACCGCGGGCCAATCGGTGGGCTACCTGGCCGGCTCCGAGGATTACTGGCTCAAAATGGAGGACGACTCCCTGCTGCCCGGATTTTCGCAGGCTCTGCAGGGCGCCGCCATCGGGGAAGAACGGGATTTTGCCCTCACCGTGCCCGAGGACTTCCCGGTGGAAGAACTGCGCGGACGGGTCCTCGACTTCCACACCGCCCTGAAAGCCATCAAGGATCAGGTCCTCCCCGAGTGGGACGACGACCTCGCGGGCCAGATCGTTCCCGGCTCCGACCTCAAGGGCTTGAAGGAGACCATTCGGGGCAATCTCGAGCACCAGCTCAACCAGCAAATCGAGGAGTTCAAGGTCAACCAGCTCCTCGAAAAGCTCAATAAGGCCGTGAGCTTCGAACTCCCCGCGGATCTCGTCACAGCCGAGACCCAGGGCCAGGCCGACGAAATGGTGGAACGCGGCCTGGGCTCCGGAATGTCGGAAGAGGAAATCGAGGCCCGCCAAAACGAGATCTTCTCCGCCGCCAACCAGCGGGCCCAGATGAACCTCCGCACCGATTTCATCCTGCAGCGGATCGCAGAACGGGAAAAGCTCGAGGTGACCCGGGAGGAACTCGCCAACCGCGTGGCGGCCCTCGCCAACCAGGCCAAGAAGCCCATCAAAACCTTTGCGCAGTCGCTACAGCAGAGCGGGCGGCTCACCGGCCTGCAACACTCCATGCTGCTCAGCAAGACGATTGACTTCCTGCTGGAGAACGCGATGGTCGAAGTCACTGACCAATCGCCCGCCGAAGAGGACGTTCCCCAGGAGCCTGAAGAGGCCCCCCCCGAGCCCGCTCCGGAGCCAACTGAAGAATCTGAAAACGACGATGAGTAATTTCGATCCGATCTCCGCCGCCCCCCAATCGCCCCGCAATAACTACCTCGTTCCGACCGTCATCGAACAGGACGGCCGCGGTGAGCGCGCCTTCGACATCTACTCCCGCCTCCTCAAGGACCGCATCATCTTTATCGGGACTCCCATTGACGACTTCGTCGCCAATTCCGTCATCGCCCAGATGCTCTTCCTCCAAATGTCGGACCCCAAGAAAGACATCCATATCTACATCAACTCCCCGGGTGGCTCCGTTACCTCCGGTCTCGCCATCTACGACACCATGCAGTTCGTCACCTGCGATGTGAACACCTACTGCATCGGCATCGCGGCTTCCATGGGAGCCGTCCTCCTCACCGCCGGCACCAATGGCAAGCGCTTCTGTCTCCCAAACTCGCACGTCATGATTCACCAGGTCTCCGGAGGGGCCCAGGGCACCGCTTCCGACGTGGAGCGCACCGTGGAATTCATGTACACCCTCAAGAAACGCCTCAACAGCATCCTTGCCAAGCACGCCGGCAAGCCGATCGAGCAGGTCGATCTCGATGCGGACCGCGACAACTACATGTCCGCCAAGGAGGCCGCCGACTACGGCTTGGTCGACCGGGTCCTCGAAAACCGCAAGGAATTGGCGGACGAGCCGGCCGAAAACGCAGATTCCTGATAAAAATCCGGGCGAATTGCGCCACTTTCTGCTAAACTTCCACGTAAGAGGTGTCTGCTAATCTGGACCCCTGATAGTCCCCTTACGAAGAAATCGATGGCACGTGCATCCAATCTGACCATGTGTTCCTTCTGTGGCAAAAGCCATTCGGAGGTCAAAAAGCTTATCGCCGGTCCCGGCGTCTATATTTGCAACGAGTGCATCGAGGTATGTTCCACCATCCTCGAAAAAGAACTCGCGGAGGACGGCCAGACCGAAATCGGGCGCTCCGTTGCGGAAGGAGTCGGCACCCCCACCCCCGCGGATATCCGGAAGCGTCTCGACGAGTACGTCATCGGCCAGGAACATGCCAAGAAGGTCCTCTCCGTCGCGGTCTACAACCACTACCAGCGCCTGCGCCAGGACCACTCCCTCGCTCCCGACCACCTCGCCGAGGTTGAGATCGAAAAGTCAAATGTTCTCCTCCTCGGGCCCACCGGCTCGGGGAAAACCCTCCTGGCCCGCACCCTCGCCCGCATTCTCGACGTGCCCTTCTGCATCGTCGATGCCACCACCCTCACGGAAGCCGGGTATGTCGGGGAGGACGTCGAGAATATCATCCTGCGCCTTCTGCAGTCCTCCGACTTCGACGTCGAAAAGGCCGAGCAGGGAATCATCTACGTCGACGAGATCGACAAGATCGGGCGCAAGACCGAGAACGTTTCCATTACGCGCGACGTCTCCGGTGAAGGCGTGCAACAGGCCCTTCTCAAGATTCTCGAGGGCACGGTCTGCAACGTCCCCCCCCAGGGTGGCCGCAAGCACCCCCAACAGGAATACATTCAGGTCAACACCGAGCGCATCCTCTTCGTGTGCGGGGGCGCCTTCGTCGGTATGGAAGACATCGTGCGCCGCCGGCTCGGCCGCAACGCGCTCGGATTCGCCGCCGCCGAGGAAGCGGCCCAAAAAGGCGCGGAGCCCGAAGATCTCCTCGACAAGGTCCAGCCGGAGGACCTCCTGCACTTCGGGCTCATCCCCGAGTTTATTGGCCGCCTCCCGGTTCACTCCTCGCTCCTCAAGCTCAACGAGGACGAATTGATCCGCATTCTCACCGAGCCGAAGAACGCCCTGGTCAAGCAGTACCAGAAGCAGCTCGCCCTCAACGGCGTGAAACTCAAGATCTCCCGCGACGCCCTCCGCGCCCTCGCCGCGGAAGCGGTCAACCGCGGCACCGGGGCCCGCGCCCTGCGCTCCATCTTCGAAAACATCATGCTCGACATCATGTACGAAATTCCCTCGCGCGATGACGTCGAGTCCGTCTCGATCAATCGGGGCGTGGTGGAGGGTACCCGCCCCCCGATCATCCGCAAGAAGCGGGCCGATGCAGCCTAGATCTCAATAGTCCCGGCAATTCGCCCGACCTCCGACCTCCGACCTCCGACCTCCGACCTCCGACCTCCGACCTCCGACCTCCGACCTCCGACCTCCGACCTCCGACCTCCGACCTCCGACCTCCGACCTCCGGTTTTCGACCTTCTGGCCGGCGACAATTTCGCGTAGCGTTTCGCCATGCGAATCCTCCTTCTCATCGCTTTGGCTCCGGCGCTGGCCTGTTCCCAGGATGACGCCGAAGCCCTGCGCGCTCTCCCGGACTCCGGGGAGGGCTACGAACACGTGGAACGGTTCATCAAGGTCCTGGAGGCGGTGCGCGACAACCATCCCGATGGGGACAACCTGAGCTACGAACGGCTCGTCAATCATGCCTTGGAGGGCATGCTCGATTCCCTCGACAAATTCTCGGCCTTTTACCACCCGGAGACCTACGCCTTCATCAAGGAAAAGAAGGGCGAACCGGTTCTGCCCGGCCTCGGACTCACCCTCGGCAAAAGCGAAGATTTCCTCACCGTCACCGCGGTGCGGACCGCTTCGGCGGCCGCCCGCGCCGGAATCGTGGCAGGAGATCGCATCCTCAGGATCGGCGAGATCGACGCTTCCCCGCTCGCGCTCACCGCGGCCCTCGCGAAACTCTCCGGCCGGCCCGGCGAAAACGTCGTGCTCACCCTCCGGCGCAAGACCGACCGCGAAACCTACGAGGCCACCCTCCTGCGTGCCGTTGTCAAGCAGCCGGCCGTCCCCGACGCGCTCCTGTTGAATCAGACCGGGGCGAAGAAAATCGGCTACCTCCGCCTCACCGAGTTCACCGCGCCCTCCCACCGCGAAATCGAGGCCGCTCTCGACGACCTGGAAGACAAGGGCATGAAGGCCCTCATTCTCGACCTACGGGGCAATCCCGGAGGCCTTCTCAACATCTCGGTCGCGATCCTGGGGGAGTTCGTTCCGCCCTCCACCGCCGTGGTCTTTACCCGGGGCCGCAACCCGGCCCACAACTCCCCGCCCATGAAAACACCCGACCGCAAACGCAAGAAGCGCGACTACCCCCTCGCGGTGCTCATCGATCGCGGCTCCGCCAGCGCCTCTGAACTGGTCTCCGGAGCCTTACAGGACCTCAAGCGCGCCACCGTGGTGGGCGAACTCAGCTACGGAAAGGGCTCGGTCCAAACCATCATGCCCATGGGAGGCGGCACCGCCCTGCGCATCACGATTGCCACCTACCACACCCCCTCGGGCCGAACCCCGCACGAAGTCGGCATCACTCCCGATGTGGAGGTCACCATCACCTCGGAGGACCGCGAATTGCTCGATCTCTGGCGCCGCCGCGACTCACTCTCCCCCCCCGAAAACGCCCGGCTCAAGGCCTGGAAGGATCCCGTCCTCGCCGCCGCTATCAAGGGGCTCTCAAAATAAATCTGAACCCTGAATACTGAACACTGAACACTGGCCCAACCATCCTCGCCCTCGAGACTTCCTGCGACGAATCCGCGGTCGCCGTCATGCGCCGCGGCGTGGAGGGGCCCGAACTGCTCTCCTCCCTGGTCTCCTCGCAGGTCGAGATCCATCGGCCCTACGGCGGGGTCGTCCCCGAGCTGGCCTCGCGCAATCACGCCTTGAAACTGCGCCCCCTCGTCGAGCAGGCCCTCGCCGAAGCGGCCGTCCCGGTCTCCGCCCTCGACGCCTTCGCCGCCACCCGCGGTCCGGGCCTGGCCTCTTCTCTCCTCGTCGGTCACAGCATGGCCAAGGCCCTCGCTCTCGCGGCCCGCAAACCCTTCCTCTCCATCAATCACCTCGAAGGCCACCTGCTTTCCCCCTTCCTCGATTTCGAACCCTTCGGCGCGCAATCTGAAATCCCCCCTCACCTCGCCCTCATCGTCTCGGGGGGGCACACTATGCTCGTCCACGCCCGCGGGTTTGGAGACTACCGCCTCCTGGGACGATCCCTTGACGACGCCGCGGGTGAAGCCTTCGACAAGGTGGCCCGCCTCCTCGGCCTCCCCTACCCAGGCGGACCCGAAATCGAAAACCAGGCCCGCCTCGGCGATCCCACCACCTACCGCTTTCCGCGCTCCATGCCACGCCAGCTCGATTTCTCGTTTTCCGGGCTCAAAACTGCGGTGCGCTACACCCTCGCCAAGCTCGACGACCCGCAAGCTCACTGCGCCGACCTCTGCGCTTCGTTCCAACAGGCCGTCCTCGACGTCCTGGTCGACAAGGCGGTCCGCGGCGCCCGGGAAGCGGGTTGCGAACTCGTCACCCTCTCGGGCGGCGTGAGTTGCAACCGGGCTCTTCGCCAGGCCATGGATCGGGCCTGCCACCAGGAGGGCCTCACGTTCCTCGCCTGTCCCGCCCGGTTCTCCACCGACAACGCCGCCATGATTGCCTTTGCCGGCCTGCTGAAACTGAAAGAAGGCGGGGCGAGTTCCTTCCGTGAAGACATCGACCCCAATCTGGCCTTGGTTTCCTCCCCCGATATACAATAACGGACAACTGGAACCGGTCCACGGTCCAATAACCGGTCCCCGGCCACAGGCCGTCCCATGCACTTCAACGCCCTTATCTTCGATTTCGACGGCACCATCGCCGACACCCTCGGGGAAGGCATGCGGATCTACAATCTCCTTGCCAAAGAACACGGCTTCCGCGAGTTGGAGAAGGACGAACTCCGTGAATTGCGGACCCTCGACATGAAGGGGCTCTTCGCCCACCTCAAGATTCCCAAACGCAGGGTCCCCCTCCTGCTCAACAAGGGCCGCCGCCTCTTGAAAAACAAGATCCGCTCTCTGCCTCTCATTGACGGAATGGAGAAGACCCTGCCGCTCCTCCGCGAACGCGCCGCCTGCTTCGGCATCCTTACCTCCAACGACTCCGAAAACGTGGAAGCCTTTCTCGAATCCCACCGCATCCGCGATCTCTTCACCTTCATCAGTGCCACCGGCCAGCTCACCGGCAAGTCCAAGCACCTCCGTGCCATCGCCCGCACCTTCTCCCTCTCCCCACCCGAGATGCTCTATGTCGGCGACGAACTCCGCGACATCCGCGCCGCACGCAAGGCCAAGATCGCCTCCGCCGCCGTCACCTGGGGGCTCAACTCCGAAAACTCACTCGCCGCCGAAAACCCCCGCTTCCTCGTCCGCCAACCCGCCGAACTCCTCGAAATCACCGCGTAGCCGGACTCAAGGAAGACCACCACCGCGTGCCCGGCGCTGCCGGCCGCATCAAAATCGGTCCGGAAGACCCTCGTCTCGCCACCCCCTTCCTTCCCCACCCTCATTGTTTTCCTGTCCCCTGGTCGCTCCCTCTGCTCCCTCCGCGCCCTCTGCGGTCCAAAATCGGCAGGCCGGGGATGCTTCGCCGAACTTGAACTTATTCACAATCCGGGATAGTAGTCCATCAACCTTGATCTGACGGATGTTCGCTTGTTGACCGAAGCGCTGGCGGCGTTGGCGGACCATCGAGGATCGCCCATAGGACCCCTTGCCACACCCAATTCCGCTCCCACCGAATCGCAATTCCCCATGACTGAAGAAAATTCCACCCCTCCCGCTGCGACCCCGGCGGGGAACCAGAACCTCATCATCGGCCTCGTCCTCGGGGCGGTCGTCCTGCTTCTTTTCCTCCTCGTCCTCCAGATGACCGGGGGCGGCATCGGAGGGCCCTCGGAAGTCGACAAGCTGAAGGCCGAGCGCGACGCCCTGGTCGCCAAACGAGGCGGATCCGGCGTGGCGGACCCATCCGGCAAGACCGCCCAGGAGCTCGCCAATCGCCTCTCCAGCGACTCCACCACCCTGGCCGGCCTCGTCAGCAAGATGCAGACCATCCTCACCCAGCGCGAGGATGAACTGAAGAGCACCCGCTCCCTCTACCAGCACGCCGGCCGGGAGTTGGAGGCCGCTCGCCAGCAACTCGCCAATGCCAGTGTCAGCGCCGCGGAACTGGATCGCCTCAAGCGTCAGCTCGCCGACACCCAGGCGCTCCTCACGCAGGAACAGAACCGCGTGGCCGAACTGCAAAAGCAACTGGCGGGGGCGGCCGACGCAAACGTCATGGCCAAGGTTCGCGCCGAGCTCGACGAGACCCTCAAGGAGCGCGACTCTTTCCAGCGCCAGTTCACCGATCTGCAGGTCCGGATGAAAACGATGGTGGCCTCCGACCAGTTCACCAGTCTCAACCGCGACCTCGCCGCCCTAAAGGAACAGTCCGGCAAGCTCGAGAGCGATAACAACAAGCTGAACTACGAAATTCAGAAACTTCGCGCCGAGCTCGACCGGACCCGCCTCTTCGTGGAAGCCGAGGCCCTCCCCGCCAAGGCCAAGCTCCTCTACGACGAACTGGCCAAGCTGCAGGCCGCCACCCCCGCCGAGTTGCAGGCCGAATACAAGCGCATCGGCGAGGAGCTCAGCGCCGGCGTGATCGACACCGTTTCCTTCCAAACCGGTTCGTCCCGCGTCAGTCTCGACAAGGTCGAGGAAATCCGCCGCGCGACCCAAGCCAGCGGCGACGAGTCGTTCTTCCTGGTGGTGGGCTATGCCTCCAAGTCCGGCGGACTCGACACCAACAAGAAGCTCTCCGCCGATCGCGCCACCCGCGTCGCCTCCGTGACGAATTCCAAGAAGAAGAGCGGACAAGGCGTGCAGGCCGTTTTCCTCTCCCAAACCGACCGCTTTTCCCCATCAGATCTGACCAGCAACCAGATCTGCGAGATCTGGGAAGTCCGGAAGTGAGTCCAGGAATCAATCCCGCGACGTCACACGGGTGACAGCTATTCCACAATCAGCCCCTCGGGGAAGAAGATTCTCCAGGCCTTGCGATAGGAAATCGTGCCGGGGCGCGGAGCGAGCTTGCGTCCCACCAGCTTGCCCGTCCAGGCACTCCCCGGTGACGGCGTCCCAGGTGGAGCCGGTGGCACGGTCCGTCATCCGCCCTTTTCCGGCACCCTTGAACTGCCGGGTTTTTCCGCCGTGCTGCCGATCAAAGGCCTGGGCGCCCAGACCGTCGGGGGACCAGGTCACGACCACGGCGTGGCCGGCTGCTCCGACATTGACCACCGAAGCCTTCATCAGCTCGGGCAGCGCTACTGCCGGCGAAGGGCGACCGGCTCCCAGGTGCACTCCGAAGACGTAGGGCTTGGGGTTGTTCCAGAGCTCCGCCGCATAGCGCTTCGCGGTGCGCGACATGCCCAGCACCTTCGTTCCGGGATGGCGGGACCGCCACTCTTTCCAAGTCGTCATGGTGCCCGGAAACATTTCCAGCTCGGCACCCACCAGGCTTCCGCGCATGCACTTGCCCAGGAGGTGGCTCCAGAGGGATCCGGTTTCCACATCGCGCATCACGAGGCTGCGGCGCCACAGCATCCCGGAGACCTGAAAAGTCAGCTCCTTCGATTTCACGGTCCTGGCATACACGATGCCGTTGAAGCAGAGATGTCACCACGTCGCCGCGATGGCGCGGCCGCCCACCCGGTCGTTGATGATCTCGCGGGTCGGGTTGGTGAGCATGTTGATCGGGTAGGCCCGGGCCTCCTCATTGACCACAACTCCAAGAATCAGTTCGTCGTCGCGCACGAACTTTCCCGCCTCGCCGGCCGGGACCACCTTCGGATTCCGGATCGGGTCGAAGCGCTTCACGACCCGCTTCGGATTGAACTCCTCCGCCGCTGCCGGCGCGATCAGGGCCCACCCTGCCACCACGCAGACAAGCAATTCCCACTTCACGACCGGTGGGAGCGCCGCGCGCGCACATTATTCCCGGCCCCCATTATTTCGACAAGCTGGTGGGCGGCAATCTACCGCTCCATCTCCTCGATTTCCTCCATCAAGCGCCGCATTTCTTCCATCTTGCGGCGCATGATCTCGAAGGGATCTTGCCCTTCCCGCTCCCGGACCGGTTCGGCCCGGCCGGCCAGTTCCTCCGGGCGCGGCTGGGCGGGTTCTTCTTCCAGGAGGGTCTTCACCGTCCGGGCCGGAATGATGAACGACTTGATGCGCCCCGCACGGGCCACCGCGATGCCCACCACCCGCCCGTCAAGGTCGATCACGGGCGCACCGCAGTCTTCCGGTTCCAATTGCATGTCGGACTGGATGACAGCCTGGAAACCATCCTTCACAGTGCTGTAGCGGTGTCCGCCCATCTTGTTCATGCGCTCCATGCGCCCAAAGGGGATGCGGTTCGGAGCTGGTCGTCCGCCCAGTTTCACCTCGGCGATCTTTTCTTCCCTCCCACGGCGATACTTGATGCGGATCTTCTCACCCGGTTGCAGCCGTTGCAGCGCCGTGCTCAATTCGAAGTTCCCGTTCACGGCCCGGCCGGGAAGCCCGGTGATGATGTCCCCCGCTTTCAACCCGGACGCCTTGGCCCCGGTTCCAGGCTCGACGCTGCGGACTTTCACACCCGGTCCCTTGTAGTCGATGTCCATCAGGATTCCCAGAAAGGCGCGGTCCGATTCCCGCAGGCTGCGCGGCAGGACGCTGACCACCCCCATCGCAGCCGCTTCGCCGTCGGGCCGGGCCAGGGCGAGAAATTGCCCGATCTTCAGGTCGTCGGCCTCGTCCAGCGACAAGGGCATGGCCTTGAGCCCCGTCACCTGCAGGACCGCGAGGTCGGGACCACGATAGAAACCCACCACCTCGGCGGGCAGCCAATCACCTTCGCCTGTGCGGCAGGACAAGGTCTTCACATGGGGCTTCACGTCACTCCACTTGGCGAGAACCCGTTCCGGTCCCACCACCGTCCCGAATCCCACCCGCTTGCGCGAAACGCGGACCTCGACAGTTCCGTGCGCCGCCTTCGCCACGACCGGTTTCAGCGCTTCGAAAATCTGGCCAGCCTGCTCGTTGAGCGCAGTCCGATCCTCCGGAGAGGTGGCCGGAAACTGCCCCACGGCGAGAGAGGCGGCTGCCAGTGATAGTCCAAGAATTGCGGTGGGACTCTTCATCGTGCTGGTTCGTCCGGATTCTATTTTTCTTCGCCGAGCACATCCGCCAGGCGGGCCAGTTTCAGGGTCCGGGTGCGCTCTTGTCCATCGCGGGTGTAGGTGAGCTCGATCTCGTCGCCGGCTTCCCGTTCCGCCAGGATTCCCTGCAGGTTTCGCAAGCTGCGCACCGGCTTCCCGTCGATGGTCAGGACCACGTCCCCGCGCTTGAGTCCCGCCATCTCCGCCGGGGAATCCGGAAAGATCTCGGAAAGCCGCACGCCTCCTCGAACCGAGCTGTCCACGTTGAAACCGATCACCGGCCGGTCGGGATTCATGAGGGGGTTCATGGTGAGCCGTCCCCAGGTGTCCCCCTTCTCGAGACGCGCCCAATCCGATTTGAAATTGCTCACCCCCGTGTGGTTGTTCGCCATCAGGCTGGCGCCGATGGAAGAATGAATCCCCACTAACCGGCCTTCCGTGTCAAAGAGCGGCCCGCCCGAGTCGCCCCCGATCAAGGTGCAGTCCGTCCCGATGAAACCGAGCGGATTCAGTCCGACTATCCGGCCGAAGCGCGCGGGAGGAGTGCGCAGGGGGTCGTATCCGCCTGCATGTCCAAGGGACACCACGAAGTCGCCCACCACCAGGTCCCTGGATTCCCCGACTTCCACGAACGGCCACGGCCCGTCTCCACGCAACTTCACCATCGCGGCATCCTTCGAAAGATTCGCACCCAGCACCTCCGCCTTCGCCTGCTTGCCGCTCGGAAACACCACCGTCACTTCCTCCATCCCTTCCACCACGTGACCCGCCGTCAAAACGATTCCCTCGCGCGTCACGATCACGCCGCTGCCGGACGAGCCTTCCCGCTCCGAAAAGAGTGAGACCGTCGCGGGCAAGGCTTTCTCCACGACGTCCTGCACCTTGCCTTCGAGAGCCCGGAGTTCGGCGAGCGTCCCCACTGCCACCTCTCCCCTCAGGATCGGTGCCAGTGCGCCGGAAAGGCCCAGAATTACAGCAATCCCCGGTCCAACACTTGCTACTCTCATCGCTCTGAAATATGCTTACTCCGCGGATTCAATTTGCTAAAGAATAATCTGGAACCGCAGAACAGGACGGCATTTTTGTTCTGAACGAAGCCCTCCAACCCTTGGAATCACGGGGGTTTGGTCAGAACGAAAATGCGTAAAACGTT
>CAUZKZ010000129.1:0-11772 GCA_963580345.1 Verrucomicrobiia bacterium | reverse complement strand
GGGCCTGCTTGATACAGTAGGCCAGAGGATCGTAGCCGGGGCTCTTTCCCATCCGGCCGGTCAGCCACGGCGACCAGGGCTCGAGGCGCGAACGGTAGACCGCATCGGCCTGCGGGCGGACCTGGAAGATGATGGCGTTCAACTTGAGCGACGCCATCTTGTCCAGGATGCGCCGCAATTCCGCCTGCTGCGCCCCCCCGCTCAACCCTTTCCGGCTGGGCCAGTCGATATTGTAGACGCAGGCCACCCACGCCCCCCGGAATTCGCGCGGAGCGGTCGGGACCCGTTCCCGGCTCGGACCATAACTCTGACCCGCCGCCCACGCGGAGAGTCCTATCCACCCAGCCAGCAAGATTCGGACCATCGTTCCTATTCGTTTCAGATTCCTTAACTATTTCCAAGCCGATTCGTGGCCGTCTTCAATAATCGGACCCTCCCCCGGGATTGCAACTGGAGGATTCCCGTGGTCGATGTCGGCGTCCCTGGTGGATGCCGGCGTCCCGGGCCGTTTACCGGCAGAGCGTCCGACCCACATCGCGGCAGGCACGCCGCGGGCCACCTCCGGCCTACCAATTCAACTTCGTCAAGTCCTTGGGCAGGAATCTCCCGTTCTTGCGCACCAGCTTCCCGTCGAACCAGATCTCACCCCCGCCGCAGTCGCTGCGCTGGATGCTCACCATGTCCCAGTGCACCTTCGACTTGTTTCCGTTACTGGCCACGTCGTAGGCCTGCCCGGGCGTGAAATGAAACGAACCCGCGATCTTCTCGTCGAAGAGAATGTCGCGCATCGGCTCACGGATCTCGGGATTGAATCCGAGGGCGAACTCCCCGACGTAGCGGGCCCCGACATCCGTATCGAGGATCTTGTTGATCTCCTTGTTCTTGCCGTCCGCCTCCGCCTTCACGATCTTGCCCTTCGCAAACTCGAGCTTGATGCCGTCGAAGGGAATCCCGTTGTAGATCGTCCCGGCGTTATGCGCGATGATCCCGTTCACCGAATTGCGCACCGGGGCCGTAAAACACTCCCCGTCCGGGATGTTGTACTCCCCGCCACACGGAATGGCGGGGATGCCCTTGATCGAAAACTGGAGGTCGGTCCCCGGTCCCTTGATATGCACCTTGTCCGTCCTGGTCATGAGCCGCGCCAAGGCGGTCATGGCGGGCTTCATGGCCTTGTAGTCCAGAAGGCACACCCTAAAATAGAAGTCCTCGAAGGCCGCCGTGCTCATCCCGGCCTGCTGTGCCATGGCGGAGTGGGGCCAGCGCAAGACGCACCACCGCGTTTTTTCCACCCGGTAGCGCAGCACCTTGCGCGTGTGCCCTTGCGCAAGTTCCATTTTAGCGGGCGGAACGTCGCTGCACTCCGCAATGTTATGGCTCCCCCGCACTGCGAGGTAGGCGTCCATATCCCGCATCTCCGCCAAGCCGTGCTTCGCAATGAGGCGGTACTGCTCGTCCGTGGCGCCCTTCAGGAGTTCCCGGGAAAGGCGCATCGAGTTGATCGTCACGAACGGCACCGCGCCCCGCGCGCGCGTCTCCCGCACCAAGGCAATCCCGACCTCCTCCGGAACGTCGGTCAAGTCGATCAGGACCTTCTCGCCCCGCCTCAGCTCCGTCGAGTTGCGCACCAACTGCCGCGCTAATTCATCGATCCGTGGATCGTGCATCGCCTCCCGCCCTTTTCGCCTCCCGTCGGATTACTCGTGACGCCACTGCGTGTAGGACGGCGGAGCGGTCTTGCCCTTCGCGTCCTGGTTGTCTTCCAGGTTCGGATTGTTGGAATCCAACCGCTGGCCCAGATACGAGTCGTCAAACGCACCCCCTCCCGCGGTGTGGGAATCGACCGTTTGGCAAGAACACAATGCCAGCCCAAGTCCGGCACAAACGAGGATACAAGTGGAGCGCATTAGATCGCCCTGAATATGCCTCCAAGTCCCCAACTCGGCAAGCTAAACAACCCCCTCCTCCAATTTCCAACCAGTCTCCGTCGCGAATCGGCCCATCCTCGGAACGGCCACCCTCCCGGGTCCCTGCGCACCCTTGAAGCGGGATGGGGAGATGCCTCGGAATGGAATAAAAATTTCCTTCCCCGTCCCTTCGGATTGTCCCCAATCCAAGGTTCTTCGGGAAATTCCCGCGGCCTTCCGATTGTCTCCTTGTCGCGTTGTCTCGCTGCCAACCTTTGGCCTACTCTCCCCCCGTGACCCGTCTCGGCATCCTCGGCTCCGGCTCCGGTTCCAACCTGCAAGCCATCCTCGACGCGATCCAAACCGGGAGGCTCGCGGCCGAAATCGCGATCGTCCTCTCCGACAACCCTGACGCCTACATCCTCCACCGCGCCGCCGAAGCCGGGATTCCAACCGCCCCGATCGATTGCCGGGGATTCAAATCGATGTTCCCAGACGAGGCTCAGCTCCAGGTCGTCGAGGATCTGCGGGCCGCCAGGGTCGAACTGGTGTGCCTCGCCGGATTCATGCGTCTTCTCCGCGCGCCCCTTCTCGACCCCTATGCCGGGCGCATCATCAACATTCATCCTTCCCTCCTCCCCAAGTTCCCCGGCCTCGAAGCCTGGAGCCAGGCGGTGGAGGCCGGCGCCACCGAGAGCGGCTGCACCGTGCACTATGTCGACGCCGAAGTGGATAGCGGACCCATCATCGCCCAGGCCACCGTCCCCGTCCTCCCCGACGACACGCCCGCCACCTTGCACGCCCGCATCCAGGAACAGGAGCACCGCATCTATCCCGAAGCGATCGCGAAGGTGGCGGTTTCTCTCAGCACCGCGCCCTGACCTCCGACCTTTGGCGCCCCGCACCTACTCCACCGTCACCGACTTCGCCAGGTTCCTGGGCTGGTCAATCGGGCACCCCCGCAACCGCGCCACGTGGTAGGCGAAGAGTTGCAGTGCCACCGTGGCAGTCACCACCGCCGTGTAGTGCGGCGACATCGGAACCTGGATGCAGGCGTCCACCTGGCTCATAGCCTCGCGGTCGCCTTCCGTCACCACGCCCAGCACCGGTGAACTCCGCGCCCGGCACTCCGCCACGTTTCCGAGCGTCTTCTCCTTACCCGGCCCGTCGTTGAGCAGGGCCACGACCGGAACCTTCCGCTCCAGCAGCGCGATCGGACCGTGTTTCAGCTCCGCGGCGTGGTAGCCCTCGGCGTGAATATAGGAAATCTCCTTCAACTTCAGGGCACCCTCCAGCGCCACGGGGAACAGGTACCCGCGGCCGATGAAGAAGGTGTTCTCGAAGTTCACGAAATACTCCGCCACCCTCGCAATCTCGTCGTCACGCTCCAGGACGCGCTCCACCAGCAAGGGAATGGCCTCGATGTTCTTCACGAACTGAATCCCCTCCTCCCGCGACATCCGCCGGCTACGCGCAAAGCGCAGCGCAATCATGAGCAGCACCGCCACCTGGCAGGTGAAGGCCTTGGTGGAGGCCACGCTGATCTCCGGCCCGGCGTGCAGGTAAATGCCGCGGCCCGCTTCCCGCGCGATGGTCGAACCCACCACGTTCACCAGCCCCGCCACCAGGCCCCCCTTGTCCTTGGCCTCCCGCACCGCTGCCAGGGTGTCGGCCGTCTCCCCGCTCTGGCTGATCGCCATCACGAAGTCCTGCCCGCCCACAATCGGGTTGCGATAGCGGAACTCCGCGGCCTGCTCCACTTCGGCCGGAATTCCCGCGAAGTCCTCCATCGCGAACTCGCCCACGATTCCGGCGTTCATCGAGGTCCCGCACCCAACGATCAGCAGCCGCTGAATGTCGGCCAGTTCGCGCGGCTCCAGGTTCAGCCCCGAAAGGATCGCGGTTCCACGCGATTCGTCGAGTCGCCCGCGAATCGTGTTCCGAATCGCTTCGGGTTGCTCGAAAATCTCCTTCAGCATGTAGTGCTCGTAGCCGCCCTTCTCTGCGGCGTCCGCCGACCAGTCGATCTCGGCCGGCGCCCGCGTCACCGGCATGGCGTCCAGAGAACGAATGTCGACCTCCCCGCCCTCGATCCGGGCCACGTCATTGTCATCGAGATAGAGCGCCTGGCGGGTGTGCTTGATGATCGCACTGGCGTCCGAAGCCACGATGGTCTCCTCCTCGCCCAGCCCGATCACGATCGGCGACCCCCGCCGCGCCACGACCAGGACGCCGGGTTCCCCGGCCGCCACACAGGCGATCCCGAAAGTCCCCTCCACGTCCTGGAGAGCCTTGGTGACGGCCTCCGAAAGGTTCCCCTCGTAGCAGGAGTCCACCAGGTGCACCAGCACCTCCGTATCCGTCTCCGAGAGAAATTCATAGCCCTCGGCCTTGAGCCGCTCGCGCAGCACGATGTAGTTTTCGACGATGCCGTTGTGCACCAGCGCCACCCGCTTCCCGGAGAGGTGGGGGTGGGCGTTGGCCCGGGTCGGCGGGCCGTGCGTCGCCCAGCGGGTGTGGGCGATCCCGCACGTCGAGCCCGCCAGGGCGTCCCCGATCTCGTTCTCCGCGAGGGCCTCTGTCAGCGCCGCGACCTTTCCCTCCCGTTTTTCAACAATCAGTTTCCCGTCCGCTTGCAATGCCACGCCCGCCGAGTCGTACCCTCGGTACTCAAGGCGCTTCAGACCGTTCAGCAACACCGGCACGGCCGGCCGCAATCCAGAATATCCGACGATTCCACACATGATTTTCTGGCCGAAAGCGTAGCAGAATTCTGCCTGAATTTAATAAAGAAATCGGAAGCAAATGCTTCTTCCTGCCCGGCTCACGGTCCAAGACCATGAGGTTCAAGACTATCGCGACGGGTTCTACTTGCGCCGCACCCTCACGAAGTCGCGGTGGGGTCCGGCCAGGACCTGCGTAGCGAGTAAAATTCGCAGGGCGAGGAACCGCAGGGCGCAAAAAATATCGAATCTGCCCCGCTGCACCTGGTGCCACGAACACCCGCTTCACCTCCAGGGTGCAGGTGGTCGGTTTTTCTCCCCGATCAGGCCCCTCTCCCTCACAACTTATCGCGGTCCACCACCTCCCCCGGCAGCGTCATGGTCCCCGGCCCAAGTTTCCGCCCCGGGTATATTGCGGTGTGTATGCCGGTGTGAACCGCGTCTTCCACCACCGTCCCGAACTTGCGGCGCCCCGTTTCGACCAGCTCGTCCCCCACCTTCGAGCGGTGAGTTCTGCCGTCGTGGCGCAGGTTACTCGTGATCGTCCCGGCTCCGAAATTGACCCGCGATCCCAACACGCTGTCGCCCACATAGCTGAGATGACCCACCGCCGTGCCGGGCCCGATGATGGAATTCTTGATCTCCACCGCCTGTCCGATGTGACAGCCGTCCCCGATCGCAGTGCTCCCCCGCAGGTAACAATTCGGCCCGATCTTGCAGTTGCTCCCGATCCACACCGTGCCCTCCACGAACACTCCGGGCAGGATCTTCGTATCGCTCCCCGGTGCGAGTAATAGGCCGTCCACCACCGGCTTTCCGAAGGATCGGTCGTAGAGGCTCTCCACCGCCCCGGTCGAGAGCTGGGCGTTCACGGTCAGGAGGTCCCACGGATAGCGCACCAGCAGCGACTCTTCGGAGGCCAGCACCACCACCGCGTCCCCGGGCCGGTCCCCCTCTCCGCTCCAGGCCAGGACCTCTCCCGCCCCCGTTTCGAGCACCGCGGGGTCTTCCACCCCGAGCATTCTCTCCCAATCCCGGGCTGCCACCCACCCATTCTCCACCAGGGTGACCTCCTCCTCCGGAGCCCGCTCTTCCTGCCAGTCCCGCAAGGCCGAGCCCCACACGAAGAGCCCGCCCACCGGCCCCTCCAATGGCCATAACCGGCTCGCGATTCGACTGTTCTCTATCCTCATAGCAATCCTCCCCGCCGCCAGCCTCCCATCACTTCATCATTCCGCGCTCCCCGCTCCCCGCTCCTCCTGGCATGCCACGGTCCGCTCCCGCTCAAATCCCGATCGTCGCTTGCACCGCCCCGCGATGGCATTCGCCTGCTCCTTGGCGCGTCCGGCGTCCACACATTCCACCAGGATGCGGATCTTCTTCTCCGTCCCCGAGTAACGCACCAGGGTTCGTCCCTCTCCATTGAACACCGCTTCCGCATTTGCGATCGCTTCCTGCAGGGCCGGCACCGATTCCACCGGCGGCTTCTCCCTGACGGGGAGGCTCAGCAACTCCTGCGGGTACTCCTTCATGCAGTCCGCCAGTTCCGAGAGCTTGGCACCGTTTTCCTTCATGACCTGCAGCACCTTGAGGGCGCTCATGATCCCATCCCCCGTGGTGGCATGGTCCGCAAAGATGATGTGCCCCGAGTTCTCCCCGCCCAGCGCATAGTTCTTCTCGCGCATCCGCTCCAGCACGAGGCGATCACCCACCCCCGTCATCTCCAGCGCAATGCCCTCCTTGCCGAGGGCGTCCCGCAGTCCAAGATTGCTCATCACGGTCGCAACCATGGCGCCCCCTCGCAGGCCGCCCGAGGCGTGCAACGCCTTCGCACAAAGGCACAGAACCCGGTCGCCCGAGACCACCTTACCGTTCTCGTCACAGAAGATGACGCGATCCGCATCGCCATCGAGACAGACCCCGATGTCCGCCCAGTGCGTGCGCACCGACTCCGCCGCTTCCTCGGGGTGCAGCGCGCCACACTTCTCATTGATATTGCGGCCGTTCGGCTTGGTGCCCAGTTCGATCACCTCCGCCCCCAGTTCATCGAAGATCAGCGGTCCGATGAAATAGCCCGCTCCATTGGCGCAGTCCACCACCACCTTCAATCCTTCCAGAGATCCGGCGCCCACCGCCCGCTTGGCGAATTCAATGTAACGCCCCACCGCGTCGTCCACCCGAAAGGCCTTTCCTACTTCGGCCCGCACGCCCGGTCCGCTCAGGTCATCGTCCTGCAGCAACAACTCCACCTCCCCTTCCAGCGCATCGCTCAACTTGTAGCCATCCGGACCGAAGATCTTGATCCCGTTGTCCGCGTAAGGATTGTGCGAGGCGGTCAACATGATCCCCGCGTCACACGCCATCGATTTGGTGAGGTACGCCACCGCCGGGGTCGGGACCGGACCGGTCAGGAGCACGCGGGCACCCTCCGAGACCAGCCCGCTCGTCAGGGCGGTCTCCAGCATGTAGCCCGAGACCCGCGTATCCTTCCCAATCACGACCTTGTGACGCCCCCTCCGCTGCGCAATCAGGACCCGCGCAATCGCCCGCCCCAATCGCAATGCCACTTCCGGCGTAATCGGATACTCGTTCGCCACCCCGCGGATCCCATCCGTTCCAAACAATCGCTCTGACATCGCCTGCCCTTCTATCTCACACCTCATCGCTCCCGTCACGCCGCGATCCTCATTTTGAGAACCCCAACCCCACCCTGCCCGGTCCGCCCCGCCGGCCAAATCGGCCGATTCCTCCCGGCTCCCGCCTCCAATAACCAAAATTCATCCTTCATCATTCCGTCTCCAGCCGTCACAACCTCTCCTGTGCCTCGCGAATCTCTCCAGGCCCTGCGGACCCGCCTCAATGCCACCATCCTCGGCTCCGAGCAGGCGGCGGACCTCCTCCTCACCGCCCTTCTCGCCAGGGGGCACGCCCTCATCACCGGGCCGCCCGGCATCGGTAAAACCACCCTCGCTCACACCCTCGCCAATACTATCGGCGGCACCTTCAAACGCCTCCAGTTCACCCCCGACCTCCTCCCCTCCGATATCATCGGTTACAACCTCTACCGGCAACAAAACGGCAACTTCGATTTCATCTTCGGTCCAGTCTTCTCCAATCTCCTCCTGGCCGACGAAATCAACCGCGCCTCCCCGCGAACCCAGTCCGCCCTCCTCGAATCCATGAACGAGCGGCAGGTCTCCGTCGATGGCGAAACGAAACCGCTCCCCGAACCCTTCCTCGTGGTCGCCACCCAGAACGACACCTCCTGCATCGGCACCTTCCCGCTCCCGGAACCCCAGCTCGACCGCTTTCTCCTCTCCATTCCCATGACCCTCCCCGTCGAGGAAACCCAGCTCGACATTCTCAAGCTCCACGCCAACCGCCTCCCGGGGTCGTCCCTCGCGAATCCAGCCCCCGTCCTCACCCTCGAATCCCTCATCACCCTCCAGGCCGAAGTCGCCCAGATCCCCATCTCCGAAAACCTCCAGCGCTACCTCCTCGCGCTTTGCCAAGCTACCAGATCTCTCGTAGGTCAGGATCACGCGGTCTCAATCCGCGCCACGCTCGCCCTCCAGTCCGCCGCCCGCGCCTTCGCCCTCCTCGATGACCAATCGCTGGTGCACCCCGATCACGTCCAGGCCGTCTTCCCCCACGTCCTCCGTCACCGCCTCCTCACCGAGGACGCGCCCGATCCCGAGCCCCTGCTCGGCGCCGCCCTGGCCCAGACCCCGGTGCCTTGAGGGCAGTGTTCAGTATTCAGTGTTCCGTGTTCAGAAAAACTGAGCGTGCCGGGCGGGAATGGAGCTGGCCGCGCTCCAGAATCCTCGCGGGGCGCCGACTCCTCGACCGAATCGAAGGTCCGTCTGAACACTGAACTCTCCTTACTGAACTCTCAACCCCGACCACCAACCCCTTGCATTCCCTTCTGGATGCTGAACTCTGCTCACTGTACACTAATTCCGATGCTCACTCCCCGCGGCGCCATTCTCCTTGGAGCGTCCCTCGCCCTCGTCACGCTGGGGCTGGTGCGGATCGATGGGGTCTTGATTACCCTGGGCTCCAGCGGCGTGATCCTCCTGATCGGAGCCTTTCTTCTCAGCCGTTGGAACCTCCGGCGCCTGGTCGTCAACCTGCGCGCCCCCGCGCGCGTCTTCGCCGATACCCCCTTCAATCTTCGCATCACCCTCGACAACCGCCGCGCCCTGCTCGATGCCTTCGGCCTCAAGATCGACCTGAAGCTCTCCGGCCAGGCCGACATCCACACCTATGCTCCCTGGACCGCCGCGAGTTCGACCTCGGAGATCCGCCTGCGCGGATCCATTCCAGGGCGCAGCGCTCTCGAAGAACACCCCTACACCCTGGAGTCCGTCACTCCCCTCGGCCTCTTTCACGTCAAAGCCTCCGGAGTCGCGCGGCACGAAATCCTGGTCTTTCCCCGTCCCCTCACCCCGAAGGAACTCTCCACCCACGGGGCCCTGCACGACGCCTCCCTCCTTCCCGGAACCTCTCCCGGTCAATCCCCCGGTGAGCCGCGCGGGGTCCGCCCCTGGCAACCCGGCGATCCCGCCAAGCACATTCACTGGCCTGCCTCCGCACGCTCCCTCAGCCGCCGCCGCGGCCTCCGCATCCGCGAAAATGATCCGCCCGGCTTCTATCCCCGGCATTGCACCGTCCTCTTCCACTCCTTCGGCATGTCCGGCGAATTGATCCGCGCCGACCGCTTCGAGTGGGCCCTCTCGCTCACCTGCGGAACCCTCCGCTATCTTCGCGAACATGGCATTCCCACCACCTTCCTCGCCGACTTCAACGAGTGGAGCTCCCTCACCCTCACCTCGCGCCATAGTTTCCCCGATCTCCTCGTCGTGCTCGCCCGCGCCACCCGCCGCAACGACACCGAAGCGCACAACCTCCTCCCCGTCATCGACCGGATCCCCGTTGATCACTCCCTCATCCTCATTTCCGACATGCCCCCCCAGGCCTGGGAACCCGCCCTGCCCCGGCGCCCCGCTCTCGTCATCGACGTGAGACAGCACAGATATGGCTCGAAGAAACTTCAAACCGTGGATCCGTAAGCAGGATTCAGGGGACCGTGTGCAGTGTAGAGATCTCTTGTTACTATAGATCTAGTATTTCTTGGTCTCTTCACTGTCCACTGAATACCTTCCACTAAAAATGCGCAGCATTTTCCTGGCCGTCACGATTACCACTGCCTACGCTCATCTGCGTGGTTGGCCGGCGGAGCTGCATCCCGTCCTGCGGGCCTGTTTTGCCGTTCTCATCCTGGTCCTCGGGGTCGGCCTGTGGCGCAAACGCGAGCGGCCCGCCTGCAGCGAGGCCCACGCCATTCGCGCCCCGCGCTGGCCCGATTACCTCGCGGTCGGCATGGGCGTGCTCGCCCTCGAGTGCCTCTTCCTCTTTTTCCTTAGCGCCGTCCCGCCCAAGGCGGAACAACTGGCCTATCGCGTCGAGGCCTTCCTTCTTCCCGAGCGCGCCGCCAACCGTTCTCGCCCGCCCGCTTCCGGCGGCACCCAGGGCGGGGTGGTCTCTGGCAACTGGCTGTGGGACGACCAGGGCAAGCGCCGCCTCCCCCTCAGCTGCAATGCGCGCCCCTCCAACAAGCCGGAGGTCTTCTTCCGCCCCGCCGACCGCCCCACCGCCGCCCGACTCCTGCGCGGGCGCCTTTACATCCGGGCCTTCGCCATGGAGCGCTTCGACGACTCCACCTGGTCCCCCGTGCCCATGGAGGCTGAAACCCTCCCCGCCGACCAGGAGGGCTGGGTGACCCTGCCCCCGCCATCCGCTCGGCCGGGTCCCGTCCTGCGCGGCGAGATCTACCACCCCGCCCACCCGGGCGGCCAGAACGTCTTTACCGCCCTGCAGGGGGCCACCCGGGCCCGCCTCCCTCAACTCCGGCACGTCGCTCCCGGCATCTTCTTTCTCAATCCCCTCCAGGATCCTGACCGGGGCTACAACTATGATACCCTCTCGAAAAGCCTCACCTTCAACTCCCTCCTCGAAGGCGGCGTCCTGGAGAGCTTCCTTCTCCCCGATGATATCGCCCCCCACCTCGTCGCCCTCCCGGCCGACGAAGAGCTTCGCCAGGCTCTCATCGATATCGCCATCAAGACGCAGGGTCCCATCGAGTCGCGACTTCTCGCCCTTCAAAAGATCCTCCAAAAGAACTTCGAGTACTCGCTCGAGATCGAGAACGAGGAAGGGCTCGATCCCCTCCTCAATTTCCTGCTCCACGAAAAACGCGGACACTGCGAATTCTTCGCCACCGCCGGAGCGCTCCTCTGCCGCGCCCTCGATATCCCCGCCCGGGTCGCCTACGGTTGGACCGGCGGCCGCTACTACGATACCCAGAATCTCTTCATGTTCCGTGCCCGCGAGGCGCACGCCTGGACCGAGGTCTACCTCAAGGACGTCGGCTGGATCGTCTTCGATCCCACCCCGCCCGGCGCCCTCGACGCCGCCTCCTTCTCCTTCGCCCCGCCCGACGAGAAGCCGCCCCTCAATGAGGAAGGATCCATTGAATTTGACAGTGGCGGCCCGCGCCGTGCAGGCCTCAACTCCTGGACCCTTGTGGCGCTCGGGGCCGGAATCGGCCTCCTCCCGCTCGCCTTCCTCATCCTGCGTTTCCGCAAGCAGCCCGTCACCCTCCCCGGCGCCGCTTCCACCACCCTCCTCCCCGACCCCCCCGGCTACCTGGCGCGTTTTCGGCAGGCCTGCTCCGGCCTCGGCCGCCCCATGCCGCCCGGGCGCACCCTCCGCCAACAGCTCCATGCCCTCGCGCGCCATGACCAGGCTCCCGCCTTCGCCAGTGATCTGTTAGAGTATCATTACGCCACTACCTACGGCGAGGCCCGGCCCGATAAGTCCCGCGAAGCCGCCCTGCTCAAGGCCATCAAGCGCTGGGCGTGAACGAGGGAGCGTTTCGAGTCCGGCAGCGGGCGGGCTCGCCGCTCACGTGGTCCCCGCGTCCCGCCTCCCTCCCGGCCCCGGCTCCGTAATGTAGGGCTTCCTGAATTAATTAGCTCTGCTGGAATCGCAGTCGTTAATTAAGGAATCCTGAAGGTGAAGTGGACGGGTTTTTGTGGTACTGCTTCGAAAAGCTTGCACCTCGACGACCGATGACCCGT
>CAUZKZ010000128.1:0-11845 GCA_963580345.1 Verrucomicrobiia bacterium | reverse complement strand
CAGCCTGACAGGCCGCGCCGTCCGGGACCCGTCATCCGAATCTCATCTTGAGGTGGCGCAATCCCTTGATCGCCGCCACCTGCGAGAAAATCTCGGGCGACTTCCAGTCTCGCTGGTCGGTGAGTTCCAGCGACTCGAGTCCTCGGAAGTCCTTTAACAGGTCGAGGTGGGCCATCGTGATTCCTTTTGAATTGGGAGTCCGCAAATCCAGTTTTCGGATCCCGCCGTGCGTTACGAGGGCTTTCAAGATCGCAGTGATGGCCTTCGCGTCCTTGTCGACGAGCCGATTGTAATCCACCCGGACCGATCTGACATGGTGTGGGAGAGTTTGTGCCTGGTGGACGGTTTTGATGAGAATCGGCACGGTGGACTCGGTCCTCTTCCGTTCACCGTTTGTGGCACTCGCCGGCAGGGTCCAAACAAACCCCGCTGTCAGGATTTGCAGGAGGAGGGCGCGTCGCATTTTGGTTCTCCGGGCTGGTGGAGCCTGCGAAAAGGCCGTCGGCTCCAACCATGAGAGGGCGTTTTTCTTACGTAATTCCAGAAAACTTCCTTCGTTCAGACCGTCCCTCAGGGGTTCGAAAACTGGGTTCACCAGTTTCCTTTGAGACGGCTGGATCAGCTGGGCCAGTTGACGGGAGGGACATCAAGACTCCTCTTTGACCAGCGGCCAACCTTCCTCCTCCTCGCCTTGCTGTAGGGCCTCCACATTGAGGTAAAGACTCCGGAGGTTCAGGAGGGCGGTCTGCAACAGTTTCTCCTCCTCCGCGGTGCGGTTGCCTTGCGTCTTGTTCTCGATCATCTCGAGCGAATCGAGGACGGAGCGGGCAGCCTTGATGTTGACTTCTGGCTTGCCGCTGGCGGGATTGGGGATCTGACCGAGGAACATGCCGGCGTTCTGAGCCTGCAGAATCACGAAGTCGGCGAAGCGGGGATCATTGTCCATGGGGCCGGGCCCAAGGTCTCTGACGGGACAGCGTCTGTCGATCCCGGGTTTAGCCGGAAGCGGGTGTGCGCACTTCCCGCGTTAGCTAGGCCTCGGGCCACACGGTAGCGATCACCGGTTTGGCCGCGCCAAAGTACCTCCCGGCGGTTTCCTTCACTTCCTCCGCGGTCAAGGACCGGACGCGCTCGGCGTGTTGTTCGTGATGATGGGGCCCGAGGCCAAAGAGGGTGTTGAGGGCGCACATCTGGGCCATGGCGTGATTGGACTGGTTCTCCATGGCATCGGCCGCCAGGACGCTGGTCTTGGCGTGCTGGAGGGGTTTGGCGGGGACGCCATCGTCGGCGAGACGCTGAATTTGCAAAAGCAATTCGCGGCGGGCGAGGGCGACCTGATCGGGGGAGGTGCCGATGTAAAAGGCGAAGAGTCCCGTCCCGATCCCGTGGAACTGGGTGGCGCTGACGTAGTAGGCGAGACCGAGTTCTTCGCGCAGCCGAGAGAAGAGCGGCCCCGCCATGCTGCCGCAATACTCGTGGATGAGTTCGAGGGCGGGGACGTCCTCGGAGACAACATGGGCGCCCGGGAAACCGATTGCCACCACGGCCTGCTCCTTGTCGAGGGTGGCGCGGACCTCCCCGGACTGGTCGGAGGGAGCGGCGGTGGCGGTGGGGCGCGGACCATCGGGCAGGTCTGCGAATATCTCTTCGCAGAGATTTGCGGTCTGGTGCGGGTCGATATCGCCGAAGACGGCCAGGACACCGTTGCGGCTGGTGACGAATTCCTGGTGGTGGGCGTGAAGGGAATCCGGGGTGAGGGCTGCGAGGGAGTCCTCGGTGCCGAGGCGGGGCAGGCCGTAGTGTTCTGCGCCGAAGATCCCGGCCCGCAGGATGCGGAAGGCGGTCTTGAGGGGATCTTCGAGTGCTTCGCGCAGGTCGGCAAGTTGCGCTTCGCGCTCCAGTTCGAGATTCGCCTCACGAAAAGCCGGGCTGCGCAGCGCTTCGGCGGCGAGAGAGAGGACGGTGGGGAGGTCCGGCTTCAGGCTGAAGGAAGCAAGAATGCTGGTATTGTTGCCCGCACTGGCACGGATGCTGGCTCCCAGCGCTTCCACCGCACCGGCAAATTCTGCCGAAGATCGGGCCCTCGTGCCCTTGGTAAGGAGCGAGGCGTGCAAGGCGTTTATGCCGCAGTTGGCTGCATTCTCGGCCAGACGGCCGGCCTGGAAGACGGCCTGAAACTGGACGGTTGGCACGCGCGGGTCGGGACGCAGAACGAGCGTGAGACCGTTGGACAGCTCGTGGGTGGTGATCTCACCCGGCGTCGATCCGTTCTTTTGGACGGTGGCGCTGGCGCGGCTTTCCTCCGGATCGAGCGAGATGACGGTGAGGCCCTCTTCGCGTAGGTAGTGATTCGCAACGCGGACGAGGTCGGCCACCGTGACGGCGTCAAGCAGCTGGAGGTAATCGCGGGTAAAGTTGAGATTGCGAGCCTCATGCCAGTTGGAGGCAAGGTCGGAGGCCCGGCCGGAGGCGGTGGAGAGGGTCTTGAACTGCTGGGCGAAGACCTGGCGGCGAGCTTTGTCCAGTTCGCCCTGCAGGTCCCCCTCGAGGGCCGCCTCGATCTCGGAGAGCACCGCGGCTTCGAGCCGGTCACGCTTGTCGCGATCCACCTCGGCGGAAACGCTGAACATCCCGGGGCCTTCCGGGGGGCTCCAGGCCCAGGTGCCGATGTGGTGGGCGAGCCCCTTCTCTTCGTGCAGTATCCGGTAGAGATGGGACGAACGGCCGCCGCCGAGCACCCCGGAAAGGAGTTCGAGCACGGAGGAGTCGGGGTGGTCGAGACCGGGCGTCTGCCAGGCGAGAGTGGTTTTACTGACAGGGACCGGAAAGGAGAGGCGGGACTCCCGGCGGCCGAGCTGGCGCGGTTCGCAAAGGCCGTTCGCAGCGCCGAGCGGGTGGGCCGGCAGGTCGGCGGTGAGCTTCGCGAGGGTATCAAGCACGGCGGCCGGCTCGAAGTCGCCCGAAAGAACAAAGAAGCTGTTGGAAGGCAGGTAACGCCGCCGGTGGTATGCGGTCATGTCCTCGTAGCCGAGGGCGTCGAAGAGGTCGAGATGACCGATGACAGGATGCCGGCGCGGGTCGCGCTGGAAAAAGGTTCGGAAAAGTAGGTGGCTGGCGGTGGAATCGGGATCGTCCTTTCCCATGTCGATTTCGCGCCGGATGACGTCGCGCTCCGTCTCGAAATCGCCGGGCGGGAAATTGGGGGAAAAGACGAGTTCGACGAGAATCTCCAGGAAAGTGCGAAGCCCCTCGCTGGGTCCGTCGATGAAGTAGACGGTGCGATCGAAGCTGGTGTAGGCGTTCCACTGCCCGCCTGCCGCGTTCACGGTGGTGGCAAGTTCCGGGCCCGGATAGGATTTCGTCCCTTTGAACACCATGTGCTCGAGGAGATGCGAGAGGCCGCTTCCGGCCAGGGCAGCCTCGTGCTGACTCCCGGTCTCGATCCAGAACTGGGCGGAAACGACGGGCGCGGCGTGATCTTCGTCGAGGATGGCGGTGAGGCCGTTGGGGAACGAGTGGAGCGAAGCGAGCGTGGCGGGGAACTCCATTGATAGTTCGTGATTGGTAATTGGTTATTGGGGGGCGAAGCGGGGAGGTCAACGCTAATGGTCCGGGAGGGAATTTCCGGCACGGTCGAACCCCCGGGCTGGACGGGGCTGCCACGCCTGGACCGTCGGAGAGGAGCGGCGAGGGCGCTCTGGCAATAACCGAGGACCAAATTCCCTTGGCCCGCAATGGTCATTTGCTAGAAACCGGCATGTCGAAGAAGGGAGTCCTGGCTGCCATAGCGGTTATTCTGCTGCTGGGCTTGGTGGGGGCCGGGATCCTGGGTTGGATGTACATCAGCCGCGACCGGGCGGCGGTGGCGTCCTACCGGCTGGTGATGCCCGAGGGTGCCAACATGTCGGAACTCGCGGAGGGTGAGGCCGCTTTGCTGAAAAGCGAGGGGGTGCTCAGACCGGTGATCGGGGAGCTGGATTTGCTGACGCGCTGGAAACTAGGCTCGGAAGAGGAAGCCCTGGCACGCCTGCGATCGAAGCTGACCGTCAAGGGGAGTTCTGCGAACGAGCGGGTGATGGTCATTTACCGTGACCGCAGCCAGGAGCGGGCGCTGGAGATTCTCGGGGCGATCAACCGCCGCTTTGCGAGGGCCCGCTATGACGCCTCGGCGCGAGGGAAGCTGCCCCGGGTGCGTACGAATCCACCGCCGACGCCGTAGGGGGCTCAGGTTGCGGGCGCATCAGCGGATCTCGATCATCTCCTCCCTGGGAAACCGGACTTTCGGAAGGGCGGCGTACTTGTCACCTTCTCCCCGGTAGCCGAGTCCGCAGCAAACGGCGGAGGTGAGATTCTGATTGGTCAGCCCGAGGATGCGGTCGTAGTCCGGGGGGGAAAATCCTTCCATCGGACAGGTGTCGATTCCAAGCACCGCAGCGCTGGTCACGAGTTGTCCGAGGGCGAGGTAGATTTGCCGGCAGGCCCAGTTCAGGCGCTCCTTGTCGTCGAAATTGTCGAGGAAAGCTTTCACCATCTTGCGGAATCCGTCCAGGCTTTCCGGCGGGGCGTCGCGCACTTCGGCGGTTCGGTCTGCAAAGCGGTCGACATCCGTGGGGCCGAGGTTGGTTGGAGCGGTGAAGACCACGAAGTGCGAGCAATCCACGACCTGGCGCTGGCCCCAGGAATGCTCGAGCAGGGATTGGCGCAGGCTGGAGTCGGTGATCACCAGGAATTTCCACGGCTGAATCCCGAAGGAGGAAGGCGCGAGGACGAGACATTGCTCGAGAGCGTCCCAGGTATCGGCGGGGATGCGGCGGGCAGGATCAAAGACCTTGACGGCATAGCGCCAGTTCAATCGGTCCACGAGGGTGGAAGCGGAGAGGGTCGGCATGGGCCGACTATTCGGAATCCAGCTGCAATGGCAAGTTGACGCTGGGAAAATCCCTGAGGGTGAAACCGAGCACGAATCCGAACTCGCTCTCATCGCGGCTGTCGCGGTGGAAGACGCCGAGGGAGATGGCCCAGCTTTCCATGGTGCGATTGATGGAGTACTGCTGCAGTTCGAGCGTGCCATCGCTGAATTCCCAGCGATGAATCAGCCCGGCCCCCCAGTCCTCGTTGAAGCGATGGTAGACGTCATACTCGAAGCGCGACGAGTTCTGGAGGAGAGGATGGTTGTTGAGGATGCGATTGCGAACGGTGACCTGGGTGTCTTCGGTGGGCATGTAACGAAGGGAGGCCGCCACCTCTGTGAAATCGCCCAGCTTGTCCAGGAGCGGGAACTGCGTTTCGAGCCCGATCTCGAGCCAGGGAAGGGGGTGGAAATGCAGGTCGTTGTAGAAGTTCGAGAAGGTGCGGTTGAATTCCGGATCGTCGAGGAACCAGTCGAAGTAGCTGTCGAGGGTCAGCCACTCGTGGGTGCCGCCGTCTCGGCGGGTGAGGAGTCGATTGCGGGCTCCCAGCCGCACGATGGCCCAGTCGTTGAAGCTGTCTATAGCGGAGAAGCGGCCCACTCCGAGGGGTCGCGGGCGGGTGGTGGCGGTGAGGCGGTCGATGCGGGGGAGGCTGGCATCGAGTTCGCCGGTGGCGAGCCACGAGGCGCTGGCGTAGGGTTGGACGACATGGAGCAATCCATCGAGGCCCAGGGCTTCGCTTTCGACCTCCGGAAATTCCTTTGAGAATTTCACAGAAGCGTCGACCCCGGCGAAGAGGTGGGTGCGGTCGGAGTTGCGCCCGTTTCCGTCCACTGACAGGTATGCGGTGTAACCGAGGCCTGCCCGCGGGACGAGATTGAGCCAGTTATCGATCACGAGGGGGATGGAGATCTCCTGCCAGGTGTGGAAGCGGGTGAAGCCGCGCGGGACGAGGAGACCATTGATCTCGGCGTGGGGGGGGTGGTTGGGCGGGAGCATGGCGGCTTCGGCTCTCAGATTGCGCCGCTGGAAATCCGGAAGGTACTCGTCATAGATTCCGAAGGTGGTCTGCCCCTCGTGGAGGACGGGCCCGCCGAAGAGGGGATGGCGGACTTGGTCGAGGGCAAACTCGGGGACCCGCGTGTCGGATTGGTAGAAGGAGTTGGGCCGGATTCGCGTCCAGAACGTGAACAGGTTGCGATCCCGCTGGTGGGTGAGGCTCAGCACGTTGTCCGGATTTGGCTCGAGGCGGAAGGTGGCGGGGTCGAAGTCCTCGAGGTAGGAGGGGTCGCTGAGGAGGGTGAAGTCGGCGTCGAGCCACGTCTCGCCCCCCGGAATCAGGTCGTCAAATTCGAGGCGATAGCGCAGCTGGGCGCGGAAGCGATGCGCATCGACGTCCCGGCGGTCCTCCCCGATCCGGTCGAGCGTCGGGTCGCGATCCCCCAGGAAGTAGAGCTTGAGCCAGCCGAGGTTCGGATTCTTGCCGAGGCGCGTGTCAAATAAGTCGACTCCGGTGCCGATCCCGCGCCTGGAGAAGAAGTCGAGGTGCCATTGTGAGAGGAGCCACGCGCCGCGCCGTTCACCGGTCTCGGAATGGTGCTCGCCGCCGAGCATGATCCCGTAGCGATTCAACAAGTAGGGGCCCAAGTTCGAGCGGGCTCCGGGGACGAAACGGTATCCGAGTTCCCTGTTGAGGGGCTGCGAGAGGAAGGGGAGCCAGAAAACGGGCGTCTCGCCGACATAGAACTTCACGTTGCGGAAAATGACGCGATCATCGGGTAGCACGACGGTCTTCTCGGCGCGGGCCCAGAAGGAAGGATGCTGCCGGTCATTGGTGGTGACCCCGGCGTCTTCCCCGATGAAATACTGCTGGCCCTCGTGCTCCACCATCCGGAAGCGGCCGGCTTCGAGGAGGATCGGATCCATTCCGGAGCGCAGACCATCGGCCTCCAGCCGTTCCTCCTCGAAGTGATAGATGGCGGTCTCTCCGCGGTGCAGGACGGCCCCCTGATAGACGCTGACGTTCCCGATGAAGCGGATGAACTTGTTCTTGAGGTCGGCCACCGCCTCGTCCGCAAAGAGCTGGATGCCGTTATCGGCGCGAACCTGGACGTCGCCCTTGTAGTGGACGATTTCCTGGGCGGCGTCCCAGGCCAGGGAGAAGTCGCCGGTCACCCTAATGCTCTCGGGGAGGGTGGGAACAATCTGGAACGGATCGGCGGCGGGCCCCAGCTCGCTCGCCTCGGGTCCCGGAAGGGTCAAGAGATCCTCCTCGCTGGGAGGGGGGTCCTCCGGCTGGGCGCCAATCGAGGGGATGGCCAAGATGAGGGCGCAGACGACCGCAACGAGAGCGCCGACGGGCGCTTGATCGGAGAATCTCACCTGCCACCCCTCCACTCCGCCCAAGGGCATGGAGACAAGGACTCTTATTCGCGTAGTCGAAACAACAAAAAAGGGAGGGGAATGGCGGTGTGAATAATTCAGAACAACTTCCAGGGCCGGACAAAGGCGCCGTAAAAGGGCCCAGGCGGAGGAATCGATGCGTGCTGAGATCGGAACAGTTGGGATACTTTGCGCCGGGCGGTGATCGGGAATTGCCGGAAACCAGCGGACCGGGAACCGGGCGGCTGGGGACTTTGTGCCGGGATTGGGAGGCCGCGGCGGTGGTGGCGGAAAGTCTGGGCATGCGGGTGGTGCGGTTGCGGACCGGAATCGTACTTGGAAACGGGGGACGAAGGCCTGATGCCCCGGCCGGCGATCCGCGGGACTCTCTCGCTCGCGCCGTTCGACGATCGGATCTCCGGCGCTTCGACGTTCAACCGCTTGCGGCCGGGTCAAACCCTTGTGCTCTTCGATGACGCTGCCCACATCCGGTGGCAGCCGCCGGACGTTTTCCTTGTTTCGTACCCGCCCGGCTGCTTGCTTTGGGAGCGCTCATGGCGGTTCCGCAAAGCACGATTGCCCTGATCTACGACTACGATCAGACTCTCAGCCCCAGCTACATGCAGGACGACGTGCTGTTTCCCGAGTTCGGGATCGACCCCGAGCAGTTTTGGAAGCGCTGCGACGCCCTGGTGCGTGACCAGCAGTGGGACGGTGAGCTCGCGTACATGAAATGTCTGCTGGACTACCTGCAGATGGACCGCGTCACGAATCTGCGCCTCACCGAATTGGGTCGCGGCCTGCGCTACTTCCCCGGGGTGCCGGAGCTCTTTGACGAGATTCCGGCCGCGGTGCTGCGTCCCGAACACGAGGCGGGCGGGGTCCTCATCGAACACTATATCCTCTCCTCTGGCCTCAAGGCCCTCTTGGAGGGAAGCAGCCTGAAGTCCTACGTGAAGGCCATTTTCGGCTGCGAGTTCGGGGAGAACGAGGAAGGGCTCATCAGCTTTCCCAAGCGGACCATCTCGCACACCACCAAGACCCAGTTTCTTTTCCGCATCAATAAGGGCATGCTGGAGCACCACGACGACGTCAATGACCATATGCCGCCGGATCTGCGGCCGATACCCTTCGAGAACATGATCTACGTGGGAGACGGGCCGACCGACGTCCCCTGCTTCACGGTGATGAAAAAAAATGGAGGGCATGCCATAGCGGTCTACAACCCGAATGATCCCTCCGGCCGCAGTTTCAAGAAGTGTTTCCAGCTGTGTACACACGCCAACCGGGTCAAGCATATCGCGCCGGCCGATTACCGGAAAGGGAGCCACCTTCGGCTCCTTCTCGAAGAGATGGTGCGCGAGACGGCCGACAGCATCCTGGAGCGGCGCAAGGAAGAGCGCGAAAACGCGACGGTGGCGGCGCCGGGATTCTGAACGGGAGGTGGAAAGCAGGCGGAGCGAATCGGGAGATCATGTTGGGAAAGGGGCACTATCATTTTATCGGGATCTGCGGTACCGCGATGGGATCGGTGGCGGCCGCCATGAAAGCGCGCGGATTCACCGTCACGGGATCGGATGAGCACGTCTACCCGCCCATGTCGACCTTTCTGCAGGAGGGCGGAGTGGAAATCATGGAGGGCTACAAGGCCTCCAACCTTCCCGAGACCGCGGATGTGACCATTATCGGGAACACGATCAGCCGCGGCAACGAGGAAGCCGAGGAAGTCCTGAACCGCAAGCTGCTGTACCAATCGCTGCCGGAGGTGCTCAAAGAGCAGTTTCTGCGCGGGAAGCGGAACTTTGTCATGACCGGGACGCACGGCAAGACCACCACCAGTGCGATGTTGGCCTGGGTCCTTCGCTCCGCGGGGCGCGATCCCAGTTTCATGATCGGTGGGATTCCCGCCAACCTGGGGCGCGGAGCGCAGTTCACCGCCTCGGAGTTCGTGGTGCTGGAAGGCGACGAATACGATACGGCCTTTTTCGACAAGCGCTCCAAGTTCCTGCACTACCTTCCCGAGTTCATCACGATCAACAACATCGAGTTCGATCACGCCGACATCTACGACTCGCTCGACGATATCAAGCTCACCTTCCGGCGCCTGCTGGGCATCGTTCCGAACCGCGGGCTGGCGGTGGTGAATGGAGACGATGCCAATGTCCGCGAGGTCGTGCAGGACGCCCCTTGTCCGGTGCGGACTCTCGGTTTCGGGGAGGGGTGCGCGGTGAAAATCGAGGAGGTTCTCTATGAACCGGAAGGCAGCAGCTTCACGCTCTTGGGCGAGCGCTACTTCCTGCCCATGGTCGGCGAGTTCAATGTGCGGAACGGCGCCATGGCGGTGGCAGGCGGGCTCTTTGCGGGTCTCAGCGCGGAGGAAATTCGGACCGCCTTTGCCAGCTTCGAGGGCATTGCGCGGCGGCAAGAGCTTCGGGGGGAAGTGCGTGGCGTGAAGGTAGTGGACGATTTTGCACACCATCCCACTGCGATCGGCCAGGCGGTGGGCGCCTTGCGGCAGCGCTATCCCGGCGCCCGCCTCTGGGTCATCTTCGAGCCCCGCTCCAACACGACGCGCCGCAATATTTTTCAGGACGAACTGGCGGATGCCCTCGCCACCGCGGATCGCTCCGTGGTGCCTGCCATCGCCAATCCCGAAAAATTCGCGGATGACGAGCGGCTCGATCCCGAGAGGCTGATCCGGGACGTCAATGCGCGAGGAGGAAGCGGCCGCTACCTGGAGACGGTGGACGAGATCGCGGCCCACGTGGCGGCGGAAGCGGAGGAGGGCGACGTGGTGGCAGTCCTGAGCAACGGAGGCTTCGGGGGGCTGCACGGAAAGTTGCTGGAGAGACTTGCCGTTTCCGGGTAGGAGGGGCGGCCGGCCTTACCCGGAATGGGGAGTTGCCCTCCCGGAGAGCTGGTTGTTCAGGACGATCGAAACCCGGAGGGCACTCATCTGGGCGAGGAGGTTGCGGTGCTTGCGCACCGCCGGTGCTATTTCGGGGTGCTGGGGATTCATCAGAATAAAGCGGCCGATTTCCCCGAAGAGGATCACCATCTCGTTTTCCAGGACTCCGAGTTCGGCCCGCGTCTGCGAGATATCGCGATTGGCTTTGCCGATATTCCGGTAACTTCCGAATGCCTCGTCCCGCATCTCGGAACGCCGGATTTCGATCACCTCGTCCAGATCTTCGATTTTACGATCGAGGTCCTCGAGGCGCACCGCCAGTGAGTCGCGCCGTTCACGAAGCGCTTTGAACCGGTTTTTGAGCTGCAGGAGTTCTTCTTTTGAATTCTCAATCTCCGAGGAGTTTTGTGAGCCTTCCTCGGCGAGGACCTCCAACTTGGCCTTGATGCCGTCGTGCCGGCGTTTCACGGTGCGTGCTTCCATCAGGATGGTCTCGCGTTCCGACCCGAGGCGTTCCGTCTTCTGGATGATTTCCTCGCGTTGAGCAACGAGGTCCTTGGTGCTGTCGACCACCATCTCGAGCAGCGAGGCACGCTCGTCGTGGGAGCGTTGCAGCGAATCATTGGCGCTGTTGATCCTCCCGTAAAGGTCGTCGAACTTCTTGGTGAGCTTGCGGAGATTCCAGTACTCCACGGAGAGTTCCTCGACATTCTCGGTGTCTTCCCAGCTCAGGCGGCCGAGGATTTCCTCCGCTTCCCGGAGGAGGTGCAGCTCCGAGGCGGCGTTCGAGGCATGACGTCCGGTCATGGAAATACCGAATGTCTTGGCGACGCGCCAACCGAAATATCGGAACCTGGTCATGCGGGAGCTGCGGATGCTGCGGGGCAGTGAGCCGGGCGGCAACCGCTATTTCATCAATTTTTTTTGCAGGTTACTGATAACGCCGAAATCTTCCAGCGTGGTGATATTCCCCGTGACCGCGCCGGTGGCGACCAGTTCCTTGAGGAGGCGGCGCATAATCTTACCCGAGCGGGTTTTCGGGAGGGCGGGCGTGAGGTGGATTTCATCGGGCCGGGCGATGGCCCCGATGGCCTTTGCGACGTGAGCCTTGAGGTCCTTGTCGGTGTTGGCACCGGCCTTGACGCCCTCTTTGAGGGTGACAAAGGCCACGATTCCCTGTCCCTTGATCTCGTGGGGCCGTCCCACCACCGCGGCTTCCGCCACGTCGTGGTGGGCCACCAGGGCGCTCTCGACCTCGGCGGTTCCGAGGCGGTGGCCGGAAACGTTCAGGACGTCGTCCAGTCGGCCCACGATCCAGAAATTGCCCGTCTTGTCGATGCGGGCTCCGTCCCCGGCAGTGTAGATCCCGTTGTAGTCGTTCCAGTAGGTTTTCCGGTAGCGGCCCTTGTCGCGGTAGATGGTGCGCAGCATCGACGGCCAGGGCTTTCGGATCACGAGCTTGCCGCCTTGGTCCGCCTTGCATTCGTTGCCCTCTTCATCGAGGATTGCGGCGTCCACTCCGAAGAAGGGGAGAGTCGCCGTGCCGGGCTTGGTGGGTGTGCAGCCGGGAAGTGGTGAGATCATGATTGCGCCGGTTTCAGTCTGCCACCAGGTGTCGACGATTGGGCAGCGGGCCGACCCAATC
>CAUZKZ010000127.1:0-11893 GCA_963580345.1 Verrucomicrobiia bacterium | reverse complement strand
GCATTATCGAGTGATTCCGGGCCATTCTTACGGATTCGCCTTTGCAGTGCTATCCGAGAGAAATCCTCCCGGTGCAGGTGGAGCGAGAATCACGAGGGACCGCTCCACTTTGCAGCAGGCCCCACGCAGCACCTGTGCCGATCTTCGGACTAAGGGAAACCTCGAGTGGAGAAAAATTTGTGGAATTCGAGCTTGGCATGCCCGTGATTATCAGATCAGAACCATCAGTTGGCCACGTGGATTTGGTGCGATGACGCGCCTCTCCGCGTGGGTGGCCTCTGGAAACTGTCGAACCGACAAACGCAAAAACCAATAATCCAATCAACATACCATGAAATCCACGACTCAGATTCGCCTTGGTTCTCTGGCCGCCGCGGTCCTCGTTACCTTCAGCCTTCCCGCTGGGGCTGCGATCTTCCACGCAGACTTCAACGGTCTCGTCCCGGGCAACATAAACGGCGGTCCCGGCGGGCAATTCATTACGGCGCACGATATGGTCGTCGGCGCAAGCGTGCCCGGGTGGAGCAACTCGGGAGCCGGCACCATCCACGCGGTCGATACCGCCAATGCCTTTTCGGGACCACTTGGCACCGGCAACCCGCGAAACTGGGGCGTGATGTTCTGGCAGGACAATGTGATCACCCAGACGGCCGGGATCGCCGGTTCGAATAACGCCAGCGTCCCCTACAGCATTGACTTCCTCGCCGCGGGAGGGGTCTACCACGCAGCGAGCCAAGTCAACAACGGCACCACGGACAATATCCTGATCGAGGTGCTGCGGGCTTCGGACAGTGCGGTCCTGCACAGCTTCAACCACGCGCCACTCCAACCGATCGGCGTGGGCGATCTCGGACTCATTCCGGTGAACTTCGGCTACACCGGTGACGGCAGCGGCGACATTCTTTTCCGCCTCGGGCCCGGGCAGCCCGGCCAGCGCCGCTTCCAGGGGACCATTGACGACTTGTCGCTCACCCCCGAGCCCAGCTCCGTTGCTCTTCTCGGCCTGGGCGGACTTGCCCTCCTGATGCGCAGAAGGCGCAACGGTTAGGCGCGGTCTGCCAGGACAAGTTCCCGCGTATTGGGAAGGGTTCGTCGCAGCGCCGCGCCCACGCCTCCACCTATATGATGAAATCCCCGCCACGATTCACGGCAAGGTTCGGAGTCGTCACCGGCATTTGCGTGGCGCTCTGTGCCTCGGCAGGGGCCCAAATCTTCAGCGAGGATTTTGAAATCATCCCGGGGAACTTGAACGGAGGACCCGGCGGGCAGCACATTACGTCACACGATCTGGTAGTCGGCGCCAGCCTGACCGGATGGGCCAATGCTGGTGCCGGCACGATTCACGCGGTAGATTCTGCCAACACCTGGACGGGGGGCTCGCTTTCTGCGAACCCGCAGAACTGGGGCGTGATGATCTGGCAGGACAACGTCATCACCCAGACGGCCGGGATCCCCGGGTCGAACGACAACCGCATCCCGTACGACGTCGACTTTCTCGCGGCGGGGGGCGTCTACCACGCAGCAAGCCAAGTGAACAACGGCGCCACGGACAATTTGAAAATTGAGGTGCTGCGTGCTTCCGACAGCGCGGTCCTGCACTCCTTCAACCACTCGCCGGCTCCACCGCTCGGCGTGGGCGACCTCGGACTCCTCCCGGTGAACTTCGGCTACACCGGCGACGGGAGCGGCGACATCCTGTTCCGCATCGGCCCGGGGAACGCCAACCAGGGCCGTTTCCAGGGCACGGTGGACGATCTGGTCCTCTCTATCGCCGACCCCAACGCGCCAAGTATTGCCTCGTTCACGGCAACTCCCGACGTGCTCGCTGACCCCGGCGAGGCGGTGACCTTTGAATGGACGGTCGGCGGCCTGCCCCTGGATTCGCTGGTCATCACTCCCGGTGACATCGATGTTCTGGGTGTGACCGACGGAGGAGGGAGCGGGAGCCATCCTCTCGACCCCGGTCCCGACGGCACCACCGAATACACTCTCACCGCCACCAAGGGTGGCGCCAGTGCCTCGCGGATGGTCACCGTGACCCTCCCCGCCCCGGAGATCACCTCATTTACGGCCGCTCCCTCGCCGCTCGCTCCGGGTGCGGACCTCACCCTCTCGTGGCAGGTCGGCCTGCCCGCCGCCACCCTGACGATCACCCCGGGTGATATCGACGTGTTGGGTGACACGGACGGCACCGGGGCCGGGAGCATCATCGTCAATCCGACCGAGAGCACGATTTACACCCTGACCGCTACTCGCGGCACCAGCACCAGCACCGCGAACGCTTCCGCCATCGTGCAGACTCCTCCCAATCCGAACGCCATCGCTTTCTACACTTTCGATGAGATCATCGGCGGAGGCTTCAACGGCGGCCAGTTTGAATCGGGTCTCGACCTCGCCTTCGGCGCGGACTTGCCGGGATGGTCGAAATCCGGGGGCAACCCGGTCCACGTGGTCGATACCGCCAACTTGACGGGCAACATCGTCAATCCGCGGAACTTCGCCGTCATGATCTGGCAGGACAACGTCATCACGCAGGATACCGCCATCCCGGCCTCGAACGAGGCGGGCACCGAGTACCTGGTGGAGTTTGACGCGAGCCCCGCCGTTTACCAAGCCGGCACTCAACAGACTTCCGCCACGGACGGTCTGCTCATCGAACTCCTGAATCCCTCCGACGTGGTGGTGGCGAGCTACACCCATCTCCCCGGGGCCTGGGGCGGAAACACGATCCTCTTTCCGGACAGCTTTACCTACATCGGGGACGGAAGCGGTGATCTGCGATTTCGAGTCGGGCCCTCGGCCTTCGGTAGCGGGCGCTTCGGGGGAGGGATCGACAACCTGGCGCTCTCGCCCGCCATCACTCCGCGGGTGCGCGTTACGGACATTTCCCACAACTCCTCCACCGGCCAGTTCAGCATCAGTTGGGAAAGCGCGGAGGGGAAACTCTACAATCTTCTCAGCGTGATCGATCCTTCCAGCGATCTTCCGATTGACTGGCCGATCTTCGGGGGCAATGCCGACCTCGCCGCCACTCCGCCGGAGAATACCCTCACCATTCCTCTCCCTGCCGACCCGGAACGCTTTTTCGTGATCGAGGAGTTCAATGCGCCTCCGGAGTCGAAGCTGGCCGACAACTTCGAGAGCGGGCAGGGACAGTGGACCACCGGTTCCGATGGAGCGGGTGGGACCATCTGGGAACTGGGCACGCCCACCAACGCCGGCCCCGCCGCTGCCAACAGCCCCGCCAATTGCTTCGGCACCAACCTCGCCGGCAGCTATGCCATCGATGCCGAGGTCTGGCTCCGATCCCCGCCGATCGACCTCACCACGGCCGGTGGCGCCACCCTGAACTATGCCCAGTTCTACGACATCGAGGCCGGATTCGACTCGGGAAGGGTGCGGGTCCTCGACAACGCCGACAATTCCGAGCTAGCCGTGCTGGAAGACCTCCTCGACGGCGCGTCGAGCGATTGGGAGCAGGTCGCGAAGGTTCTGCCCGCCGCCGCGCTCGGCAAGACGGTCCTCATCGAATTTCGGTTGATCACCGATGACTTCGATGATCCGGCGCTCGGCCCCTTCGCCGGATGGTACATCGATGACTTCGACCTGACCGTGCCGTGATTGCCTGCCGCGCACCCTGTGCCCACCCTTCCTTCTTCCACCTTGAAGAAAGGACCACCCCATGGAGCGAATACTCATCATCAACGCCCGGTGCGCTCTCGCCACGGGGATCGTGTTCGCCCTGAGCTCCGGCGCCCACTCCCAGTCGATCTTCACCGCCGACTTCGATGACTTTACGAGTGGCAACTTCAACGGGGGCCAGTTCGAGACGGACTGGGACCTGGGCGTCGGCGGGAATCTGCCCGGGTGGAATAAGTCGGGGGGCGGGACGGTTCACATTATCGATCACGCCAATCAGACCGGTGACTTAGTCAACCCGCGGAACTTCGCGGTCATGATCTGGGAGAACAACGTCATCACCCAGGACGTCGCGACCGCAGTCTCAAATGAAATCGGCACCGAGTACGTGGTGGAATTTCTCGCCAGCCCCGCCGTCTACCAGGCCGGCAACCAGCAAACCAGCGCCGCCGACGGCCTCCTCATCGAACTCCTGAATTCTTCCGACGAAGTGGTGGCGGCCTACATCCATCTGCCCGGAGCCTGGGCCGGCAATACCATCCTGCTGCCGGACAGCTTCACCTATACCGGGGACGGAACCGGCGACGTGCGCTTCCGGGTTGGTCCGTCGAACTTCAACAGCGGCCGCTTCGGAGGGGCGATCGACAACCTGGTGCTGGCGCCCGCCACCTTTGCGCTCCCGCCCGATATCATCAGCATCACGCCCCCCGATTTTCAGACCGGGGCGGTGGTGATCACCTTCAGTTCGGAAGCGGGCGCCAAGTACCTGGTCAGGGCGACCGACACCCTGCTGCCCAACGACTGGACCACCCTCGATCCCGATGTGGACGGAACGGGAGACACCACCCTCTTCACCGATTCTACCTTCGCACCCACCCATCCGGACCTGGGGATCTACCAGATTGAGAGACTCTCACCGTAGCGGCTCCCATTTGACCCCGCTTTCACGAGAACCTAGTGTAGAAGGATTTTACTTCCCCCCATGCCACCCCCCACCGCAGTCGGCAGTTGTCTCGCTGCCTGCATCGCGATCCTGACTCTGACCGTGGCCCGCGCGCAAGTCGTCCGGGGTGACGGGCCGGGCGGCATCGGGACCACGGATGGCGCTTCCGAGTTGCAGCTCTGGTTCAAGGCCGACGCGCTGGGCCTGGCGGACGGGGCCGGGGTGGGACTTTGGAACGACGCGAGCGGCAGCGGGAATCACGGGGTCCAGAACATCGCTCTCCTCCGGCCCGCCTTTCGGGCCAACCAGCGCAACGGTCTGCCCGCGGTGCGCTTCGACCAGGACTTCTTCGACAGCGTCACGCTGCGCTCCCAGGCCGGAAACATGACGATCGTGGCGGTCCTCAGTCCCGATCACCTCGGCGTCTATCACAACATCATCGACGACGACGACTCCAACGCCCCGATGCTGTGGGTCGACCGCCAGAATGAGTACGAGCTGAATTTCGGTCCGGCCGGACCCACCGAGCTGAGCGCCCAGGGACCGGAGGGCTGGGACCTCCTCTTCGCTGTCACGAGGTCGCCGGGCCCCTCCGAACTCCATCTCAACAGCGCCCAGCCCACCGGCACCGCACCCGGGTCGCTGGGAAATCCCGCTTCGGAAGCCTACGACCTTTTCAATCGCGACGGCGGCCAGGCCTTTCGCGGAGCGGTTGCCGAGCTCATGATCTACGACACCGCCCTCGACAGCGAAGAGATCAACGCGGTGGGTTGGTACCTGCAACAAAAGTACGCCCTCAACCTGAATTTCGTTCCGGAGAATCCCATCTTCGAAGGCTACGAAACCAGTCCCGCCACCTACGTGACGGGAATGGCCGTCACGCCCAACAATCCGGTCATCATCGGCCCCCCCGCCATCGGGTTCACGGTGGAGCCCTCCCTTCCCCAGGGCCTGAATCTCAACCCCACTACCGGACAGATCAGCGGGACCCCCCAGAGTGTCACGTCCGAAATCGAGTACAGCGTCACGGCTTCCTTCCCGGCCGATGATCCCTTCGCTGCGGGCCTCCGCATCACGGTGGTGGCGCAGTCCGCCCTCACCGGCTACGCGACCAGCCCTGCCACCTACCTCCGTGGGGTGCCGATCGAACCAAACGCGCCCGAAGTGATGGGCTCAATTCCGAGCGGATTCTCGATCACGCCCGCCCTGCCCGCCGGACTCGGCTTCGATCTCTCCACCGGAACCATCACCGGCACCCCGACCGCCGTCGCGTCCTCCGCCGAGTACACCGTTACGGCCACCTTCCCCGCGGAGCCCGCTTCCACCTTCGACCTCCTCCTCGAGGTAGTCGATGAGCCCGCTACCCTGCGAATCTCGGAATTCATGGCCAGCAACTCCGCCACCCTCAACGATGGAGACGGAAACTCCTCCGACTGGGTCGAGGTCCAGAATTTTGGATCCGAGCCCGTTAACCTCGATGGCTGGCACCTCACCGACCGCGCCGACAACCTGAACAAGTGGCAGTTTCCCTCGGTGGTCGTCCCTCCCGGCGGGTACGTCCTGGTCTTCGCTTCCAACCAGAGCTCGAACGACTACATCGACGCCCGGGGCAAGATCCACACCAACTTCTCGCTCTCGGCCGGCGGCGAATACCTGGCCCTGGTGCGCCCGGATGGCGTCACGGTGGTGCACGAATACGCACCGGCGTTTCCTCCCCAGCTCACCGATGTTTCCTACGGACTCGCTACCGACGGCGTGACGATCGGCTATTTTGACCAGCCCACTCCGAAGGCCGCCAACAGCGCCCTGCCTTCCGAAGCGGGCCCCTTGATCAGCGAGGTGACCGACAGCCCCCAGCCCATCCCGGCGGATGGCAGCAACCTCACCGTCACAGCGCGGGTGGAAGCCCTCACCCATCCCGTCGACACCGTCACTCTGCGTTACCGCGTCGGATTCGCCTCCGAGGTCTCCGTTCCGATGCAGGACCAGGGCGGCGGAGTCTACGCCGCGGCGATCCCGCACCAGCGCTTCGATCCCGGGGACATGGTGCGCTGGAAGGTCGTGGCGACCGACACTGCAGCGCAGAGCCGCCGCGCGCCGCCCTTTCTCAGTGCCTCGGACTCTCCGGAGTACTTTGGAACCATCATCGAGGACCCCGCCGCGGCCTCGCCCATGCGGAAGTTCTCGTGGTTTGTGCAGAATCCCGGGGCGGCCAACACGCGCAGCGGAACGCGCTCGTCGGTCTATTTCGAGGGGCAGTTTTACGACAACGTGTTCACCCGGGTGCGTGGCGCCTCTTCGCAGAGCGTGGCCAAGAAGTCCTACAAATTCGAGTTCCACACCGGCCATCATTTTCGCTTCTCCCCCGACATCCCGCGTGTCGACGAGATCAACGTCAACACGACGTTTCAGGACAAGGCCTACATTCGCCCCCACCTCACCTATGAGTCTTATGCCGATGCGGGCGTCGTCGCCAGCGACGCCTCCACCTGGCGGATCGAGCAAAACGGCGATTTCTTCAGCGTCGCCAGCTTTGTGGAACAGGTTGACTCCGATCTGTTGGACCGGAAGGGGCTCGACCCCGAGGGCGCCCTTTACAAGATGTTCAACGGCGTCACCTCCTCGACTTCCGGGGTGGAGAAGAAAACACGGCGCGACGAGAACAACTCCGATCTGCAGGCCCTGGTCGACGGCGTCAGACCGTCCAACCCCACCCGCGCCGAGTACCTCTTCGACCACATCGATATCCCGGCGATGATCAACTACGCCACCGCCGGGATCATCTCCCAGGACTTCGACCGCTGGGCCAAAAACTTCTACGTCTATCGCGACACCAACGGTTCCGGCGAATGGTTGCAGATTCCCCACGACAAGGATCTGACCTTCGGGAATCGCTTCTACGACGACGAGATCAGCGGGGACGGTTTTTCGTTCGAGGGAGGGATTGCCCCGGAACGTCGCCGCGCCCACCCGTTCCAGGGTGCCGCGCAACACGCCTGTTGCAGCGCGCCCAACCTGATGATCGACACCCTCGTCACCGATTCACGCACCCGCGAGATGTACCTGCGCCGCTTGCGGACCTTGATGGACGAGCAACTCCAGCCGCCGGGCACGCCCGCCGAAGACCTCCGTTTTGAAGCACGGATCGACGAGCTGGCCGCCACCATGACTCGCGACACGGCCCTGGATCTCAGAGAGTGGGGGGCCATCTACGGCATCGTTCGCGATTTCCCCACCGCGATCTCCTTGCTCAAGACCAACTACCTCGACGAGCGTCGTGAGTATCTCTATCAGACCCACGCCGCGGCGGGGCAGGGGGGAGACGGGCTGGGCTCCACGCTCGTCTCTGGAGAGCCCGGCGTCACCACCGCGCGCTATCACGTCCCCGGCGACGACAGCCTCGGCCTGAGTTGGACGCCCCGCACCTTTGTCGACGACGCCTGGCAAGCCGGGCCGACCGGATTTGGTTTCGAGGCCACCCCATCCACCTTCGATCCGCTCATTTCCACCTCCGTCCGGCCCTCCCTCGTCCACCCCGACTCGACCTCGACCTTCCTGCGTATCCACTTCGATGTCGCCGACCCGGGGACCGTCGACGCGCTTCGGCTGCGCGTGAAGTACGACGACGGCTACGTGGCCTACTTGAATGGGACCGAAATCGCGCGCCGGAATGTGAGCGGCGCGGCCGGCACTCTCCTTGCCTTCGATCACGCTGCGACTCGCCGTTCCGATTCCCTCGCGGTGGAATTCGAGGAGGTCGACGTCGGGGCTTTTGGCGGATTGGTCCGGCAGGGCGACAACGTGCTGGCGATCCAGTCCGTCAACAGCTCCAGCACCAACACCGACATGCTGCTCCTGCCCGAGCTGGCCGAGGTCCCCGTCCCGGCCTCCCCCAACTCGGTGGGAATTCCCGGGCCACAGCCGGGTGCGGCGCCGCTGACCTTCGGCAGGATCAAGTTCAATCCCTCCTCGGGCAGCCAGGCGGACGAATACCTCGAGATCACCAATCCGAACCCGTACGCGGTCGATGTTTCGGGCTGGATCGTGGAGGGCGCAGTGGAGCACACCTTCAAGCCCGGAACCGTCATTCCCTCCAGCCTTGGCGGCGGCTCTCTCTATCTCTCCCCCGACGTCAACGCCTTCCGGGCTCGCAGCACCTCCCCGAAGGGCAACGAGGAACGCTTTGTGCAGGGAAACTACCTCGGCCAACTCTCGGCACGGGGCGAGACCATTACCATTCGAGATCGCAACGGAACCGTCGTGGCATCGACTTCCTACCCCGGTGCTCCCAGCGATCTGCAGCTCTATTTGCGCATTACCGAGCTCCACTATCACCCCGCCGATCCCTCCGCGGCCGAAATCGCGGCCGGCTTTGACAACGACGGTTTCTTCGAGTTCATCGAGCTCGAGAATACCGGTCCCACTGCCCTCGATCTCAGCGGGGCGCACTTTGTCGCAGGCGTCGATTTCGTCTTCCCGCTCAACAGCTTCCTCGACCCGGGTGAACGCACCCTCGTGGTCGCCGATCAAACCGCCTTCTCCCTGCGCTATAGCAGCGTCCCGCTATCCCGAATCGCCGGGGAGTACACCGGCCGCCTCGACAATGACGGCGAATTGATCCAGCTCCACGACGCGGTGGGAGAGAACATCCTGAAGTTCACTTACAACGACCGCTGGTTCCCCGCCACCGACGACCCCGGTTACGCCCTCGTGATTCTCGATGACTCCGTGGCCTGGGACGAGTGGGACCTCGCCACGAGCTGGGGCATCGGCTCCCCGATCCACGGCAGCCCCGGTGATCCGAACGGCGCCACCGTCCTGCAACAGTTCGAGGGCTGGCTCAACAGCCACTTCAGCCCCGCCGAGATCGATGACCCGGCTCTCTCCGCCCCCGGGGCCGATCCCGATCTCGATGGCCGCAGTAACTTCCACGAATACGTCTTCGGCACCAATCCCCGCCTCTTCGATGTCCCCTCCCGTCTGCCGGCGGTCGAGCGCGTCGGAGCATACCTGCATCTGACCTACCGATTCCGCAACCCCGCCCTCGATCTGGCCATTGCCCTCGAGAGTTCCGCGGATCTCGGCAACTGGGCGCCCTTCGATCCCGAACTGGTCTCTTCCTCCCAGGATGGTCCCACCCTCACCGTCGTGCGCCGGTTTCTCCTCCCGAACGATCCCGCCGCCCAACCTTTCTTTGTCCGGGTGCGCGCTACGAAAGTGCCCCTGCAACCCTGACACCTGCCCGCCAGAATGGTCATCGCTGATAATCAGATATTCCCGGGGCGACGGCTCGAAATGCCGCTTTCGCTCCGTTTCATGAGAAATAAAGTCGATTTGGCGCACATTCCGCTCCAGGAATGAAACGATTTCTGATAATCAGGCGTAGTGGCAGAGACCAAGGGCGGAAACCAAGACCCGCCGGACCCACAACCAGCGAATCATGAACATCCACGCAACATCGCGGGCCGCCAAGCCCAACGGCAAACCGGTCCCGCCCAACGGGAACTCCGCGGGGGAGGTGACCCGGGCCCTGATCCGGTCCATTCAGGCCGATGGTCTGGGGGTGGGCGACAAGCTGCCCTCCATCCGCGCCCTGGCGGAACGCTTTGCGGTCAACCCGAGCCTGGTGCGCGACGCCCTGATGCAGGTCCAAACCATGGGTCTGATCCGGATCGTCTCGCGAAGCGGCGCCTTCGTGCAGGCGCTCGATTATTCGCCCCTGGTCGGGGCCCTGACCGAAACGCTGGACCATGCCGTGATGCAGGCCGATTCCAGCCTCTTCCACCTCCTGGATGCCCGGCAATTGATCGAGGAGGAGTGCGTCAGCGCCGCGGCACGGCGGGGCCGTGTGGAAGACCTCTTGCCGGTCCGCGACGCGCTCGAGGAGACCCTCAAGACGGCCGAAGCCCTCGAGGTGCACGCCACGACGGAGGAGCGGCTGGTCCACTATCACGCCGACATTGGCTTTCACCTCGCCATCGCCAAACTGGCCGGCAACCCCGTCCTCACCGCCATGCTTCGCTCCATTCTGGGACTGCTCGAACCGCACCTGGTTCGCCTTCCGGGAGGAGAGAAGCGCAAGGAGGCCACCCGCCAGGCCCACCTCGAAGTCTACGAGGCCTTGCTCTCCGGCGATGTCGAGGAGGCCCGTCGCCGCATGAACCAACACGTGGGAATGGCCCGGGAAGTCCTGCTCGAGGAATTGCGATCACTACCAGGCTCCGCAGAATGATGATTCGTTCCACAAGGCGCGCCCTGGTGGTGGTGCTGGCATCCGTTCTCCCGACCATCGTCCCGGCCGAGGAGCAACGCGGCGGCAAGGATTTGTGGGCGCTGCAGCCGATCGGGCAGCACGCCCCGCCTGCCCCGGCCGATCCCGACTGGGCGCGCGGCGCGATCGACCAGTTCATCCTGGCCCGGCTGGAAGCGGACGGTCTGAAGCCCGCTGCGGACGCGGACCGCCATCGTCTCCTGCGTCGGCTCAGCTTCGATCTCACCGGATTGCCGCCGACGCCCGAGGAGATCGCGGCCTTCCTCGCCGACGAAACGGATGAAGCCTACGAGAAGGTGGTCGACCGTCTCCTCGCTTCGCCCGCCTTCGGGGATCACTGGGCGCGGCACTGGTTCGATCTCTCCTGTTACGCCGACCTCGCCGATATCCAGGGAAATGTTCTGATTCGCGATGCGTGGCGCTACCGGGACTACGTCATCGCGGCCCTCAACGCCGACAAACCGCTCGATCGATTCATTAGCGAGCAGATCGCGGGAGACCTGCTTCCGGCCGAGAGCGTCGCGCAACGGCGCGAGTTGATCGTCGCGACCGGATTCCTCGCGATCGGGCCGTGGACGCTTCAGAACTATATCAAGGGGCAACTGGCCGCGGACGTGGTAGACCACCAGATCGATCGCATCGGGCGCACCTTCCTGGGGCTGACCCTCTCCTGCGCACGCTGTCACGATCACAAGTTCGACCCGGTCCCCACCCGCGACTACTACGCCATGGCGGGCATCTTCCACAGCACCCTGACTACCAGCTACGACGGTCCCGGAGTGTGGAGCCAGATCACGCACATCAAACTTCCGGAGCTGACCGCCGATGCCGATGAATTGGCGCGGAACAAGAAGGCCCTCGAGGAACTGACCGCCCGGCGGCAAGAACTGGAACGAGAACTGACTCCGCTCATCCTTCAGATTCCGGGAGCATCGACCGCCAACGTCCTGACCATGCAGAAGGGAGTCGCCGCGAATGATAAGGACAAGCAGTATGAAGTAACCTTCGAGGCCGGTGCTTCGGTTTGGGCGGGTGCAGAT
>CAUZKZ010000126.1:0-11940 GCA_963580345.1 Verrucomicrobiia bacterium | reverse complement strand
AAATTGTTCACCTGGTGGATGCCGGCGTCCCTGCCGGCATGATGCGCGCTTCAAGATCGTTTCAAATTGTTCACCTGGTGGATGCCGGCGTCCCTGCCGGCATGGTGCGAGCTTCAAGATCGTTTCAAATTGATCACCTGGTGGATGCCGGCGTCCCTGCCGGCCTGGTGCGAGCCTCAAGATCGCTTCAAATTGATCACCTGGTGGATGCCGGCGTCCCCGCCGGCATAAGATTCGATTGCCACGACCTACGATGCCAAACTCGCGATGCAAAAACATTAAACCTTAAACTTTAAACTTCCCCTAGTGCCTGAACATGAATTCCTTCGAGTTGACGAGCGCCCACGCGATGTCCTGCAGGGCGGTGCGTTTTGCCTCTCGCGCTTTTCCGGCGAGGTGGGCGAGCATTCCCTCGCTCTCCTTTCCGGCGGGGGCCCGCGAGACGGTGGCCCAGTAGAGGGCGTCGAGGATCTGCTCGTCGTTTTTGCCGGAGGCGAGAAGAGCTTCGAGCCGGTTGTCCTTCGCGGCGAGGAGGGAGGAGAGGGTTTCTCCGCTGGTGAGTTCGAAGACCTGGGCGAGGGAGGTGTCGTTCAGGCGTTCCGCATCGGAGTTGATGAGCCGCGGGGGCTTGCCGAAGAGGCGGAGGAAGCGATCGTCGGGATGCGGATTTCTCTCGAGATAGGCACCCTCGATGCCTGGCAGGGCCCGCGCCCGCGTCACGTTTTCGTACTTTGAAAAGCGGGCGGGGGTGTCGAGCGCCTCGTGGATGGAATCGAGCAGGACTTCGGCCGCCAACCGCGGAGTGGGGGCGCGGGCATAGTTCAGGGTGTCTTCCGCGTTGGTCTCGTTGGATTCGCTCGTGAGCTGGTAGGTTCGCGAGGCCGCGATGCGCCTGATGAGATGACGGAGGTCGTATCCGTTTTCGACGAGGTCGCGCGCGAGGGCTTTGAGCAGATCAGGATGACTCGGCGGGTTGGTGGGCCGAAAATCGTCGACCGGTTCGACGAGGCCGCGCCCGGTCACGTTGAACCAGATGCGGTTGGCCTGCACCATGGCAAACAGGGTGTTCTCGGGGGCGGTGATCCAGTCCGCCAGTTGCTCGAAGCGGTCGCGATTCTCCGCGAGGAGCGGCGTTTCCGATCCCAGGAGACGGGCGGTGGGAGGCTTCTTGGTACGCGGATCGACAAACTCCCTCTTCGAGACGAGTTCGACTTCCTGCTCACCGATGAACTGGTGCTTGTCGTGCTTGTCGCGCCGCTTGTTCTCGATGATCTTGTAATCGAGGCCGTCGAAAAGAGCCGCGAACTGGTAGTACTCGTCCTGTGTCCAGCGATCGAAGGGATGATTGTGGCACTTGGCGCAGCGCAGGCGGGCGCCGAGGAAGACCTGGGCGGTGGCCTCGGCCCGCTCGGTCGGGTTGCGCAGGGCCCGGTAATAATTTGCGGCGGGATTTTTGTAGGTGCTTCCGCGGGAGGTGAGCAGTTCGCGGGCGAAGCGGTCGAGTCCCTTGCCTTCCGCCAGGCTGGCGCGAAGCCACTCGTGGAACTTCGCCACCCCGGTCCGGTCCAGGACCTTTTCCTCGTTGCGAAGGAGGTCCGACCACTTCAGGGCCCAGAACTCGGCGTACTCGGGACGGGTGAGCAGCCGGTCGACGAGCGTGGCGCGTTTGTCGGGGTCGGAATCCGCAACGAAGGAGCGGGCTTCCTCGGCGGTCGGAATAATTCCGAGAATGTCGAGATAGGCGCGCCGCACATAGGTCACGTCGTCGCAGAGGCCCGAGGGATTGACACGCAGGGTGCGCAGCTTGGCGAAGACGTGCCGGTCGATATAGTTCGCTTCGGGCGGAGCGCTCCACACGAAATTGGGACGATCCGGGACGAGGGCGAGGCGGGCCGAAACGCGGCGGTCGAGATAGCGCACGATCACGGTGGTCTCTCCCGGCTTGAGGAACTGCACGCGGCCCTCCTGGCTCACCTTCGCAACGAGGTTGGAGAGGGTGAAGACCGACCAGTAAGTCACGTCCCGCCGCTCGCCGTCGGCGAAGACGGCCTCGACCTTCAGCTGCAGGTCGCGCTGCGGTTCGGTGAGGAGGAGCGACTCCGGAGAGACAAGCAAGGACTCGAGTTTTGGCGCGGAGGTGGTGTCGTCTTTCGCTCCCTCTTCCAGCCAGCGGCGCAGGAGGTGGTATTCCCGCGAGTCCACTCCGAATCGTTTTTCACCCTTGTGGTCGGCTTGCAGGGTGGGCTTTTGCAGGACCAGGCTGGCGAGGGGGTCGTCGAGCTTCACGCGCTTCTTCGACTCCAGCAGCGCCTTGTAATCCCGGGTCGGCGATTCGCCCCAGAGCGAGAGCTTGAACCCGCCCTTGCCGTCGCGGTGCCCGTGACAGCTTCCGGCGTTGCACCCGGCCCGCGAGAAGATGGGCATCAAGTCGCGCGCGAAGGAAATCTCCCCGGACTCCGCGCCGTGGGAGGCCGGCGTGACCAGGAAGAGAATGCCGGCCCCGAGCAACGCGATCTCGGCGGGATGTTTCATTTAAGTGAACAATCTGGATCGTTCCCGCCGGCATCGCAACGCCAAAAACGCGTCACGGGCCGCCCGGCGAAGGTGGAACGCTCCGTGAGCTCGGAATATCTTGGAGTGCGGTGGCAGGCCAACGCTATCCGGCCAACGCTATCCGTGGGCCGGGGACGAGGAAGTGAATTCCACCGCGATTCCGGTAGAGGCGATTGCGCTCCTTGAGAGGCTCGTAGCCGGTCCAGGCGTATCCGCCGGTGCGCTTGTTGATTTCGTGCACCTTGGCCCGCAGGTCGGCGTTCCAGAAGTCGCGTGTCATGCCGTTTCCGAAGAACAGATCGTTGAGGCCATCGTTGTCGAAGTCGCCGAGGGCCACGCCGCCTTCGGAGTAGGAACTGCTGATGAGTTCGACCTCGGAGCGCTGGCGGGGCTTCCATCGGTGGACGAAGTCGAGTCCGGACTCCTCGGCGGGGACGGCTTCAAAGAGAGTTCAGATACCGACCGGGACGGTCGTGCCACATTTTCCCGGCGTCCCGCAACGGTCAAATCGCCACTTCGCCGCCTTCGCTTGCCGGGCCGGCCTCGCCGAGGAGTTCCTTGATCTCGGCCAGCTCCTTTTGAAGCCCGGTCCGGAAGAAGATGGCGTCGGCTTTGTGCACGAGGAGGTTCGCGCCCATATTCACGAAGGCAACTTGCTTGTCGGGCGAGAGCCAGTGGTGGATGCCGGCCCCGATTCCGGCCGCGCGGGCTTTGCGGAAGATGATTTCGCAGGCTTCGAGGAAGCGCTTGTGGTCGTACTGTTCGGGGACCCCCAGGTTGGTGGAGAGGTCGTGGGGACCGATCAGGACCGCGTCCAGACCTTCCTCGGCGAGGATCTCGTCGAGGGCCTCCATGGCGGGGACGCTCTCGATATTCACGACGAGGAGATTGTTGGCGGTGTGCTCTGCGATGTAGTCCGAGAGACCCGTTTCGAGAGACTCTCCGGCCAGGGCTTCCTCTGCGCGCCGGCCCTTGAGCGGGCGCAGTTTGCTGGCGCCGACCATGGCGCGAACCGTCTCGGGGCGCTCGACGTAGGGCACGATCACCCCCGCGGCCCCATCGTCGAGCACTACCGTGGCATCATTGGGATCGTGGGTGGGAATGCGCACCAGGGGCGGCAGACCCATGGCCTGGTAGGTGCGGCACATCCAGGAAATGGTTTCGCGGTTCAGGGCGACGTGCTCGGTGTCGATGAACAGGAAATCGAGGCCGCAATCGGCGAGCACCTTGGGCCACACGGGAGAGGGCGACACGATACAGGTGCCGAAGACGGTCCGGCCGGAGTGAAGGGCTTCTTTCAGTTCGGTGGGGGTCATGGCGTCACATTGATTGGGGTTCCGGATCGGGCGGACTGCAGGGAGGCTTGCACCACGGCGGCGATGTCGCGGGCCCCGTTGGCGTCCAGCATGGTCTCGCTCCCGTGGTCGAGGGCAGCCGCGAAGTTCTCCATTAGCAAGAAATTGTTTTCGTCCGCGACTCGGCGGTGCTTGAACTCGGCGGGCGGTTGATTGCGGCGGTAGACTGCCACCTCGGGCCGCGCTTCGCTGATGACGAGCGAGCCCTCGCTGCCGAGCAGGTGCAGCTTGATCTCCCCGATGTCCGGATGGCTGGCGGCCCCGATGCGCCCGATGCAGAGAGAGCCCACGCAGCCGCTTTCCATCTCGAGCGAGACGGTGGCGAGATCGTCGACCTCGTTGTCGACGTTGGCCTGGTGGAAATGGGTGGCGGTGGCGGCGAAGACGCGCTGGACCCGGGAGTTCACCAACATCCGGATGTAGGCCAGCGGATAGATTCCCTCGATCTGGAGCTCGCCCAGGGGCTGCACTCCGACCCCGCCGTCGGATCCGTCGGCGTGCGCATCCATTTGCCGCTCCACCCAGTCGAGGGGCGGATCACCCGGTCCGCGAGAGCCCTTCCGCGGGCCGGCGTCCTTGGAAAAATAGAAGTCGCAGTGGATGGCCTGGAGGTCGCCGATCGCGCCGCTCTCCAGGGCCCGCCGCGCTTCGACCAGGGCGGGTAAAAAGTTGCGGTTCCACACCAGGCACGTCACCCCGTTCTCCTTCACGGCTGCAACCAGGGCGTCGCATTCCGCGAGTTTCGGCGAGAGCGGCTTGTCGACCACGATGTGCTTGCCGGCCAGCGCGGCCCGCATGGCGAGGTCGCAGTGCCGTTCCGCTTCCGAACTGACCACCACCACTTCGCAATCGATGTCCTTGAGGGAGCTCTCGACATCGCGAAGATAGGAAATGCCGTGTTGGTCGGCGTAGAGCTGGTTGCGCTCGTGAGTCCAGTCCGGCCGGTCCGCGTCGTCCGCGACTGCCACCAGCTCGAACCTCGGGTGGGCCGCCACCGCGTTCGGCAGGTAGCCGTGCTTGACCACGCTGAGGACCAGGGCGCGATAAATCTTGTCAGGCATCGGGCACCTCCTTGAGGGTTTGTTGCGCGTGCACGGTGTCCTGCAACGCGACGTTCCAGGCCCGTTTGCCGCTGATCCCGGCGACGAACTCCTTGACCATGGCCTGGATGGCGAGGAGCAGGTTCTGCTCGTGCACGATGGCGCGCGATCCTTCTCCGCCGATGAGGAGGTGGGCGTTGCGGTGATCGTCGGCATAGGCCGCTCCCTCGGATCCAATCAAGTGCATCGAGTAGTACGACGCGGTGCCGGGGCGGTTGGTCGCGAGGTCGATGAGGGCCATCCCGTCACCCGGAAAGCCGAGGTGCAGTTGCAGGTAGTGCGGGCGCGTCAGGAAGTGCGCGCGGGCCGGCGGGGAGCCGAAAAACCAGTGGGCGAGATCGACCTGCGCGAAGGCGGCGCGCCGGGGCGGCAGGTCGGCCGCGAGCCAGTGGTGGATGCGGAGCAGGCCCGGAGCGCCGAGTTGGCCGGCGGCGTGGCACTCCGCGACGGGAAGGATTTCGGGCAGAAAGCGCCACTCGTGGCCGGGCATCACGCTGACCCCGGAAAGCCTCTCGAGTTGCCCCGGGTCGCATTCCTCCGGCCCGTCGAGGAGGCAGGGGACGGGGGAGTCCTTTGCAGCGGAGACATCGCCCGTGACGAGGGCGTCCGCGCCGTCTTCCGCGGGTCGCACCGCACGCAGCCGCGCCAGCGCCGCGGTGTAGAGCTCCTTCCGGCCGGGGGCGAGGTCGAGTTTGATCCGAATCATGTCCTGGCTTACTGCTCCATATCCCGCTTGCTCGTATCGGGCGCAAACAAAATCGCCACCATCCCTAACAGGAACACGATGCTGGTGACGCGTCCGATCTTGGCGTAGTCGCCGTCGAAGAGCCCCATCAGGTATCCGGTCGCGACCATCGTGACGGAGGTCAGGATGCGGCCGAAATTGAAACTCACCCCCGCCCCGGTCGATCGGACCTTGGTGGGGAAGAGCTCGGGAAGGAAAAACGGCAGCCAGCCGAAATAGATGCCGTTGAAGAGCCCCAGCGCCGCCACCCAGAAGAAAAAGGTCCCCTCGCCCGGGGTCGTGAACCAGAAGGCGATCTGCGCTGCGATCAGGGCGCCGAGGCTGGTGAGAAAGTAGACGAGCCGCCGCCCGGCCCAAACCGCCAGCAGGCCGGCCACGAGGCTTCCCGCGATGCTGGTGAGGGCCCGCCACATGCCGACATGAGCCTTGAGGTCGTCGTCCCCCGTGCGGGAGCCGATCTCGTCCGCCCACGGGATCATCCAGTTGGCGCTGCCCCACCCGCCGATGAGCGGGATGGTGGCGAGCGCGATCCCCAGCAGGGTCACGCCGAGGTAGGGTGGCCGGAAGACGGAGGCCCCGCGTTTGCTCAACTCGAGGGGTGCCGGCGAATTGGCGGGTGCCGGCGAGACGGTCCGGTGTTTCCAGGCCGGGGATTCGGGGACCAGGAGCAGGACGAGAATCCCGAGCAGGAAGGGGGAGGCGTTCACGACCATGACCCACCGCCACGACTCGGGAGTCACCGCATAACTGGCCGAGAGGGTGGCCATCACGAAGATCCCGAGGTTCCCGGCCATCCCGATCGAACTCGCCAAGACGGGGCGGGCGACCTTCGACCAAACCTCCGAGACCAGCGCCACCCCGTTCGGCCAGGTCCCTCCGATTCCGAGACAGGCCAGGAAGCGCAGGACGAGAAGTTGGCCCGGGCTCTGCGCAAACCAACCGATCCCCGTGAAGGCGGAAAACCAGAGGATGGAGATGCCGAGGGCGCGCGTGCGGCCCACCTTGTCGCCCAACTTCCCGAAGAGATAACCACCGACCGCGGCACCGAAGAGGAAGGCAACCTGGAACCAGGTGAACCACTGCGCCGCCACGGTGTTCCAGGCTTTGAAGGTGGCGGCCTCGCTTCCCACCAGTTCGGCGGCCCGGCTGTTGAGGTCGTTGTAGACCGAGAGACTCAGCCATCCCACCCGATCCATGAGGTCGAGTGACGCGGGCCGCATCGCGAGGTGGGTGATGAGGATCTGCATCCCGCCGAAGAACCAACCGAAGAAGGCCGCCGCCAGCACCGCGAGGCTGCCCCCGAGGGGAAGGCGGTGGGTGGAGGAAGTTTCAGTCGACATTGGTCTGCCTGGTGGCCCGCGCTGGGAGCGGCTAGTAGAAATCCTCCCGTCGCCAGCGCAAGACTACTTTCCAAGTTCAGCCGCGGGGTGCCGATCAACCCCCGCGGACCGGCCCGGGCCGCGCCTATCGCCACGCTGAGAAGGCCAACGGCCTTCTTTCAACCCAGCATGGGGCATCGCCCCATGAAATGGCCCGCATGTTTCCCGCAGGCTGAAGGCCTGCCTCACGGCCCGAGCCAGGGTTGGGGACCGCTTCGCGGCACGATCCCTGTCTACCGGCAAGTCTCGAGGAAGGCCACGAGGTCGGCGAGTTCGAGGGCGGAGAGGATTCCTTCCAGGCCGGCGGGCATGGCGGAGACCGGGGAGCGGACCATGCTCGTGATCTGCTCGCGGGGGATGCGCTGGAGGCGTTGGCCGGCGTCGCGGAGGTAGACCGCCTCGGGGGTTTCGCGTTGCAAGAGGCCGGTATGTGCCACGCCGTCCGGGCCGGTGAGGACGTAGGATTCGAAGCCGTTCACCACCGTGGCGCTGGGAAAGACGATCGCTTCGAGCAGGTCCTTGCGGCTTCGGATCCCGCCGATCTTGGAGAGATTCGGTCCGAGGGAGCCGCCCTGGCCGTCGATGCGATGGCAGAGCGCGCAGGTGGCGCGGTGGGCGTGGAAGAGGATGCGTCCGCGCGAGGCGTTTCCAGCGTTCGCGAACTCGAGGAGGGCCACGAGTTTCGATTCGCGTTCGGCGGCGCCACTCGCATCGTCTGTGGAGAGTTCCCGTAGCGCGGCCAGCGTGTTTGGCGTGGAGGGCGGGAAGCGTTCCAGGAGGCGGGTGATCTGCGCGGGGCGGAGCGAGGCGCGGGCGGGGCTTTGCGCGAGGGCGGCGGCGAGCTTCAGGCCGAGGGCTTCGAGCCGGTCCGCCGGCCAGTCCTGGGCGGCGAGGTTCTCGAAGGGTTGCAGGAGGAAGGGCACCTGCAGGGGCGAGGCTGCCGCGATCAGTTCGCAAAGACGGTGGGCCTGCGATTGGTTGGTCTGCACAAGTTCGAGCCGGCCCAGGGCCCGCGCGGCCTGGCGGCGGAGGAGGGCGGAAGAGGCGGGATCGCGCGCCACCTCCAGCAACGGCGTGAAGGCGTCGTCGGCAAGCGCCTTGTGGTGCTGGGCCATCGCTTCCAGGGCGGCCACGCGGAGGGCGGCGGGGACGTCGCGGCCGGATCCCATCGCTTCGAGTTCCACCGCAAAACTCCCGCCCGCTCCGAAGCGCAGGACCACCGCCAGCGCTTCGGACACGAGGGACGGCGAGGACGAGGTCAGCGCGGATCGGATCGCGGGGTGAAGAGACTCCGGCAGCGCTTCCATGAATCCGATCGCGGTGAGGAGCCCGGTCTTGACGGTGACCGGAGTGGCCTTCTCGACCAGGGTGCGCGAGATCTCGCCGTGAAATCCGTCATCCTCCGCGAAGGTGAGCACGATCCCTTCCAGGAGTTGGGCCGCCTCTCCCTCCAGGCTCTCGCCGTCTAACAGATTGCGGAAAACCTGCATCACTTCGTTCCGCCACCCCGGCCGTCCGGAGACGACCCGGCGCGCTTCGTCGCGCAGGGCCGGATGCGCCGACTGGAGGAAGGGGACCACCATGGATGGCTCCAGGGATTCGGGGCTGGCCTGGTCCAGGACGCGCAGGGCAGCCCGCTGCCGATGCGGATGGTCGCCTTGCCCCAGCACGGGAAGGGTCGCGGAGGAATCGGCGATCTCGATCAGAGCGTAGGTCACGGCGTGTTGCAGGTAGAGTTCCGTGCCGGGTTGCAAGGCGTCGAAGAGAGCCGGCACGGCGGAATGGTCGCCGATCTGGCCCAGCGCGGTGGCGGCCGCACGCCGCACCGCGGGGCTCTCATCGTCGAGCAGCTTGAGGAGGGCGGGGGCCGCCGCCTTGTCCTGCAGTTCCCCCACCGAACGCGCCGCGGCGCTTCGCACTCCGGCGTCCTGGTCGAGCAGGGCGGCACGGACCATGGCGCGCGCCTCGCGCGAGTCAATTTGCGAAAGAGTCCAGACACAGCGCTGCCGCACGGCGGGACTCGGATCGTTTTCGAGGTTGGAGACCACCCCTGGCACCGCCCGCGGTCCCATCGCGAGGAGGAGGGCCTGCGCCCGGTCCCGCACCGCCGGACGGTGGTCGGCCAGCAGGTTGGACACTTCGAGGGGTGGCAGTTTTTTCCAGTTGATCTTCCGGCCCCGGGGGTCGGGGACATTGGCGCCACCTTTGCGGCGGATGCGATAGATGGCGCCCCGCACCTCGGGCTTGGCAATCTTGGAGTGCGGGCAGCCCCAACTGAGCCAGCCGCCGGTGTCTAACAGGAGCAGGCTCCCATCGGCGTCTTCCAGAATGTCGGCGGGATGGAAGTCGATGCTGGGCGAAGTGAGGAAGTCGCTCTCCTCGGTCGTGAAGGTGGCGCCGCCCGGCACGAGGCGGGCGTGGACCACTTTGTTCGTATTGAAGTGGCACGCGAAGAGGGTGTCCTGCGACTCGGCCCCGAAGTGCTCGCCGCGGTAACGGACCAATCCGGCCGGGGCGACCTGGCCCCAACGGCTCAGGGCGGGAAGGCGATGGCCTGTCTCGGGAAGGAGGGGCACCCCGTAGACGCGTTGGGTCAGTCCGCCCCGCACCCAGTGAATGAGGGCATCGTGCCGCTTCCCGCCGTAACTGTCGAAGATGGCGCAGGTCGAGAGCATCTCGCCGGACCGGGTGAAGGCCACATCGACCGGGTTGATCCCGCCCTGTCCATCGACCCGCACCTCGCTCCCGTCCGGCCGGCACGAAAAGACCCCGGCGGCGCGGCCCTTCCCGGTGCGGCTTCCGTCGGTGCCCACCAACTCGTATCCGAAGACCCCGCCGGTGAAATAGAGGCGCCCGTTGGGTCCGAGGTAGGGCCCGTGCTGGTTGGCGCGGCCGTCGAACTCCATCGAGCCCAGAATCTTTTCGCGCTTGTCGGCCACCCCGTCGTCATCGGTGTCTTCCAGCCGCCACAAGTAGGGGGCCGAGATGATGTAGAGGGCGCCCTCGTGCCACAGTCCGCCTTCCGGCATTGTCATCTTGTCGGCGAAGATGGTGCTCTGATCGAAGACCCCGTCGCGGTCGGTATCGACCAGGCGGCGCACGAAGCGGGGGAGCTCCTTCTCGATCTCCGCTCTGGTGTTCAGGTTGCGCCCATCGCTCTCCGCGATGTAGAGGCGGCCCTCGTCATCGAGGCAGGCCATCATCGGGTAGTTTACGAGCGGTGGCGCGGCCGCGAGGCTGACCTCGAATCCCTCCGCAACCTTCATCGGCGGGGGAGCGAAGGGTTTCTCCTGCGCCGTGCCCGCCAAAAGGCCCAGGGCCCAACCCAACACCAGGACGGAACCCGCACGTGTGACATTCTTCCGCTTGCGCAGGCTGATCGTGGGTGTTAGGGCCTTCATCGTGGTGCTCGAACCGGCCATCGGCCGAGCCTAATTGGCACTGCAATGAGAATCCCTTCACTTGTCAATCAACCAACCGACATCATGCGCACACACCCTGAAATCAAGACCGTCCGCCGACTGGCGCTCACCGCCCTCTGCGGGCTCACCGCTTCAACCCTCGCCATTGCGGACGGGCACAAGACCGCGGCGGGTCACCTCGCGGAGGGTAAGATCGATAAGTTCCTGGGCGACCCGGTCCTCGAGATGGCGCAGGTCTTCAAGGGCGAGCGATTCCCCAATGTGGTGGTGGCGGTGGACGGAACTGTCATCGCGACCTTCGGAAGCAAGAGCGTGCGGGCTTGTCGCAGCGAAGACGGAGGGAAGACCTGGGGGGAGGAGATCGTGATCTCGAACCCGGGCTTCCAGGGCGGAGGGCTGACGGTCGACGAAAAGAGCGGCGACCTCATCGCCTTCGTGGAAGAGCGCCACCCGCCCGCCCCGATCAAGATCTTCCGCAGCAAGGACCACGGCAAGACCTGGCAGCCACAGGAAACCGTCATCGGCAAGGACAAGAACGGCAACCTGCCCTCCGTGCACATGAACGATCACGGCATCACCCTGCGCCACGGCAAGCACAAGGGACGCCTGGTGCGCCCCTCGCGTTGGTACGCCGGCAAGAACGAGCATGCCCGCTGGCCGGACCACTACACCAACGCCATCTTCAGCGACGACGGCGGCAAGACCTGGCAGGCCAGCGATCCCTTTCCTGCCAACGGCACCGGCGAGGCAACCGTCGCCGAACTGAGCGACGGCACCGTTTACTACAACTCGCGCCGGCACTGGGCCCAGGAAGGAGCCAATCCGCGCCGGCGTTGGACCGCCACCAGCACCGATGGCGGCAAGACCTGGGCGGATCTGAAGTTCTGCGAAGTGCTTCCGGATGGACCGCAGAACACCAACTACGGATGCATGGCAGGCCTGACGCGCCTGGCGGTGGCCGGCAAGGACGTCCTGCTCTACAGCAACTGCGACAGCCCGGGCGGCCGCAAGCTCGGCACGGTGTGGGCCAGCTTCGACGCCGGCAAGACCTGGCCGGTGCAGCGCCTCGTCTTCGAAGGGTCCTTCGCCTACTCCGCCATGACTTCCGGACGCCCCGGCACCAAGAGTGAAGGCTGGATCTATTGCCACTTCGAAGGCGGCCCCAAGGGCGGTTCTACCGTGGCCCGCTTCAACCTGAGCTGGGTCGCCCAGGGCAAAAAGACCGGCGACGGCCAAATCCCCGACTGGGTCAAGTAACCGTGGCGGCGCTTTCCAAGCGCCCAGCCCCGATCCCGGAGCGATCACACAGCGTGTAGCCAGGGGTTGAGCGCAGCGACACCCCTGGACATTGATACGAGGGGAACCCGACCCTGGAAGGGTCGCAGC